>JANMXV010000576.1:0-9099 GCA_031381325.1 Betaproteobacteria bacterium | reverse complement strand
TCAGCGGGAGTAGAAACGCTTCGAGAAGTATTTCGCCGGGGTGAACGTTCTGTAATTTATCCATTCCCATCTCCGTCATCGCGTACTCACGACGCCGGAACGCCAATGGATTTGAGCCGGGCAAGCGCACGATCGGCGCGCGCCTTAAGACCGTCATGGTAGGTGCTGAGGTCGGTGCCGGGCAGATTCAATACTTTGCAACCGAGCTGATAGTACTCCCCGATCTGCGCTTCCGTCTCCGCCGAGCCTCTGGCGAGTTTGCCGTGCTTTTTACACGCATCCGCTATTTGGCGCACCACGGCTTTGAAGCGCGGGTGATCGAGCTGCAAATGAATGCCCAGCCTGGCGCTCAAATCGGAGTGGCCGTACGCAATCATGTCTATGCCCTCGACCGCGGCGATCTCGTCCACGTTCTCCAGGCCTTCGAGCGACTCTATCGACGGGCAGATGATAATGTTGTCGTTGGCCCACGGGCTGTATTCGGTGTGGTAACGGGCGCCATAGCCTTTGTAATTCGTATGGGAACCCATTTGCGAGATGCCGCGGTTGCCAATTGGCGGATACTTGGCTTGTTGAACAATGGCGCGCGCTTCTTCCGCGTTGTCGACGTCCGAAATCTGTATACCCATAATGCCCTGATCCAGAATGGCCGGAATCAGATGAATGAAGGCTTTGTGGATGCGCACGATCGGTGACACGTTTGTCGCCGCGAACCACCCGGCGAGATTGGCAATGGTTTCCAGATCGAACGCGCCGTGTTCCATGTCGATCATGCAATAATCGAAACCAGACGATTCAATAATCCATGGAACACCCCGCGTTGCAAACTCCTTGAGCCCGGTGCCGAGCGCGGCCCGCCCCTCACGCACGGCCCTGCGTATGCTGTTCTCTCTCACGTGTCACCTCCCATTAAAATTTATCGTAGCTTGAATGCAGGTTTACTGCGACGCGCGTTGTCGATTTACAGATGTAATGATAATCCGGATCGACCGGCAGGCAGTAACCGAACGCGGTGAATGGCATCGCGCGATCTCTGGAATAATGCAAGGCGTAACCACTTTGAGGAGCTTGCTTCATGGCAAACAAAATTCGCCTGGGGTTTATTGGCGCCAACGTTCGTTCGACCTGGGCGTCGCAGTCGCATTTCCCGGCGCTGCTGGCTCACCCGGATGTCGAACTGACCGCGGTCTGTACTCGCAACCCTGAGAGTGCGGATGCAGCGCGCAAAGCATTTGGCGCGAAGCTCGCCTTCACCGATTACCGTACGATGGTGGCATCAAAGGAGATAGACGCGGTGGCGGTGGTAGTGCGCGTGCCGTCGCACTATGAGCCGACCCGGGCCGCCATCGAAGCAGGCAAACATGTTTACACCGAGTGGCCGCTCGGCCGGAACACTGCCGAAGCCGAAGAACTAACGGCACTGGCGCGGGCCAAGGGCGTACAGACCGCCGTCGGCCTGCAATCGCGGGTCAGCCCTGCATTGCTTTACATGAAGGAGCAGATCGAGGCCGGCTATGTGGGCGAGGTGCTGGCCTGTCACGTCACCACGATGCGTGACGGCACACTGGAGCGCCCCTCCAGCCGAACCTGGCAACGCGATGCCAGCCTCGGCGCGAACACCCTGACCATCGCCAACGGGCACGTCATCGACGCCTTGCGCTTCGTCGCGGGCAACTTCGCGCGGGTAGCGTGCCTGGTCACGACCCAAGCCAAGCAATGGTACGAAACCGACACCCGGAAGCTGGTAGATGTCACTTCGCCCGACAACGTGCTGGTCAGCGGACAGCTCGTAAGCGGCGCGGTGGCATCGGTTCATGTCGGGGCCGTTCCCTGGGCCGGCGGCGGCTTTCGGATGGAGATCTTCGGGCGGGAAGGCGCGCTGGTCGCCACCGGGAACGTCTCGTCTCAGCGCGGCGAGATGCTGCGGCTGCAAGGCGCACAACGCAGCCATGCGTTGAGCGAGCTGGTGATACCCGAGCGCTTCGTGCATGTGCCGGCCGGCTTCCCCCGCGGCGATCCGTTCAACGTCGGGCAGATGTATGCCCTGTTCGCCGAGGCCGTTCGTACTGGCGGCGCCGGCAAGAGCCCGAGCGGCCTGCCGACGTTTGACACCGCGGTTGACCTGCATCGCTTCATCGATACCATCCAGCAGGCATCGGATACGGGCCGGGCGCTGCCTGTCGCCTGAGGTGTTGAAAACATTTGTTTTTAAACAACTTTTATTGTTACGGAAATCCTCATAGTTTTTATCTATCGACAAGATCATAACAATCAATTGGATTGATTCCACGCATATCATCAAAATGCGTCCCAAGCGTGAACCACACGCGAACCTTAATTACCCAGGAGACGCAACATGAAACCGGAATCAGTCACCAGCATTACAATAAAGAACCTCGAATCCGCCTTCGCCGGCGAGTCGATGGCGCACATCAAATACCGCTATTTCGCCAAGGTCGCCCGCGCGCAAGGCGACCAGGCCACTGCGAAAGTATTCGAAGACACCGCCGATCAGGAAGTGCAGCACGCCTTCGGCCACCTCGACCTGCTCTACCCGCCTGCGCAACTCACACCCGCCAAGGCGCTGGAAATGGCAATTGCGGGCGAGACTTACGAGTACACCGAGATGTATCCGAATTTCCGTCACCTCGCCGAGCAGGAAGGCAACACTGCGGCTGTGAAGGAAATGGACGAGCAGATAGCAGAATCAAAAGAACACGCTGCGCGCTTTCAGCAGACGCTGGCCAAAGCAGCGAAGCGATTTGCTGCGCTGGCTAAAGTTGAAGAGCGCCATGCTAATCACTACAGGGCTACGCTGGCGAACGTGCGCGCTGCTTGAGTATTGCGTGCTTGCGCTACACCCTTCCCTCATCCCAACCCTTCTCCCGGAGGGAGAAGGGCTTTACTTCTCTTCCCCACGGGACAAGAGAACACTTGATGCGGAGCAGAGGGATCGAGGGTGAGGGAAAACGTTAGCACCGCACCCACTATCACCACCAATAAACTCAAACTTAACTCAAGGAGACTAAAATGAAAAAATGGCAATGCGTGGTATGTGGTTATGTGTATGATGAAGCGGTCGGCGATCCGGAGCACGGCATCAAAGCCGGTACCCGCTGGGACGAAGTGCCGTCAACCTGGGCCTGCCCGGAATGCGGCATCGCGAAGGAAGATTTTGAGATGGTGTTACTGGCGGCGTAATGGGCGGGCTTCCCCGCAAGCGCGGGGTAACCACCCCTTCAATCTAACGCAACAACACGGAGGCTCTCATGAGCAAAATCGATATCGGCATCAAAGATAAGGATCGCAAAGCCATCGCGGACGGATTGTCGCGCCTGCTTGCGGATACGTACACGCTGTATCTCAAGACTCATAATTTCCACTGGAACGTGACGGGACCGATGTTCCAGACGCTGCACCTAATGTTCGAGACGCAGTACAACGAATTGGCGCTGGCAGTGGATCTGGTCGCGGAACGCATACGCGCGCTGGGTTATCCGGCGCCAGGCACGTACTCAGAGTATGCGAAGTTGTCCTCGATCAAGGAAACCGCCGGCGTCCCCAAAGCAGAGAAGATGATCGAACTGCTGGTCGAAGGGCAGGAAGCCGTCGTGCGCACCGCGCGCTCGGTGTTCCCGCTGGTGGATAAGGCCAATGACGAACCCAGTGCCGATCTGCTGACGCAAAGAATGCAGATACATGAAAAGACGGCCTGGATGCTTAGAAGCTTGCTTGAAAAGTAGTGCGTCGCTAACCATCGCGCGGGACTTAACTGAAAAGGAATCATGCAATGAATAAATTAACCACCGCGGCCGGCGCACCGGTCGTCGATAACCAGAACACCCAAACCGCCGGGCCGCGTGGGCCGGTTTTACTGCAGGATGTATGGCACCTCGAAAAGCTGGCGCATTTTGCTCGTGAAGTGATCCCCGAGCGGCGCATGCACGCGAAAGGATCGGGGGCTTTCGGCGCCTTTACCGTCACCCACGACATCACCAAATACACCAGGGCAAAGCTGTTTTCAACGGTGGGCAAGAAGACTGATCTGTTCATGCGGTTTTCAACCGTCGCCGGCGAGCGCGGCGCGGCCGATGCGGAACGCGACATCCGCGGTTTTTCCGTCAAGTTCTATACCGAAGAAGGCAACTGGGATGTGGTGGGCAACAATACGCCGGTGTTTTTCATGCGCGACCCCTTGAAATTTCCGGACCTGAATCACGCCGTCAAGCGCGATCCGAAAACGAATCTGCGCAGCGCCGATAACAACTGGGATTTCTGGACCCTGCTGCCTGAAGCGCTGCACCAGGTCACCATCGTGATGAGCGACCGCGGCATTCCGGCGTCGTATCGCCACATGCACGGTTTCGGCAGCCATACCTTCAGCTTCCTCAATGCGGCCAATCAGCGCCATTGGGTGAAATTTCATTTCCAGTGCATGCAAGGCATCAAGAACCTTAGCGATGCAGACGCCACCGACCTGGTCGGCCGTGATCGCGAAAGCGCGCAACGCGATCTGTTCGACAGCATCGAGAAGAAAGACTTCCCGCGCTGGAAACTGCGCGTGCAGATCATGCCGGAGAAGGACGCGGGGACGTACCGCCTCAATCCGTTCGACCTGACCAAGGTCTGGCCGCACAAGGATTACCCGCTGATGGACGTTGGCATCCTCGAGTTGAACCGCAACCCGGAGAACTATTTCGCCGACGTCGAACAAGCTGCATTTTCGCCTGCCAACGTGGTGCCCGGCATCAGCTTCTCGCCTGACAAGATGCTGCAGTCACGCTTGTTCTCGTACGGCGACGCGCAGCGTTACCGGCTCGGCGTCAACCATCACCAGATTCCGGTGAATGCGCCGAAATGTCCGTTCAACAGTTACCACCGAGACGGCGCAATGCGCAGCGACGGGAACAAGGGCGCGACAATAGGCTACGAGCCCAACAGCAAAGGCGAGTGGCAGGAGCAGCCGGATTTTTCAGAGCCGCCATTGGCCATCGAAGGCGCGGCCGACCATTGGAATCACCGAACCGACGAAGACTACTACAGCCAGCCCGGCAACCTGTTTCGCCTGATGACGGCGGACAAGCAAAAGCTGCTGTGCGAGAACACGGCGCGTTCGGTCGGCGGCGCGTCGAAAGCTATTCAGCAACGGCACGTCGCCAACTGCACCAAGGCCGATCCGGCTTACGGTTTGGGTGTGGCCTCGGCCCTGGAACGCGGGGTGCCGGCAAAAACGCCGAATCCGGTGATCTGATCCACCGCGATTGATTTATCGCTGTCCCGTCAAACGGGCTTGAACGCATGACTTCGGTCATGCGTTTTTTATGGTGAGGCTGACGCCCGCATTTGAATACGCAGCACCGCGGCGTGTGCATGCGATAGAATTCGCACCCGTCCACCGCCACCAACCTCGTGGCGATATTTTTTTTCCAACCTGAGTCTTCCCATGAACCCCATCATCATTCTCGGCAGCGGCCTTGCCGGCTACAACGCCGCCAAAGAACTGCGCAAGCTTGACAAGGAAACGCCGCTCACCGTGATCGCCGCCGACAGCGGGCACTTCTATTCCAAACCGATGCTGTCCAACGCGCTGGCGTCGAAAAAAGCACCGTCCGCCATCGCGCTCAACACCCCGGAGCAGATGACCACGCAACTCCATGCAACCGTGCGCGCGCGCACGCGTGTGAAAGCCATCAACGCCGCCGCGCACACGGTGCAAATCGGTGATGAAACCCTGGCCTATTCAAAGCTGGTGCTGGCGCTGGGCGCTGAACAAATTCGGCTTCCCATCGCGGGCGATGCAACAGATGCCATTGTCACCGTCAACGACCTTGATGATTACCGGCGTTTTAATGCACTTCTTGAAGGCAGAAAAAACATCGTGATTATCGGCGCCGGTTTGATCGGCAGCGAATTCGCCAATGATCTCGTTGTGGCGGGGCACCGCGTTGATGTGATCGATATCGCCAATCAACCGCTGGGGCGTTTGCTCCCGCCGGAAGGCGGCGCGCTGCTACAGCAAAAACTCGCCGCGCTGGGTGTTACGTGGCACTTTGGCGCCGGCACGAAATCCGTGAATCGCGATGGCGGCGCATTGCGAGTCATGCTCGACAACGGTGAAACGCTGCAAGCCGATGTGGTGTTATCCGCCGTCGGCCTCAAACCGCGCACCCTGCTTGCCCGCGCAGCAGGCCTCACAACCCATCGCGGCATAGTAGTCAATCGCAACCTGGTCACCAGCGATGCAGACATCTACGCGCTGGGCGACTGCATGGAGATCGAAGGCCTGGTGATGCCTTATGTGATGCCCATCATGCATGCGGCGCGCGCACTCGGCGCAACACTCGCAGGCAAGCCTACGGCGGTAAGCTTCCCCGCGATGCCGGTGATGGTAAAGACGCCGGCGTGCCCGACGATTGTTTCGCCACCCGCGCCGGGCGCGGCAGGTGAATGGAAAATCGAGCACATGCCTGATGGTATTAAATCGCTGTTCGTGGATGCATCAGGAAAGCTGCTGGGCTTCGCACTGAACGGCGCGGCTACTGTGGAACGCGCCAAACTCGCGCTGCTATTGCCGCCGGTGTTGGCGGCACTGTAGATAAGGTAACTATTTGTTTTTTAATGATAATTACCTTTGTCCCATTACACTGAACACAATCAGCAAGACCATGATCACCGCCAGCGCGGCAAACATGATCTTCACCCAGCTCTTCGGATAATCGCCTGAGATTTTTCCGCTGTAGCCGTTCATCACCACCTGAAAATTTTTCACGCCATAGCGGTACTGCAACATCCAGATCGGCGCAAGGATGTGTTTAAACGTTTGCCCGGAGTACGCTGAACGCACATTCAGATTGCGGTGTGTGTCGCCGGGCACTGCGGATGCGCACATCGATTGCACCTGCTGTTCCATTTGCTGGCGCGAGCGTTGCGCCGCCGCCACCAGATCAATCTGATAGCGCTCAACCACCCAGCCTGACAAGTACGCGGGATCGTATGGCGCAAGCTCTGCCGTCGGAAACGGCTCCACCGCGCGCAAATGATTTGCCTGTATGCCCAGTGATGCGGGCACCAGATCATCATCAAAAAAATGGGCTATGCTGCCACTCGCATATTCCCAACGGGTACGTTGGACTTGGCGCGTCTGCCGGTTGCCTTGGCTGTCGGTATATTCCTCGGTTTCGTAATAGTAGTAGCCGGCCTCGGCTTCCCAATCGGCGTTGGCTTGCGCGTCGAATGTCCAGTACGGAATGTACAAGCCTTTCACAATATCGGTGAGCGCCGCTTTTTTCAGCTTGCTCGGCGCAAACCAGCGCGAACCGTACCAGGTCTTGATCAATTCGCGCGCCTTGCTGTTTTCTATCTTCATCGGCAGCAGGCTTTCCGGCGAGAACGCTTCTTTGACTTCCTCGTACGGCACCAGCGCCGTCGCACCGCAAAACCCGCAGGCCTGCGACTGGCGCGTGGGGTCAAATACCGATATCGCCTGGCAGCTCTGGCATTTCACCGATTGCTTTTGCGCACCCCAGCCGCGCTTGTCATCGGGAATGCTGCGCAACGCACTCGACAGATCATGCTCAATGATCTTGCCAGACGACGCTTCATCCAGTTTGCCGGGCGCCACTGTGCCGCAAAATCCGCACACCAGCGCTTGCTTGCCGGCATTCCAAACCGCCTCGCCGCCGCATGCGGGACAGGTGTGCTTGGCGCGCGCCTTTACTTCCGACTGAGCTTCTGCCGCAGCTTGCGCCATGGCCTAACTCTTCAGGAATTCATCAACCGCCGCCCGCGTGATGCGATAGGTCGAGCCGATTTTCTTGCCTTTGAGTTCACCTTTTTCCAGCGTCGCCAGTACGTCGGCGTCGGATACGCCCAGCAACTTCGCCACCTCCGGCACGCCCATCAGATCCGGCATCGCGGGCGCCGCCGCCACTGGCCCTGCCGCAGCTACACCGACGCCTGGCGCCACTGCCGGTGTGCCTTGCGCGCCCAGCATGCCGCCGGGTTGATTCATCATCTGATTCGCCATGGCGAAACCCATCGCCATCTCGGCTGCGGTGCCGCCCATGCCGCCGCCGGTACCTTTGCCCAAACCTTCGGCCATCTGAAATTTCACATAGTCATTCAGGTTGCCGATTGCGCCCATGCTCGAGCGCTTGTCGATGGCCGCCTCGACTTCGGGCGGCACCGACACGTTCTCGACCAGAAAGCTGGTGATCTCCAGTCCGTACTTGGGCCCGATGGCCGGATTGATGAGTAGTAACAGCGCATCACCCAACTCGGTATAACGCGTCGCCATATCCAGCGCCGGCACGCCGGAGCTCGCCATCGCGTCGCTGAACACGCTGACCATGCGCGAACGCATGGTGTCGGCAAACTCGTCCAGATGAAAATGGAAATCGCTGCCGGCGACTTCTTTGAGGAATATTTTCGGATCGACGATCTTGAAATCATAGGTGCCGAACGCGCGCAGCCGCACGATGCCGAAATCCTTGTCGCGCAGCATTACCGGATTCGCCGTGCCCCACTTGTTACCCGTGAACAGCCGCGTAGTGACGTAATACACGTCGGCTTTGAACGGCGACTCAAAGCCGTATTTCCAGCTTTTGAGTTTGGTCAGTACCGGAATGTTGTCGGTGACCAGCGTGTGTTTGCCTGGTTTGAAGGTGTCGCCGAACTCGCCGAGATAAACAAACTGCGCCACCTGCGATTCGCGCACAATCAACTGCGCGCCGCGCTTGATCGCTTTGTCTTCATCGGGAAAGCGGTACGACAAGGTATCGCGGGAATCATCCGTCCACTCAATGACGTCGAGCAGTTCGCCCTTAATGAAATCCATCAAAGCCATGTGAAATTCTCCTGTAACAGTCGATCAATAGCGGCGTGCGCCGCCTGTGGATAAAGTTTAACCGATATAAATTTTTGTGCGATGACAACAGCGCCTCTCAGGAGAATTACTCATAACTAATTGATTTATAAGTATTTTTTAAGACTGAACACCTATGCCCTCCCCTCAATGTGGAACACATACAAACCGTAGGGTGCGCACCGCGCACGCGTGCCACACGCGACAAACACACGATATTCGATACACCGGCCGAG
>JANMXV010000525.1:0-3174 GCA_031381325.1 Betaproteobacteria bacterium | reverse complement strand
CGGCAGTGCGGCTTGCGGTTGGGTGTCACGCACTTTGCGGCAGGCGCGCGGCAGCAGGGGTAAGCCGGTGATTTTCGCTACGTGGCGCGCGATTTCCTGCGCCTGATTGAAGCCGCGCTCACGCAGCCGCGCATCGGCCAGTGGCATGGGAATAATCACGTCCGGGCGTTCATCGAGACTGCGCGCGAGGGCGCTGCCGAACACCGGCGCAATCGCCAGCATGCCGCGATACTTCAGCGCCTGCACCAGGGCATCGATCGGAAAGGCGTAGGTAAACGGCGCGCAGACGTGGTCATAAGCGGGCGGGTCAGAGAGACACGCGCCGCAGCGTGTGCCGGATGTGATGGGCAGCGCACAGGTGTCGCAGTGCTGTGTGGCAAGGCGCGGCAGGTCGGCGTCGCAGGGTGCGCACAGCAGGGCGCCCGCGCTGGGGCCGGCGCATAGCAGGCACGAGGGCGCAACCAGTTGTTGTACGAAACGTACGCAATTAGACAAAAAAATAGAGCGTGTATTTGACAACGATGACTTCATTGAGGATGATGCAAGTTATTAAAAATATTGAGTTTTTTGAAAGACACTTCTTTTTCTCGACTTAAATTTACTGCCATGGATACCTCTAATTCCTCCCCGCAGCCGGCAAACGTTTCCGCTTTGCGCTGGACTGTCGATCAAGTCGCTGCGCTGATTGACCTGCCGTTTAATGATCTCATTTATCGCGCGCAGACGGTTCATCGCGAGCATTTTGATGCCAACGCGGTGCAGCGCTCTACGCTGATATCGATCAAGACCGGCGGCTGTCCGGAAGACTGCGGCTACTGTCCGCAGGCGGCGCGCTATCACACGAATGTCGAAAACGAAGACATTTTGTCTGTCGATGAAGTAGTGGCGGCGGCTCGGTGCGCCAAAGACAACGGCGCCACGCGCTTTTGCATGGGTGCGGCGTGGCGAGGGCCCAAGCAGCGTGATCTGGACAAAGTGGTGGAGATGATTACCGCGGTGCGCGGCTTGGGCATGGAAACCTGCGCCACGCTGGGCATGCTCAAAGACGGCCAGGCTGAGCAGTTAAAGACGGCGGGCCTTGATTACTACAATCACAATATTGACACCGCAGCGGAGTTTTACGGCGAGATCATTACCACGCGCACGCAGCAGGATCGCATGGACACGTTGTCGCGCGTGCGTGATGCAGGCATGCATGTTTGTTGCGGGGGCATTGTCGGCATGGGCGAAACGCGGCGCGCGCGCGCAGCGCTGATTGTGCAATTGGCGAATATGAACCCCTATCCGGAATCGGTGCCGATCAATAATCTGGTGCAGGTGGAAGGCACGCCGTTAAATGGCACGGCGCAACTTGATTTGCTGGAGTTCGTGCGCACCGTAGCTTGCGCGCGCATTACCATGCCCAAAGCGATGGTGCGCTTGTCGGCAGGGCGGCAGGAAATGCCCGAGGGTATTCAGGCGCTGTGTTTTTTGGCGGGTGCGAATTCTATTTTTTATGGCGACAAGCTGCTGACTACCGGCAACCCGGATGTTGAACGCGATCAGGCTTTGTTTGCCAAGTTGGGTTTGCGGGCTATGGAGGCGAGGGTTTGATTGCGGATATCGGACGGGTGTTTGAGACTCGATATCTTTGTTGATATTGGTGGTGATGAAAAAGCCTTCCCTCACCCTCGCTCCCTCTGCTCCGCGGCAAGTGTTCGCTTGTCCCGGAGGGAGAGGGAAGACCCCCTTCTCCCCTCGGGAGAAGGGCGGGGATGAGGGAAGGGGGTGGCGTAGATAGGCAATGTATCAAAGCACGCCTTTTTCTACGCTTCTTGATGACCTGACACTACTCGAAGTAAAAGGTCTATGCCGTCATCGCCGCACGCTGGATTCTCCGCAAAGCGCGCACGTCATCGTTGACGGCAAGCACTATGTGGCATTTTGCAGCAACGATTATCTGGGTCTGGCTAATCATCCGGAGTTGATCGCTGCCGCGCGAGCCGGGGCGCAGGCCTACGGCGTGGGCGCGGGCGCATCGCATCTGGTGCTGGGGCATGCGCGCGCGCACGAACAATTGGAACAAACTCTGGCGGCGTTCGTGGGCCTGCCGCGCGCGCTGTTGTTTTCGACGGGCTATATGGCCAATCTCGGTGTCGTGACAGCGTTGCTGGGGCGCGAAGATGCGGTATTCGCCGACCGCCTAAACCATGCTTCGCTCAACGATGCTTGTTTGCTGGCGCGCACACAGTTCAAACGTTATGCGCACCATGATCTGGCGCAACTGGAGCGCTTGCTCGCCGCGACAAAAGCGAAACGCAAACTGATCGTTGCCGATGCGGTGTTCAGCATGGACGGCGACATCGCGCCGGTGCCGGAGTTACTCGCGCTGGCCGAGCGCTACGACGCGTGGCTGCTGCTGGATGACGCGCATGGTTTCGGCGTGCTCGGCGCGGGCGGGCGGGGTGTGCTGGAACATTTTGGCGTGCAACATCCACGCATCATTTACATGGCGACTCTGGGCAAGGCGGCGGGCGTGTTCGGCGCATTTGTCGCGGGCGACGATACCTTGATTGAAATGTTGATGCAGCGCGCGCGCACTTACATTTACACCACGGCGATGCCGCCGCTGCTGGCTTGCGCGGTCAGTAAAAGTATCGAGTTGATCGCCGCAGGCGCGCTGCTGCGCAAATCATTGGCCGAGAATATTACTCAATTAAAACAAATAGTTACATGCGTCCTGCCGGAGGGGTGGCGGCTATTGCCGTCAATCACCGCTATACAAGCGCTGGTAATCGGTGACAACCGCGCGGCGACCGAAGTGGCGGAACACCTTGCTTTGCGCGGCGTGCTGGCGCCCGCGATTCGTCCGCCAACGGTGCCTCGGGGCACGGCGCGGTTGCGCATATCGGTGTCGGCGGCGCATACGCAAAACGACCTGCGTGACCTGTGCGCTGCGCTCATCGATGCGGCCAAGGCATTCCATTGAAAGCGCCTGCGAATCCAGTGGTGTTGCTGCACGGCTGGGCCAGCCACGCGCAGGTGTTTCGTGGTCTTGCGCGCGCGCTGGAGCAGCGTTTTCGGATTCATGTCATGGCTTTGCCCGGTTACGGCGGCATGGCGGCATGCACGCCGTACACGCTGGAGCGTATCGCCGACACGCTCGCGGCCGGTGCGCCCAAACAATGCAGCGTG
>JANMXV010000515.1:0-4685 GCA_031381325.1 Betaproteobacteria bacterium | reverse complement strand
CGCGGTGGAGGTGCCGCCCATCGGTGCGAAGCCGAACGGCGCATTGTAGGTGCGGCCGAAGAGTTCGGTCTTCATGGTGCGCGCGGTGGTGTCGATCAGCGGCTTGGGCACAAAGCCGACTTCATCGAACACATTGCGGTTGCCGCGCAGCGACGCATTGTCTTCCACGCCGCCGGTGACATAGCCGTAAATCGGCCGCGGCAAAACGGTGCGCGCGCGGTCGATGAAATCCTGCAGCGCTAGATACTGCTGCAGGTGGCGCGGTAGCGCGCGCTTGTCGACGATGGAAAGACCTCCGGTGCTGTCGGGTTTGAGCGCGACCGGAGCCAAGGATTTCGGTATTGCTGTGGTGTCCATCAGTTTCTCCCTGTTTACGAATGTAGCGCTGCGAATGGCTGCGCTTTTATGGATTTGCCGTTGCCGACGCGCCACTATAACTGCAAGCCTGCCCCAGCGAATCGCGGCGCACGGTAACGCGTGCAAGTCCGGGCAGTTTGGTGGCGAGGCGCTGCCACATCCAGAGCGCCAGATGTTCCAGGCTGGGCGACTCTAAATTATTGATTTCATTCAATAATGTGTGATCGAGTTGCTTGCGCAGCGCGAGGCAGATGCGTTCGACCTGAGCGAGGTCAGTGACAAACCCATGCGGCGCACGCGGCGTTCCGCGCAGCGTGACCTGACACTGAAACGAATGACCGTGGATGCCGCTGTACTTGTGGCCGCGCGGCGTGGTGGTAAAGCGATGCGCAGCGTCGAAGCCGAAGGCGTAGGAAATTTCCACTTCAGGCTTAGTCGCAGCGCGAAATGTTTTGCGGGCGGGGTGCTTACTCATGGAATGCCGATCAATTTGTGAGTTTGCAGCGACAAGCGCCATTGTGGACGCGCTTTGCAGTACGCCACAGCGAGCCGCGTGTTGTGCGTGCGGCGCGGGCCGTCCATCGGTTGCAGAAAAAAGTTTTCGAAGCGGAGTTTTTCATAACGCTCGGGTTCGGCGCCTTGCTGCGGAAACACCAGCTTCAATTCATCGCCGCGCTCGAGCGTGAGCGGCGCGCGCGCTTTGGGGCTGACGCAAATCCAGTCGATGCCCGGTGGCGGTTTCAAGGTACCGTTGGTTTCGATGGCGATGCGAAAACCTTTCGCGTGCAGTGCGGCGATCAGCGGCTTGTCGAGTTGCAGCAGCGGCTCGCCGCCGGTGCAGACTACGAAGCGCTGTGTTCCAACACGCTTAGGCCACTTCGCAAGTACCGCATTCGCCAGCGCGACCGCTGTGCGAAATTTACCGCCACCGGACCCGTCCACGCCGACAAACTCAGTATCGCAAAAGCGGCACACCGCACTGGCGCGATCTTTCTCGCGGCCCGACCACAGGTTGCAGCCGGCAAAGCGCAGGAACACCGCGGGCGTGCCCGCGTTCGCACCTTCGCCTTGCAGTGTGTAGAAAATCTCTTTGACGGAATACATGTTGCGTGGGATTAGCGTGCCACAGGGCTTTTTTTGACAGTGCGAGGAGAAGTACGCGGCATGGACACCAATCGTTGCGCGAGCTCGGTCAGTTCTTCAAGTGCCTGGAATCGCTCGCGCAGGGTCATTGCCAGCGCCGCACGCAATTGCACACTGCGGCTGCCTTTCCAGGTCGCTGCTTCCCAAGCTCTATTCTCGGCCTTACTGGTCACGGCGCTTTTCCTTGGCGATGGATCGTAGATGATCGATATCATCCAAATCCTTAGGCCGATTGGCAAGTTTCTTCATCTTGATCAGCGTGGGAATGGATACGAAACGAACGGTCAGCCCCGGCGCCAGCTTGCCGCGTATCGCAGCTTTGTATTCACGGTCGAAATCAAATGGTTCAGTGACGAAAACATCCACCGGCATTTGTTGGTGTTTTGCATTGTAAAAATTCAGCACCTGCATGTGTTTGTTTTTGATCCAGTCTTTGCGCTGCCTGGCATCTGCGAACTGAACGCCGGTCACCGGCACCGAGGGCCGGTAACCCACCTTCGTCAACGCCGCGAAGGCAGCCAGAACGTTTTCCCTGTCGAGTTGAACGACCAGATCGACGTCATAGGTCAGCCGCAAATAACCGTGCGCGTTGACTGCCAGCCCTCCTGCGACGAGAAAGCGCACGCCGGCATCGTTCAGCGCAGTGCAGATCGCATCGAAGGTTGCGAGCTTCATGCCTTCCACGAATCCCGCAACGTCACTGCGCGATTGAATTTTGGCGCGCCGGGGAGTGAGTCCACGCGGTCGGCGACAAAATAGCCGTGCCGCTCGAACTGGAAGCGGTCTTCGGGCCTGGCATCTTTGAGCGCCGGTTCCAGCTGCGCGGTAATGACTTTTTTGGAGTCGGGATTCAGCTCGAGCAGAAAATCGCGGTCGCTGGCGCCGGGGTGGGTGGTCTTGAATAGCCGGTCATAGAGACGCACTTCGGCAGCATACGCATGCGCAACGCTCAGCCAATGAATGTTGCCTTTGACTTTGATCTTGTCCGCGCCCGGCGTGCCGGATTTGGTGTCGGGTATGATTTCGCAGCGGACGGCGGTGATGATGCCATGAGCATCCTTGTCACAGCCGCTGCATTTGACGACGTAGCCGTAGCGCAGCCGCACGCTGTTGCCGGGGAATAATCGGAAGAATCCTTTAGGCGGCGTCTCCGCAAAATCTTCGCGCTCGATCCACAGTTCGCGCGTGAGCGGTATTACGCGCTTGCCCAGTTCCGGTTTTTGCGGATGGTTGGGGGCAACGCAGTCTTCCTGCCGGCCTTCGGGATAATTGTCGATGACGAGCTTCACCGGATCAAGTACGGCGATACGACGCTGCGCAGCGTCGTTCAGATGCTCACGCATGCACTCTTCGAGTATGCTGTAATCGATCCACGAATCGGCTTTCGATACGCCGATGCGTTCGGCGAACAAACGAAATCCTTCGGCGGTGTAACCACGGCGGCGCGCACCGGCCAGCGTGGGCAGGCGCGGATCGTCCCAGCCCTCGACGTGTTTTTCGTTGACGAGCTGTATCAGTTTGCGTTTGGACAGCACCACGTAGGTGAGATTCAGGCGCGCGAATTCAATTTGCTGCGGCAACGGCTGGGCGAGCAGGCCGCCTTCGGCCAGACGCAGCAGCAGCCAGTCGTAGAAAGGCCGCTGGTCTTCAAACTCCAGCGTGCAGATCGAATGGGTGATGCGTTCGAGCGCGTCTTCAATCGGGTGCGCGTAGGCGTACATCGGGTACACGCACCACTTGTCGCCGGTGCGGTGATGCGTGGCCTTGCGGATGCGGTAGATCGCCGGGTCGCGCAGATTAATGTTGGGCGAGGCCATGTCGATTTTCGCGCGCAGGATCATGCTGCCGTCGGCGTGTTTGCCCTCGCGCATTTCGCCAAAGCGCTGTAATGACTCAGCCGCGGGCCGCTCGCGCCACGGGCTGACCTTGCCCGGCTCGGTAAGCGTGCCGCGATTGTTGCGCATGTCTTCGGCGGATTGTTCATCCACGTAGGCGTGGCCCGACCTGATCAAGTACTGCGCCGCCTCATACATGAAATCGAAGTAGTCGCTGGCGAAAAAAATGTTTTCGCGCCAATCGAAGCCCAGCCACTGCACGGCGTGGATGATGGAATCGACGTACTCTTGTTCTTCTTTTTCCGGATTGGTGTCGTCGAAGCGCATGTGGCAGGCGCCGGCGTAATCATGCGCTAAGCCAAAGTTGAGGCAGATCGATTTGGCGTGGCCGATGTGCAGATAGCCATTCGGCTCTGGCGGAAACCGCGTGCGGATTTTTGCCTTGTCGGCGGGCGCGCTTTGGTGTGTGTTCGCCGGGCCGGGCTTGCCGCCCCAGCCGCGTCCGGCAAATTTTCCATTCGCCAGATCATCATCAATGATGTTGCGGATGAAGTTGGAAACGACAGGCGCCGCAGCAGTTTTGTTCTTTTCGCTCATGATAAGCGTATTTTAACGCGCCACGGTGCTGCGGGGCGTACAGCGTCGCGCCGGCTTTTGCCGGCGGGCCGCGTCCTCAGTGTCGCTTAATGCTTGCCCAGATACAGCGTGGGCAATTTCGTCTCTAGGGCGCGGCGACCGGATTGCGTCAGCCGGTAGGCTTTCGCACGCGGAAGACTGGCGACCGCGCGTAGCAGTTTGCCGTCGACGTAATGCAGCGCCGCACCGTCGTCCGCTGCGACGCCTTCAAGGATTTTGCCGCTCGCGATGAGCTTGCGGTAAGTAGGCCGGCGCAGCGGCTCGCTGTCGTAGTGCGGGCAATTGCTGCCGGGCAGAAAACCCAGGCAATCGAGCGCGGTGAGCGGCCCGGCGATGGAATCGGTAATGCCTTGCTCGAACCAGCAGATCGAGCCCGCGCTCGCGCCGCCGAGCACGACGCCGTGCTCCCACGCTTTGCGCAGATGCACGTCGAGTTCCCACTCGCGCCACACCGCGAGCAGGCTGCGCGTGTTGCCTCCACCGACGAATATCGCGTCGTGCTCCAGCACGAACGATTCAAGGTCGCGCGGCGTGCGCGCGAACAGCGGCAGATGCGTGGGCGTGCAGGTGAGCTGGCTGAAACCGGCATAGAATCGCAACCGCCCGGCATCCGCGTCGCCGTGCGCTGCGCCGATGAAGCACACGCGCGGCTTTTTCTTTTTCGTGAGCGATAAAAAATACTTTATTAACAATAAATTATCGAGTTCCGGCGGT
>JANMXV010000514.1:0-8708 GCA_031381325.1 Betaproteobacteria bacterium | reverse complement strand
CTGTAGGAATTCGCTGACAGTTACCGTAAAAACCCGTCGACATTGGAACCTGGGGAACAATGGCCTTTAACCTTGGACATTAACCTGACGGTGGGTCGTGATGGCCAGCGTAATTTATCGCGCACTCTGGTTCATGATTTGCGCAATGCGCTTGCACCCATTTCCAACGCGGTTTATCTTTTGCGGTTGCGGGGCCGTGAAGATGCCACGCTCGCGCAGATCACCGACATTATCGACAGGCAGGTCACCGCAATCGTGCGCATGCTGAACGATCCCGACGAGGCTGCTCGAGCCGGACGGAGCGATCTGAATACCACGGCGGATGGTCATGCGGCACAGGGTCAAACGCATGATTCCAAAGTCCCCAAAGCATAGCACCTGCACTGCGCACCAGGGCCTAGCGGAAGTTACCAATTTTGGTGAGGAGGTCCTGCAGCTTCTCCGGGTCAACCGGTTTGACCAGGTGATAGTCAAAGCCCGCCTCTTTGGTGCGCTCGCGGTCTTCCGCTTGCCCGTACCCGGTCATGGCGATGAGGACAGGCTTGTCTGTCTGGCGCCGAATGCGCCGGGCCAGTTCGTAGCCGTCTATGCCGGGGAGACCGAGATCGAGCATGGCAACCTCGGGGTTATTAGAGAGTGCCGCGTGCAAGCCGTCCGGCCCGGTCCTCGCCGTTTGGACTTCATGTCCGCAAAGCTTAAGCAGCATGGCCAGGCTTTCAACGGTATCCGCGTTATCGTCCACCACCAGCAGGCGCAGTGACCGGCCTTTTTTTTCTTCATCGATTACAGATTCAACTTGCATCGCGGTCACTTCGGGAACCGCCTGCAGGTGAATCACGAATTCGCTTCCTTGCCCCACGCCCGGGCTGATCGCTTCTATCGTGCCTTGATGGAGTTGCACGAGGTTCTTTACCAAGGTCAGGCCGATGCCAAGTCCCCCTTCCGCGCGATCGAGGGAGCGATCGGCCTGTACGAATAAGTCGAAAATGCGCGGCAACATCTCGGGCAAAATGCCGATACCCGTATCCTTGATCCGCAAGATCACGTCTGGCCCTTCTCGCACGGCCGTCATCCAGATGCGCCCGCCCGGTTCCGTATATTTGGCGGCATTGGTGAGCAAATTTCCAACGACCTGCTCCAGCCGGGCCGCATCCGCGTCAAGCCAGATGGCTTCCGGGGGAATAGCTACCGTCAGCTCGTGCTTGCGGCTCTCGATGAGGGGATGAGCCGTTTCCACGGCTCTATTCACGATGTGGCTCAGTTCCACGCGTTCCTTGCGAAGGTGAATCTTGCCGCTGGAAATTCGGGAGATATCCAGAAGATCATCGACCAAACGAATAATCTGGCGCACTTGCCGGTCGATGATGCCGGTCGCTTCTTCTTGCACCGGACTCACTATCTTCTCCCGGCGCAAGAGATGAAGGGCATTTAAAATCGGGGCGAGTGGATTGCGCAACTCGTGCGCGAGCATTGCCAGAAATTCGTCTTTTCGCTGGTTCGCCTCCGCGAGTTCGACCTCGGCTTTCTTGCGATCGGTGACGTCCCGCATGACTTTAGCGTATCCGCGCAGTTTTCCGACTGCGTCCCATAGCGGCGTCACCACCCCGCTCGCCCAGAGTCGCGATCCATCCTTGCGAACGTGCCAGCGCTCGTCTTCCGAGCGTCCCTTGTTGCGCGCAATCTCAAGCTCATGTTCGGGCTGAAGATTGATGATCTCTTGCGAATTGAAAATGATGCCGTACGGTTGGCCGATTATTTCCGCTTCCTTGTAGCCCAGGATGCGTTCGGCGCCCGAATTCCATGTCGCAATCCGTTCGTTGGTATCCAACAAGAAGATGGCGAAGTCCTTGACGTTCTCCGTCAACAAGCGATACTGCTCATCGATAGAGTCTCGCAAGGACGGCTCTGGCATGTCGTTCATGCAGGTAATCTCATAGCGGTTCGGAAAGTCATTGTTAGTCGACATTGTACGCGCAATCGTGCGCATGCTGAACGATCCTGACGAGGCAATCCATCCTGCCGGCGTGAACGGAATAGCGCGGCGGAGGTGGATGCGGCCCAGCCAGGGTCGTAATCAGCGCTCCAAAGTTCCTAAAGCATAGTAGTACCTGCATCGCGTAATACCAAAAATAGTTCGAGAAGCGCGCTGCAGAATGCTGCTGGCTCAAGCATTCGTCGCTGGCGCATTCGCTGGCAGCTCAAAGCGCCTCTCTCTTTACCTGATTACCGTGTGATCTCGACGGCGCACTCAAAGAATAATAAAATAATTATGTAAGTATTTGATTATAATGATAATATCTATTCTCTATTCCCTGTTTTTTATTTTGTTTGATTTGCAAATCCAGTATCCCGGCATGTGGAGTTTTACGCTCGGCCACGTTTCTTCCATGCTAAGATTTCTCTGAAATCTAAAACACCATCATCATGTGCCTTTTATGCAGTGGCGACGTGACTCATTAGGATAATGCGCACCGAACCCCGAGCGTACGCGGTGCGCCCAAAGCATGGCGCACGCATGAAAATCCGCACTCACCTGTTCCTATTGGCGCTCGGCGCGATTACGCCGTTGCTGGTCATGGCAATTATTGCCGGCACGGTGCTGGTGCAGCACGAGCGCCAGAATTTCGAGAGCGAGGCGCTCGGCCGTGTACGCGCGGCCATGAGCGGCGTCGACGCGGAACTCCGAGGCTCGATTACCACGTTGCAGGCACTCGCCGCGTCCCAAAATCTTGAAGCGGGCGACATTCGCGCGTTCCACGAGGAGGCGCGACGGGTGCTGGCTTCACAACAACCCTATTGGCGCAACATTGGACTCGCCACGGTTTCCCGCGTGCCCCTGCTCAACGCAGTCCGCCCGTATGAGGCACAGCCGGCTTTCGGTGCTGATGATAAATCCTTCGATGATGCAATCAGCACTCGCCAGCCGGCTATTGGGCCTGTCATGGCAGGGCCCGTCGTCAGCGACCCCTCGGTACGGATCCACGTGCCGGTGGTTGTCGCCGGCGCGGTGCGCTATGTGCTATCGGTGCCCCTCGATCCAGCGAGTTTCGACAAATTGCTGCGCGCCCAGCAACTGCCTGAAGGCTGGGTAATCGGGCTCGCGGATCGCGAGAAACGCTTCATTGCACGCATTCCGGAAGTCGCGGTTGGCACCGCCATTTCAACTTCTTTCGCGGCCGCGGCAGCTCGTGGTCCCGAAGGCTGGTTTTGGGGCCGCACGCTGGAAGGAGCGCCCACTTATCAGCCGTACGTTATCTCTTCCCTTAGCGGCTGGGCGCTGGCCATTGCAATTCCCGAGAGCGTTGTCGATGCGGGCGCCTGGCGAACGTTTTGGATGATGGCGGCAGGCGTGCTTTCCGCTTTGGCGCTGGCATTTGCGCTGGCCGGGTTGATCGCCCGACGGATCGCAAAGCCGATTGTATTGCTGGCCGACGCTGCGCAGGATTTGGGTCCAAAACTGGATTCCCCGCTGCCCGCGGGGCCAGCGATTGAAGAGATCGAGAATTTGCACGCAGCGCTGCGGGATGCGTCTCGACTTATACGCGAGCGCCAGGTGCTGCTTGAAAACGAGCGCTCGGCGTTTCGCGCGCAAGCTGAATTGCTCGACCTCACCCACGATGCCATCCTGGTGCGAACTCCTGATGGTCTCATTACCTTCTGGAGCAAAGGCGCCGAGGAGATGTATGGCTGGCGCAGCAGCGAGGCGATTGGGCAGGTCTGCCATCAGTTTCTGCGCACCGAGTTTGCCGGACGCCGGCGCGAGATTGATACTGAACTCGAACGGCTCGACCGGTGGGAAGGCACGTTGCGCCATAGGTGCAAGAGCGGCGACACGCTGGTCGTCGCCAGCCGCTGGGCGCTGCGCCGCGACGAGTCTGGGAAAGCAAACTTTATTCTCGAAATTCACAGCGATATCACCCGGCGCACCATCGCAGAAGACTCGATCGTCGGGCTGAATCTGGCGTTGATTGAATCCAACAAGCGCAAAGATGAATTCCTCGCAACGCTGGCGCACGAATTGCGCAATCCGCTGGCGCCGATAAAAAATTGTGTCGCCGTGCTGAAGACCGCGGACCTGCCGGAGCACAAGCGGGTATGGGCGAGAGAGGTAATCGAGCGGCAGGTGGGGCTGATGGCGCGCCTGCTCGACGACTTGCTGGACATCGGACGGATCACGCACGGCAAGCTGGAGCTACGCCGCGAGCGGCTGACACTGGCCCAGGTCGTGGAAAGCGCCCTCGAGATTAGCCGCCCCGCAATCACAAGCGGGATGAATGCGCTGATCGTATCGCATGAACAAGATCCTATTTTTCTCGACGCTGATCCCGTGCGGCTGGCGCAAATCATTTCCAACCTGCTCACCAATGCCGCGAAATACTCCAATCCGGGCGGCCGTATCTGGCTGACTGCGACGCAACAAGGGAACGAGATATCCCTATCCATCAGGGACGAAGGCATAGGCATTAACGCCGAAATGCTGGCCCGCGTGTTCGAACTCTTTGCGCAAGAGAAGGTTGCGTTGAATCGCGCACAAGGGGGCATGGGCATCGGTCTATCGCTGGTGCGCGCGCTCGTCGAACTGCATGGCGGCACGGTAGAGGCGCACAGCGCCGGCCCGGACAAAGGCAGCGAGTTCATCGTGCGGCTGCCGGCCGTTCCCGCCGAACTGCCCGTACACCAATCACCCGGCGCAGGCGCAGCCGTAATATGAATCCTGACCACACCGCCGCAATATTTGCGGCGGAACTGATCCTTTTGCTGTTCACGGGACGGTTGTTGGGCGAAGGCATGAACCGCATGGGCCAGCCCGCGATTTTCGGACAATTGCTCGCCGGCATCGTTCTTGGACCTTCAGTTTTCGGCGCCTTTCTGCCAGACCTGCGCCAAACAATTTTCCCGGGCACGCCCGCTCTCAAGAGCATGATCGATGCGCTGTCGCAAATCGGCATCTTGTTACTCTTATTGCTTGCCGGGATGGAAACCAATTTCTCCCTCCTCAGCCGCAAACGCCGGGCCGTCATTTCGACGTCTCTGTTCGGCATTGCAGTGCCCTTCGTGTGCGGGGTTGCGCTGGCTTACCAGTTGCCTGCCAAGCTCATTCCTTCTTCGGGCGCGCTATTGGTGACTGCGCTCTTTCTCGGGACTGCGCTCTCGATCTCCTCTGTCAAGATCGTGGCCATGGTGCTAATGGAAGTGGGCGCCATTCGACGCGACCTCGGCCAATTGATGTTAGCCACCGCTATTCTGGACGACACCATAGCCTGGGTGATTATCGCGGTGATCTCCGGCATTGCCGCTTATGGCACGGTGAGCTTGTCCAATGTATTCATCAGCGTGGGCGGGACACTTCTTTTTCTGGCGCTAAGCCTCACCTTCGGACGGCGCGCGGTTGCTCACATCATACGCTGGACAAACGACAATCTGACAATCGAAGTTCCGGTCATAACCGCCATTATTCTGGTTATGCTGGTGATGGCTTTGACCACCGAGCTGATTGGCGTTCATACCGCCCTCGGCGCATTTGTCGCGGGCATGCTGGTTGCCCAATCGCCGATATTGACAGAACATATCGAGGGGGAGCTCAGGGGATTTATATTAGCTTTCTTTAGCCCTATATTCTTTGCTGTTGCGGGGCTGGGCATGGATCTCAGAACGCTTATGGATCCTTCCCTTTTGGGCGTCACGCTCGCAATTATCCTGGTTGCAACCATCGGCAAGTTTCTGGGCGCGCTCGCGGGTGGCCGGGTAGGCGGACTGTCGGGACGAGAATCGCTCGCGCTCGCCACCGGTCTCAATGCCCGCGGCTCGACGGAAGTCATCATAGCCAGTATTGGATTATCCATCGGAGTACTCAGCAACCAACTTTATACCATGATCGTCGCTATGGCCGTTGTTACTACCCTGGCCATGCCGCCGACACTACGCTGGATGCTTGCACGAGTGCCGATAGGTGAAGACGAAGCCAAGCGTCTCGAGAAGGAGGCGGCGGAAGAAACAGAAGCCGTTCCCAAAATGGAGCGGGCGCTGGTCTACCTCGATAACAGTCCCAACGCGGCACTCGCCGCCCAGCTTGCCGGCGCTTTTGCCGCCGGCCAACAGGTGGTGACGACGGTGATGCAGGTACCGCCAGTACCAGGAAAGGATTTGGTGACCCTACCCATGCTCGGTCACGGCAATGTAACGAGCGCCGCCGGCAGCGTCCTCGAACTGGAATTGGCTGCGCCTCAAAACCGCGCAGCCGCGGCGCCGCCACGCATGAGCCTGGACGAACTCATTCATGCCAAATCTCCCGACACCCCGGATGCGATTGAAAAGGAATTGACGAAGGGCTACAGCATTGCATTTGCGGGCTTTGAGGTGCCGGTCTCCGATACGGCACAGCGCTTTGATCCGTTGGTCGTGAGCCTGATCGCTGCTTTCGACGGTCCGGTTGCAATAACGCTGAACGGATCGCACTCGAACGTTACACCCGGCCGTGCCCTCAGCATCCTGGTTCCCACGGGAGGCACTTCGCCCGCCCGCTTGGCAACGGAGGTTGCACTCGCCTTGGCCAAAGCCACAAAAGGCGCCCTAACGGTGCTTCACGTGTTTGACCCGGATGAGGATACCGACATGTTAAGGGGCCGGGCGCGCCGTCTCGGCGCGTCCGTACTGTTGGACGCACGGCGTCTGGGCAAGCGTAGTGGCGTGCATGTTGAAGTGCTTACGGCCGTACACTCGAAAGCTGAAGTTGCAATCCGGCGCACGGCATCGACCGGCCAATACGATCTCGTAGTACTGGGTTCTTCGCTGCACCTGGGCGACAAGAAATACCTCGGCCGCCGAAGTGCTGCATTGGTGCAAGCAGTGAAGGTTCCTATCCTGCTCATCGCTCAGTAGACTTTTTTCATCACGCCGGCTCCATTGCGCATTGCCGATACTCGGGGAGCAAACGGTCATACTCCCGTTTTACGACCGCATAGCACTCGCACGCCTGCGCTTCCAGTCGCAGACGATCGATCACGGTAATGCTGCCCCGGCAGAGATGGATCAATCCCGCGTTTTGCAGTTTTCCCAGGGTCGCCGTGATGCTCTCGCGGCGAACTCCAAGCATGTCCGCAATCAGTTCCTGAGTCATCTTTAGTTCTTTCGAGGGCAATCGGTCCAGGCATGACAAGATCCAACGGCACAACCGCTGTTCCACGGAATGATGCCGGTTGCACACCGCCATTTGCCCGGTTTGCACGATGAGCGCCTGCGTATAGCGCAGCAATACGGGCAGCAACGGTCCACCGTGCGCGAGTTCGTTTTTAAACGGATTCACCCGCAGCCGATAAGCGTAGCCGGCGCTCAGAACCACCGCCTGACTCGGCGTGCTTTCGCCACCCAGGAACGATGCCACCCCGATCACGCCTTCATTGCCCGTGACCGCGAGTTCTGCCGACGCGCCGTTTTCCGTTACATAAAACCGGGAAACAATACCCGCGGTGAGGAAATACAGGTACTTTTCCCGGTCGTCGGCGCCGTAAACGGTGCAATTCAAGGGTAAAGGAACGGGCTCCAGCTCCGGCAACAACCGCTCATAATCTTCCCCTTGCAGCGCTGCAAGCAGGTGATTTTGTCTGGGCGTATGCAGGGCTGAACCGGCACGTTTCCTGTTGTTGGATTCGAAGCGGGTCTCGGGATACGGTCGAAACGGTTGTTGTCCTAACATTGAAGTCTCCCTCGAAAAAGTAATCGAACTTACATTCGTGATTGCAATGCATAAAACATGGAAGAATTTCTAAACAGCGTGAGCAGAATACGACTGCGGACGCGGCGATTCTGCGGGTAGGACACTGATACTGCTGTCGGTGCTTTCTTACGAGGTGCGGCGGGCTGATGGATGAAAAAGCGGATTTCCGTATGGGGGTATTGGTTCGCCGGCGGGGATTCCCCTATTTCGCCGGCGGGGATTCCCCTATACTGGCTGCTGTTTCCCCTACCTTTGGCTGCGCCGTTGTGTTCTATGTCCGCAATTGAAACCATGCCGCTACGCGGCATCAAGGTAATCGAACTTGGAACGCTGATCGCGGGACCGTTTTGCGCGCGCATGCTGGCTGAATTTGGCGCGGAGGTAATCAAGATCGAGTCGCCCGACGGCGGTGATCAGTTGCGGCAGTGGCGCAAGATGTACCAAGGCACCTCACTGTGGTGGTATGTGCAGGCGCGTAATAAGAAATCGGTTACGGTTAATCTGCGCGAGCCCGAAGGGCAGCAAATCGTGCGCGAACTCGCGCGCGATGCCGACATCGTGGTGGAAAATTTTCGTCCCGGCGCGCTGGAAAAATGGAATATCGGCTGGGAGCATTTGTCGAAGATCAATCCGCAGTTGATTATGGTGCGCCTGTCGGGCTACGGGCAGGATGGGCCGTACCGTGATCGGCCCGGCTTCGGCGTGGTGGCCGAGGCGATGAGCGGCATGCGCTATGTGACGGGCTATCCCGAACAGCCGCCGGTGCGGCTGGGCATTTCCATCGGCGACGGGATAGCGGCACTGCATGGCGTGATCGGCGCGATGATGGCGCTGCATCATCGCAACGTGAATGGCGGCAAAGGGCAAATTGTCGATGTGGCGCTATACGAATCGGTTTTCAACATGATGGAAAGTTTTATTCCTGAATACGACGTGCTTGGCTACAAGCGCGAGCGTGCGGGAAACGCGTTGCCGGGCATTACGCCGTCGAACA
>JANMXV010000494.1:0-4379 GCA_031381325.1 Betaproteobacteria bacterium | reverse complement strand
ATCGGCCTGGCGCGCGCCATGCTCTACGATCCGCGATGGCCGTGGCATGCGGCGCATGAGCTCGGTGAAAAACTCGTTTACCCAAGACAGTACGAACGCGCGCATCCCTCGCAAAAAGGCGGCGCCGGCATCAATGCGCCGGGCAACGTGGCGCCGCCGCCGGAAATGACGACGACAAGGGGGAAGGCGTCATGAGAGCAATATCAACCCGGCTGAATACATACGCCGCGAAACAGTGAAATGGGCGAAGGTGGTCAAAGCCGCAGCGCTAAAAGCTGAGTAAGTATATGTTTTTAAATACTTTTTAACTCAAAAATAGAAGAGAACCCAATGGCTCGCCTGGAAGAAATACCACTCCATGAACGAAAAATGATGGAGACGCTTGATTGTTCAGGATTCGAGGGGCGTCGTCCTTGGGTGCAGGGGCCGCCGCTGAATAAACGCCGCGTCGCACTGGTTTCCACCGCAGCACTTAATTTGCGCAGCGACAAGGTTTATCAACGCGACGAAACGGCATTTCGCGTGATCCCCGGCAATGTGAATGCGGGCGACGTGGTGATGAGTCATTCGTCGGTAAATTTTGATCGCACCGGATTTCAGCAGGATTTAAACGTGTGCTTTCCGTTGCAACGTCTGCACGAATTTGCGGCTGAGGGTGTCATCGGCTCGGTAGCAAATTTTCATTTCACCGTTTCCGGCGCACCGCATCCGCTTGACCTTGAACTGTCGGCTCGCGCCATCGCGCGCACGATGAAAAACGATCATGTCGATACCGTGCTGTTAGTGCCGATATGACCCAAATGCACGCGCGCCGTCGGCGGGCTGGCGATTTATTTTGAAGAAGAAGGCCTGGCGACAACCGCGATCAGTCTCATCCGCATTCATTCCGAACGCACCCAGCCGCCGCGCGCATTGTGGGTGCCATTCGAGTTAGGGCGTCCGCTGGGCGTGCCCAATGATGCGGCATTTCAAAAGCGCGTGCTGCGCGCCGCCTTCGCCCTGCTCGATGCAAAGCAAGGCCCTTTGATCGTTGATTATGCCGAAGAGGTTCCAGCTCAAACTACCGATGCGGATGCAATGGCCGGCATGGTGTGCTCCATCGATCTACCCAAGCCTCCCGATGAAACGACGCCAAGCAGTGAGATCGGCATTGCGATGCTGAAAGAACTTGCTTCACTTCAGCCTTGGTATGAGTTGGCGGTTACCACGCGCGGCCGCACAACCGTCGGCCCCAGCGGGCTGTCCATAGTCGATGGCGGAAAATACCTCGCGGCCTTTCTGGAAGATCAGACCACGCAGTGTCCGCGCACGGATATGCCCGCATCCCGCGTGCTCAAACTGGCTTACGAAGACCTGAAGGCCTACTACACCGAGGCCATTACCGCACAGCCCGGCTTTAACACCAGCAAGCGCGTGGAAGACTGGCTATTCAGGGAAACTGTTTTAGGCAAGGCGCTATGGCGACTGCGTACCCTCTGCCGCGCGAGTAGTGACGAGGGCTACCAGTTCCTGGGGCGCAACTCTATAGTTCCTGACCGGCAGATCAACCCGGCGGCATAGACAAGGAAATAAACATGGCACGACTGGACGATCTTGGCGAATGGGAACGTGAATTGATGCTGATCAAGCTCAAGGATTTGAGCCCGCTGGGCGGGACGCCCTGGGTTAGCGGACCTGCGCTGAGTAAGCGCCGCGTCGCCATCATCACAACCGCCGCCATACACCGCAAAGACGATCAACCATTTTCGGACAAGACCGCTGCCGAATATCGAATTGTTCCGGGCAATGTTCAGGCACATGAACTGGTGATGAGCCACCTCTCCAGTAACTTCGACCGCACCGGCTTCCAGCAGGACATCAACGTCGTGTTCCCGATCGACCGTCTGCACGAACTGGCGGCGAAGCATGTGATAGGCAGTGTCGCCGGGTATCACTATGCGTTCAACGGCTCCACACCCACGCCGCAGCTTGAGCCGCGCGCACGCCAACTCGCGGGGCTGCTCAAGAAAGACGGCGTTGACGCGGTGCTGCTCACACCCGTTTGACCCAACTGCACGTGCGCCGTGGGCGCACTCGGACATTTCTTCGAGGAAGAAGGCATCGCCACCACGCAATTTTGAAGCGGTGACCGCACAACCCGGAGCACGCGCCGCAGCCGAAGCGCGTGAATGGCTTTGGCGCGAAACCATCGCCGGCAAAGTTTTTTTTGCTTTACGCAATGCGTGTCTGGCCAGCAGTGATCCCAACCTGCAACGCTACGGCGGAAAGGGGTTGATCCCGCTGTCCATCGCGCAGCGGCCCGCGCAATGGGTTTACGAGGCCAAGTGGCGGTAACGCACAATAAACAACGAGAGGGGACGCCTATGCTAACGATCATGCCGGCAGTTGCGGCTGCCGTAGTGGTTTCGCTGAGTTCAGTGGCCACGCTCGCACAGGACTATCCGCGCCGGCCGCTGCGCCTCATCGCTCCGTTCCCGTCCGGCGGGGGCGTCGATTTTCTGGCGCGTATTGTTGGCCAGAAAATGACCGAAAACTGGGATTAACAAGTGGTCATCGACAATCGCTCCGGAGGCTCCGGCATCATCGGCATGGAAATTGCCGCCCGTGCCGCGCCGGACGGTTATACGATACTCATGAGCGAGGTCGGCACACTGAGCAAGGCTACACCGGTTACGACACCGCGCAGTGGATTGGCATGCTGGTGCCCAAAGCGACAGCCAAATTTATCGTGACTAAACTGCATGCCGAGTCGGTGCGCATACTGGCGCTACCCGACGTGCGCGACAGGTTAAAGACTGCCGGCGTTGAAGGGGTGGGCAATACGCCGGATGCGTTCGCCGCGCAGATTCGCGCCGACTCGGAAAAGTACGGCAAACTCGCGGCGGAACTGGGGATTCGGCTTGACTGATTATCTGATTCTGCACCGGCCACGGAATTATCGGACAAAAAATGCGCGTGACCGCGAAGCAACGATACGCATATCGGCGTGTGCATCGGCGCACCTATCATGAGGAATGGCAAATGACGCGATTTATCGGCATGCTCTGTGTCTTGCTTGCCTCGGCTGGCGGGATAGCGGCGGAACAATACCCGGCGCGCCCGCTGCGCTTCATTGTGCCATTTCCCCCCGGCGGCGCGAACGACACTGTGGCGCGTCTGGCCGGACCCAAAATAACCGAACGCCTCGGCCAGCAAGTGGTGGTGGACAACCGCCTCGGTGGATCGGGTGCTGTCGCGCTGGACATCACGGCGCGCGCGGCGCCGGATGGCTATACATTGCTTGTCGGCAACAACCCGTCCAACGGCATCGTGCCGGTACTGTTCGCTGCGCGTATGCGATCCGATCCTCGTAAGGAACTCTCCGGCATTACGCTGATGGCGGAAATCCAGCATGTGCTGATTGCTGCGGCAAAACTGCCGCCGAACACGTTTCAGGAACTGATCGACTATGTTCGGGCGCATCCCGGCGCTGTTCATTAAATCGGAGACCAAAGAATCCGCCGCCAAACGGCTGGTGCCGCTGGCCGTGAGCGCTTCGCCTGCGGCATTCGACAAATTCGTGCTCGCGGAAATCCGCCGCTGGGAAAAAGTGGTCAAGGACAACAACCTGCGTATCGATTGAAGTCTGCGCTATTGCGCCGGGCCGCGTCAGGATGCGGGTGGCCAGATGCGTTCGCCTATGAATGGCGAGCCCGGCGTATGCACCGTGCCGGCGATGACTTTGGATTCCCAGCGCGTGCCGTCGAGTGCTAGCGCTTCGTGCGGCTCCTCGAAATTACGCAGCCGCGCTTTAAGCGAGGTGAACTCATACAGCACGCTGTGCTTGGCCCAACCTGCAACACCACTGAGTTTGCGTGCGGCGATACAGCCGGGCATGCGCGCCATGAACGGCAGGCGGTACTGCGCATACCAGCGGCCAAGATCAAATTCCTCCTCCGGCGTGCGCATGCGAAAACTGCCCATCTGGATTGCAGGGCCCGGCCCGGAGCCGGGACCGGACTCGCGCGGCTCAGGCCCGTTGACGCGCGCTTCTTCGGTAAAAATCACCGTGCGCAATCCCCTACGCAGCGCCAGCATGTCGTCGAATCCGGCGGGCAGCACGCGCTCGTCGATAGCGATAGCCGGTTTAAGATCAACTACCGTGGTGTCGGCAACTATTTCAGCCCGGCGGGCCACTGCTGATCCGCCTTTTGAATGAAGCCCGCGCGATCGGCGTTCCAGCGCTGTTGCACATTTGCGTTTTTGTTGAGATTTGCCATTATGAACCATTTGGTACACAATTACCGTTCTCTCGCTTTAAGGCAGCAACGGATACTCAGGATGGCACGCCCCCGCGAATTTGATCCCGACGAAACGCTCGAACGCGCCATGCAGGTGTT
>JANMXV010000426.1:0-1922 GCA_031381325.1 Betaproteobacteria bacterium | reverse complement strand
GGGCACCGACGAACCGTCCCACGCCACGTTGCCCAGCACGTGCGCGGCACCCAGCACGCGGTTGGTGCCCGCCCCATAAAACCCCCGCAGGCGAAAGCGACCGGGGTGCCCTGGCGCGAGCGCCGCGTGCTCGGGCGCAAGCGTTTTGCTCGAACTCATGCCGATGAAAAGCTCGACCTGTGGGAGAGCATGGCGCTGCTCCACCAGTCGCCGCGTGAGACCCAGCGGCTCGCCCGTTCCCTGCGGCCAGGTAACGACGTCGTCTGGACGCAGAAAGGCGGTGAAGTCAACGTCAGAGCTGCTACGGATTTTCAGCATTCGGCAGAACGGTTGAAAAAGGATGTATGCGCCTATCGTAATAAACTCTCAAATATTTGTCAATTGATTTAGATGATTTGACATCAAGACCGTAATGCCCTTAAACTTTGAGGACCATGCGACTTCCTACAATGAGGGCTTCCTACATGCCATCCCTTCACCGGTATTGTCTGCCCGCCACTGTTGCCGCCTCGCTGCTTTTTGCAGCGGGATATGCTGCGGCTCAGGCAGATGGCACAAATTTCCCCACCCGGCCCATACGTTTCGTCGTGCCGTTCCCACCCAGCGGCAGTAACGACATCCTCGCGCGCTTTCTCGCTCAGAAGATGAGCGAACGCTTGGGCCAGCAGACGATTATCGACAACCGCCCCGGCGCCGACGGCATCATCGGCACGGAGCTTGCCGCGCGCGCACCGGTCGATGGTCACACCATACTCATGGTGTCAACGACTTACACCATGAATCCCGCAGTACACAAGCTGCCCTACGACCCGGTGAAGTCGCTGATCCCCATCGCGCAGATTGCGTCGGGCGGGAACGCCATTGCCACGCACCCGGGCTTCCCGGCGAAGACCATAAAGGATCTGCTCGCGTTGGCAAAAGGGAAACCGGGGCAAATCCGCTACGCATCGTCCGGTATCGGCGGATTCAACCATTTCGGCGGTGAACTATTTAACATGCTCGCCGGTGTCAAGCTTGCACACATTCCCTATAAAGGCGGCGGGCCCTCGATGCTCGATGTGATGACGGGGCAGGTCGAGGTGCTGTTCGGCACGCTGATCCAGGCGCTGCCGCATATCCGTTCAGGCAAATTAAAGCCGCTCGGTGTCGGCTCCGCCAGGCGTTCACCGCTGCTGCCGGATGTTCCTACCGTGTCCGAAAGCGGCGTGCCGGGATACGATGGCAGTATCTGGTGGGGCGTATTGGCGCCTGCGGGTGTGCCGGGGCCGGTCGTGATGAAGCTCAACAACGAAATCAACACGATCCTGCGCGAGCCGGACATGGCCAAGCGCCTGTCCGCTGAAGCCGCTGAGCCAGTGGTCGCCACGCCGCGAACATTTGGCGAACTCATCATCAACGATCTCGCGAAGTGGAGCCGTATCGCCAAGCAGGCGGGCATACGCGCTGAGTAGCATTCGTCCTTAGCACATACGGAGCAACGCATGAAAACAGCCCATACCAAACATGATGCGCCCGAGCAGACGTTCGACGCATTCATCGATCTTTCGCTATCGCTGCGCTGGGCGCAGGTGCCCGAAGCTACGCGCCTAAGCGTCAGGCGCGAGTTGCTCGACTATTTTGGCGCGGCGATTGCCGGCCGCGCCGCAGCGGGGTACCCGCCATGGCTCAAGGTGCTGGTGGATATGGGCGGCAGGCCCGACGCACGCGTGATCGGCGGACCGCGCGTGCCAGCGCCGACGGCGGCGCTCTGCAACGGCTACTACGGCCACGTACTCGAGTTCGACGACACGCACGACGAGGCAATACTGCACGCCGGCTCGGCCGCGATACCGGCCGCATTCGCCGCAGCGGGACTGCGTGGCGAAGTGAGCGGAAAGGAATTGTGCGAAGCCGTGCTGCTCGGCGTGGAGCTGACATGCCGG
>JANMXV010000400.1:0-7853 GCA_031381325.1 Betaproteobacteria bacterium | reverse complement strand
CCGCTGTTGAAGCAATACGATGTGCTGCTGACGGCGGGTTTCGGCCCCGCGCCTCGCTTCGAGGATTACCGCGTCACCAATTTCTGGCGCAAATCCAACGCGTTTACGCCGTCAAACTCGGCGCGCACCCCGGCGCTGGTGTTGTGCGGCGGTTTCTCGAAAAATGGTTTGCCGCTGGGGCTGCAGCTCATTACGCGACCGTTCAATGATGCGCAAGTGCTGGCGGCAGGTCACGCGTATCAGCAGGCGACCGATTGGCACCAACGCCGCCCGCCACTCGATCCGAACGCAAAAGCGCCCGCCGTCGATACCAGCGTGTTTGAACCCAAGCCGGATGTTGATGCAGCAACCCGCGGCGTGGTGGAAACTATGGCAAGACGCGCCGGGTTAAATCTCAACGAGCGGCAAATGGCCATCCTGCTGGAAAACGCACAGCCCGCGCTGGAAATGGCGAATCGTATACGCAAACCGCGCGACCGGATGGACGAGCCTTCGTCTACGTTTCGGTTTGCCAAGTAGCGAGTAGCCGACAAGGAACCCAGCGTATTATAGATTCAGCATCTGTCGCAGAACCCCGGATTACACTTCATTTCATCCGGGCTTGCTTAGGCCAGTACCCCATGCTCGATAGCCTTCTTCCACGGCTGGATACGCGCAATGACCCGGCCCGCCACGTCCTCCGCACACTGCACGTCGTAGTTACTTTGCGGAATAAAAATGGGGTCGGACACGATTACGTCACTTACGTCGCCGTCTTGGTAAACCGAATAGTCACCGCGCGCGCAGTGAAATCCGTCACCACATTCACCAGCGCAGGCTTGCCGTTCTTGATGGCTTCTTTCGCACGTTCCAGCGCGGGACGAATGTCCTCAGGCTTATCGACTTGCTCACCGTGACAGCCGAGTGATTGCGCAAACAGATCGAAGCGCGTGTAGCCGAGGTTGCGGCCTGGTTTGTCGCCTTTCGGATCAGCCGTCCAGCCGCCGTTCAAGCTGACGACCACGATGATCGGCAGGTTGTGGCGCGCAGCGGTATCCAGTTCCATCGAATTCAAACCAAATGACCCGTCACCATGCAGCACGATCACCTGTTTGTCGGGCCGGGCCACTTTCGCGCCCACGCCGAACGGCATGCCTACGCCCATGGTGCCAAAGGTGCCGGAGTTGATGCGGTGCCGCGGGAAAAATGTCGGGATCGATTGACGGCCAAAATTGAGAATTTCCTGGCCATCGACAACCAGCACGCCGTCGCGGTCTATAAAATCACGAATCTCTTTGCACAGCCGCAACGGATGCACCGGCACATTGCTGGTGGACATGGCTTTTTCGGATTCGGGCTGTTTGAGATTTTCGATCTCCGCCAGACGCCCGCGCCAGCCCGCGTACAAACCTGATTTGATGCGCGTGCTCGATGCATCGAGCAATTGGCGCATCACCATTTTCGCGTCACCAGCGATGGCGACATCCACACGCTGGCTGCCGCTGATTTCGTTGGCGTCAATGTCGATGCGAATGATCTTGGCGTTGGCGGAAACACGCGGCGGTTTAACGTGCCCGAACACGTAGTTCAGGCGCGTGCCGACGATGAGCACGCAATCCGTTTCTTTCATTGCCGAGGAACGCGCATTCAGGAACGCCTGCGGATGATCTTCCTCCAGAACGCCGCGGCCTTGCGGCGTGGTGTAGATGGGTATGCCTTTGTCGATCACAAATTGACGAAGCTCCGCTTCCGCACCCGACCACAACACGCCGCTGCCGGAGAGCACCACGGGTTTTTGCGCCTTCTCCAGAATCTTCAGCGCTTCTTCAATCAGCGCCGGATCACCCTGCGGTCGCGCGCGCACCAGCGTTTTGCTGAAATCAGGCCACACCACGGTCGAGTCATCAATCGTGTTGTTGATCACATCCGACGGCAGATCAAGGTACACCGGGCCGGGTTTGCCGGATATCGATTGCCGGAAAGCAAGGTCGATGATTTCCGGCAAGCGCCGCGTCTCGTACACGCGGTTCGCCCATTTGGTGACAGGCTTCATAATCGCGACCTGATCGATTTCCTGAAACGAGCCGTTGCCATACTCACCGATCGGGCTCGATCCGCCAAACGCCACCACCGGCACGCCGTCGATCAGCGCGTTGGCCAGCCCGGTGGTCAGGTTGATCGTGCCCGGCCCCGATGCGCCAAAACACACACCCGGAAAATTCAACGCGCGCGCATACGCTTGCGCACTCATCGCGGCCGCTTGCTCGTGACGCACGTCGATGCCGCGGATGCCGCGTTTCATCGCGGCGAGCAAAGTGTCGTTGATCGGCCCGCCCATGATGAAAAAGAAATTGGTGACGCCGATGCGTTTGAGTGCTTCGCCGACGAGTTCGTTGCCTGAAATGCTTGCCATAAAAACTCCTTTAAAAATATCTTGTTCATTGCACTGAAGCCCGGTCTCACGCTACGACGACCTCATCACCTTCGACCACAAACCTATGCTCGAAATCTCCCGACACGCTATCCATGAACCGCACGGCATCATCAAACCGCGCGTCGCCCTGTTTCAACACTTCCGGCCGCAGTTGCCCGTCGATCAGCACCGGCAGGAATGACGTTTTCTGCACGCCCGTTTTCGTGATTACCGCCTTGGCAATCAGGCTGCGTTTGGCGTCTTCGCCATAGGCAAGGTGCGGATAATCAGCGTCGAGCTTTACGCCATATTTTTTCTCGAAGGCAGCACCGCTCTCACCGCTGCGTGCGGTGGACGACATGATGAAATTGCTCAGGCTGTAGAAGCAGGTCTTGCCATTATGCACAGCGATGGCCTTGGGCGTGTGCGCGTGATGGCCGAGGATCAAATCCGCGCCGGCGGCAATCGCAGCCTTTGCCGCAAGCGGCTGGTAGTCGGCGACGATACGCGGCACGAAGTGGATGCCCCAGTGCAGCGACACAATCACCGCATCGGCGATCTTCCTGGCGGCGGCGATGTCGCTCACCATCGCGGCCAAGTCGTCTTCGTACGGCACAGTGACCACGCGCGGCGGCACGCCCGCCTGATAATCGACCGCTTCATAATACGTATGCGCGCGCAGCGGCGCGATGCCAGCCTTGTTGGGCCCCGCGGCGTAGCCTTCGTTGAGTATCGAACAGTAGGCGAGAAACGCGACGCGTATGCCGTTCTTCTCAATCAGCACCGGGCGCCGCGCTTGCTCGAGATTGCGCCCCGCCCCGGTGGTTTTGATGCCGTTGCGTTCAAACCATTCGATGGTATCGAGCAACGCGTCCTCGCCCCAATCCATCGCGTGATTGCTCGCCACCGACACCACGTCGAAACCGCAATCGATAAACACCGAAGCGCACTGCGGCTTGACGCGGCTGTGCGCACCGCCCGAATGCAATTGCAGCGCGCCACGTTCGGAATACACGCGCTCGCATTGGCCAAAGCGGATATCGGCGGCGGCGAGCACCGGGCGGACGAGTGCGCTGTAGGCGTCCATCGGTTCATGAATGGGGCCGACGTCGCCGACACCGAGTAGCACCAAGCTGTTTGTGGTCATGAGCGGATTCCCTTTGGTACATTATCGTGCGTTATATTACACAGGACTGCACTGGCAGCAGGCGGCGCGCGCTACTGCGGCCAGCCTCAAACGTCCGGTGGCGTAGTACAAGCTATTTCACAACGATTAGCGCGTCTGCCGCCACCACGCCCTTGCCTGCAGGCCGCACCAGTAGCGGATTAATGTCCATCTCGGCCACCCGCTCGCGCAACAACCACGCCATTTCCGACACCGCCACCAGCAGATTTGCCAACGCCTCAACATCCCGCGCGGGCTGACCACGCACACCGTCAAACAACTTTGCGCCGCGAATTTCACGCACCATCGCGATTGCTTCAATCTTGTCGAAGGGCGCTACGCGGTAAGTTACGTCGCGGATAGTTTCCGCGAATATTCCACCCAGACCGAATGCCACCACCGGGCCAAAGCACGGATCGTTGACTACGCCAACGATGGTTTCAAGGCCGTCAGTGATCATCTCTGATACCAAAACGCCGGCGATCTTCGCCTGAGGTGCGGCGCGCCTTGCGTTGCCAAGAACTTCAGCAATTGCTATCTCCAGTTGCGCCGTGTCCAGAACATTCAGACGCACGCCGCCGATGTCGGATTTGTGCGCGATGTCGCGTGACGCCACTTTCACTGCGACGGGAAACTTCAAATTCGCGGGCAAAGCGGCGCCCGCTGCAAGCAGCACATCGTGCGTCACCGCCACATCAAAAGCACGCAGCACGTTTTTGCTTTCATGTTCATCCAGTGTCGCAGTGCCTGCGGGCAACTGGGGGAGCTTGCGCGGCTGCACGGCGGGCGGGTTGGATAAGCGCTCGCGCTGCTGTTGTGCATCGTAAAAGTTTGCCAGCGTCGCCATCGCATACGCCACGCGCCGCGGCGAAGGCTGCATCGGAATTTTTTCGGCGGCGATCAAATCAAAACCCTCCGCCGCGGCTGCGTAAGGTATCGAGCAGAACAGCATCACCGGTTTATCGGTTTTCTTGAGGGCGTGCGCTACGCCCTCGACGCCATTTAACATGGTGCGGCCGGTGGAGGTTGCCAGCAGCATGCCGACTTGATGCACCTCAGGATCAGCCAGAATAGCGTCTATGGCGCGCAGGAAACGCGGCGCGTTCTTGTCGTTGATGAAGCCGGCAGCGTAATCGACGGGATTCTCCAGTGAAGCCATACTGGGCAGATTTTCGCGCAGCACGGCCATGGTCTTGGCCGACAGCGGCGTGAGCTTGAGCCCCACCTCATCCGCCGCATCGGAAAACGCTACCGCCGACCCCCCGGAGCCGCCCATCACCACCACATTGCGCCCTTTTGCGTACCGTCCCGCCGCGAAGCACTGCGCGTAGTCGGCGGCTTCGTGCGTGTCGCGCACTTCGATCACGCCACACTGCTTCAACGCAGCGCGAAACACATCATAACTGCTGGTGAGGTTGGCGGTGTGCGATGCGGCTGCACGCAGGCCTTGTTGCGTGTTGCCCGCCTTCAGCATAATCACCGGCTTGCCGGCCAGCATCGCGCGGCGCGCCGCAGCCATCAGTGCGCGGCCATCGGCCACGCCTTCGAGATACGCCAGTATGACTTTGGTTTCAGGGTCGTCTACGAACGCGTTGATCAACTCCGGCGCCTGGATATCGCTTTCGTTGCCGCTCGCCACCACATAACGAAAGCCCACGCCGGCTACCGCGGTTTGGATCACCAGACTGTTGCCAAAACCGCCGCTTTGGATCACCGCCGACACCGGTCCCGGCTTCAATTGCGGCGGGCGCGTGATGCTGCCAAAGCCGGCATAGACATTCTGATGGATGTTGACGAAACCCAGGCAATTGGGCCCAATCAGGCGCACGCCTCCTTTGCGTGCGGCGTCCAGCATGCGCTTTTCATTGGCGATACCTTCCGGCCCGGCTTCGCGAAAGCCGCCGCCGAGCACTACGGCAAACGCTATGCCGTGTTGGCCGCACTGCTCGATGATGCCGGGCACGTGCTGCGCAGGCACAGCAACCACCGCCACGTCGCACGGTTGATCGATCGCGGCAATGCCGCGGTAACAGCGATGTTTGCCGAGGGTGTCGTAGTTGGGGTTAACCGGAAAAATTCCGCCCGCGTAACCGTACTGCGAAATCGCATGCAGCGCCTGTCCGCCGGCGCGATGGGTGTCTTCGGTGGCGCCGACGATGGCGACGCCGCGTGGATTGAATAGTCTGGAAAATTTGCTCATGGGTTGCGCCCGAGGGCCTTCAAAATTGAAACACTGGATGGGATAAATCAGCGCGGTAGCGCTGATTACGGCATGGGCATCATTCCGCTTTGATGCCTGCTTCGCGAATAACCTTGCCCCACTTGCTGACTTCGTTGGCGAAATATTTGCGCAGATCGTCCGGCGGACCGGCCAAGGGCTCCGAGCCCTGGCCCACAAAACGCTCGCGCATTTCCGCCGTTTTCATGATAGCGGATAGTTCGGTGTTGAGCCGCGTGATGATGGCGTCCGGCGTGCGTCCGGTCGCGAATATGCCGAACCAGCCGACTGCATGGAAGCCCGGCAATCCCGTTTCCGCCAGCGACGGCAAATCGGGAAACAGTGCCGAACGCTTTAAACTCGTGACCCCCAGCGCGCGCAGCGAATGGTTGCGGATGTACGGCGTAAGGATCAGCACATTGTCGATGGCCACATGCAAACGCCCGCCCAGCAGATCAGGCATCAGCGCGCCGGTGCCTTTGTATGGCACGAACAACATGTCGAAATTTCCATTTCGTTTCAGCATCTCGCCGGTGAGCCGTTGCAGCGAGCCGGGCGTTGAACCGGAGAAATTGAGCTTGCCCGGATTCGCCTTGCCGTAGGCGATGAGATCACTTACGGTTTTCACCGGCAGCGACGGCTGCACCACGACCACGTACGGCGAGGTGCCGATCAGCGACACCGGCGCAAAATCCTTGAACTGATCGAACGGCAGCTGGGTAAACAGACTGCTGATCGTGCCCATCGAACCGGATCCCATCAGCAGCGTATGACCGTCGGGCTGTGCCTTCGCTACGATATCGGCGCCGATGATGCTGCTGCCGCCGGGGCGATTATCCACCACCACCTGCTGCCCGATGCGCTCACCCAGCTTTGCTGCGACGACGCGTGCGACGATATCGGTGCTGCCACCGGCGGTAACGGGAACCACCAGGCGCACCGGACGCTGTGGGTAGGTCTGCGCGTGAGCGAAACCCGCAGCAAAGATCAGACCAGCCACAAAAACAATCTGCTGCGGATTGATCCCCTTGAAAATTCCATGTTTATGCAACGGCATCTCCTGAAGCAATATAACTACTTGTTTTTAAACACTATTCAGCATAACACTAAGCCAGCATCCTGGCGATAATCTCAACGTTCGAGCGATCCCCGGCTTCAGCTCGCCACGCTCGATGCGTCGGCACAGTTCTACCACTGCATTGTTCGCTGGCGTTGGAATATTCGCTTCGCGTCCCTTACGCGCAATGTGACCGTTCAGAAAAGTTCGCCTTCATCGCCTCGACCTGCGCCGGCCATTGATCGATCAGCGACACCTTGTATCCTGCGTGCGCAAGGTCAGCGCCGATGCTGCTGCCGATGGCGCCGGTACTGAGGACTGCGATTTGTTTTTCCATCATGCGTCCTGTCAGTTATCCCGCTCCAGCCAGCGCGGTGTAGCAACAAAGGCCGCGATGATCGCACGCGGACTCGAATTGCGATCCAGGCCTGCCACCAAGTCCAAAACCTGCGCCAGCGCAGCCGCAGGTAAGGCATCCGCTACCGTGTCCTTGAACAACGCCGACAGCTCTTCCCAACTCATGCGCCGATGCGGGCTGCCGCGGGGGTGGGCTTCACGTGCTTCGAACCTGCGGCCATCCGCCAGTGTGATGCTCACGCGCGACGGCACTTCTTCGGTATTGGCGCCGGCTTCGACTTCGGCATCGAGCACGCAGCGCACACGATTGGAAAGTGCCCGCACATCGGCATCCACCAGTGCCGTTTCATAATCCTCGCGCCGCAACGCGGCCTGCGCGCCACGCGTGCGCCCGAGCGACAAGGCCATCGCCAGACTGAACGGCACACTCAGTTGCGCGCTTTGCAAATCCGGCGGATCAAGTTGCGTCAGCCGGCCCTGAATGACTTTCGGTATGCCCGCTTCAACATCGGTGACCTGCGCCGGCGTCAGGCCGTGCTGCGCGCCCAGCGAAAGTCCCGCATCGACCGTCGCCTGCAAGCGCCCGGCGCCCGCGTGAATTTTGGTGCTGACTTCCATCAAGCGGTAGCCACGTCCCAAGTCACTCGTGACCTTGAGCGGATCG
>JANMXV010000382.1:0-5255 GCA_031381325.1 Betaproteobacteria bacterium | reverse complement strand
AACACAGATGAACACAGATAAAAACAGAGTCAAAAGCGTTAGCCACAGAGGAGTGCTGAGAACCACGTTGTGTTTTCCTCTGTGTCCTCTGTGTCCTCTGTGGCAATTGTTATGTCCTTGATGTTATCTGTGTTCATCCGTGTTCATCTGTGGTTAAAACGTTTTGGCCCTTAATCCACCATCGTCAACCCGCCGCTTACGCTCAACACCTGCCCCGTCAGATAGGACGAACGATCGCTGGCAAAAAACAAAATTGCATCCGCGACTTCGGACGGCTTTGCAAAGCGGCGAAACGGTATCGCGCGTATCAGTGCGTCGCGTTGTTTTTCCGGTGTCGACGCCAGCAGCGGTGTATCGGTCGGGCCGGGGCACACGCAGTTAACGTTAATTTTGTAGCGCGCGGTTTCGCGCGCCAGCGATTTGGTAAACGCAATCACCGCGCCCTTGCTGCCGGCGTACACGGCTTCGCCTCCGCTGCCGGCGCGTCCGGCATCGCTAGCGACCAGAACAATTTTTCCGGCAGCGCGCGCTATCATTTTCGGTAGGAACGCATGCGTCACGCGCAGTGTGCCCGTGTAGTTAAGATCAATCAGCTTCTGCCATAAATCGGGCGTGGTGTTCACGAATGCCTCGACCTTGCTCCAGCCCGCGACGTTGACGAGGATATCCAGCGCGTCGGCGCGCGCGTAGACCGCCTCGCGAAAACGCGCGATTGCCGCATCGTCGGTAACATCGAGCGGCACGAAAACGGCATCATGCCCGGCGGCTTTGAGTTGGCTTGCGGCCTGTTCGCCGCCGGCGATATTGATGTCGCCGAGCACTACTGACGCGCCCGCTGCCGCGAACGCTTGCGCGGTGGCAAGTCCGATGCCGGACGCGGCGCCGGTTATTACCGCGGTTTTTCCGTTTAGTTTCATAAGGATTCTTGTTCCGTTACCGGTTTCAATTTGTGGATTGAGCGAACATGCATTTTACTCCACTGGTTTTCTCTGCGCATATTCAGGATGTGATAACGTCACGCCATCATGAACGACAATCAATTATCATTACCTATGCGGATGGACAGTTGAAATGACCAAGGGGAATTTGTGATCGAACTGAAGGAGAAGTTTTCGGTTCCGGCGCCGCCGGACGAGGTGTGGCCGCTGATATCGGATCCGGCCGTGGTCGCGGCGTGCATTCCCGGCGCAGAACTCAACGAGTTGACTGCGGATGGCGCGCATCGCGGCAAGGTGACGTTCAAGTTCGGGCCCACCGTGGCAGTGTTCCGCGGTGAGGCGCGGCTAACGTACGATCATCCCGTGAAACGCTGCCTGATCGAAGCGCGGGGCATCGACCAGAAGGGTGCGTCGCGCGCCCGCGCCCGCTTCGAGGTCGAAGCGCGCGGCGCCGGCGCCACGGATGTGACCCTGGAAGGCGGATTCGAGGTCGCCGGCCCGCTGGAAATGTTCGCCTCGGCGGGCGGCGTGCATGTCGCACGTGCATTGTTGGCGGAGTTCGCCGCCAATATCGCGCGGGTCATCGAGCAGCGCCGCGCGGGAGGCGGCGATGCAGTGCCGGAGCAGGCGCCGGCGGCCTCCGGAACAAAGATACTGGGTCGTGCGTTGCTCGACAGCGCGCGCGGCATTATTGGCAAAAACGACAAGGGGAGCACATGAGCGAGGATAGCGGACTGAGCGGATACGAAGTGTTGTCGCAGGCCTTCGTGGCGGAAGGCGTGGATACGATGTTTGCGCTGTTGGGCGACGCCAACATGTACTGGGGCGCCATCATGGCGCAAAAGTACGGCGTACGCGTGGTGCATGCGCGGCACGAGCACTGCGCCTGCGCCATGGCGGACGGGTATGCCCGCCATACCGGCAAGGTGGGCGTGGCTACCGTCACCTGCGGTCCCGGTTTCACGCAGATCATGACTGCGCTTGCCACCGCCGCGCGCGGCGGCATTCCGCTGGTGGTGTTTGCGGGTGACTCGCCGACGTCAGCCGCCTGGTACGTTCAGCAGCTCGAACTCGGGCCGCTCGCCACCGCGACCGGCGCACGCTACCTGCCGGTGAAGAGCGTGGACCGCATGCTCGACACCGTGCGCGAAGCCTTCTACACCGCGAAGCAGGAGAGTTGTCCCGTGGTGCTGGGCGTGCCGATGGATCTGCAAAAAGCGCCGTTTCCCTGGGGCGCAGAGTATTCGCCATCCAGCGAACTCATGCCCACGCCGCAGCGTCCCGCGCCTGACCCAACTCTGGTGGAGCGGCTCGCGTCGATGATCGCGGAGTCCAGGCGCGCGATCATCCTCGCCGGACGCGGCGTGCTGCGCTCCGCTGCCGCGCCTGCGCTGGAGGCGCTGGCCGACCGCTGTGGCGCCTTGCTGGCTACCTCGCTGTTCGCCAAGGGACTGTTCGATCACAACCGTTTCGGCATCGGCGTCGCCGGCGCCTACGCCAGTCCGCTGGCGCGCGAAGAGTTTGCGGCGTGCGATCTGCTAATCGGTGTTGGTGCGGGTCTGGGGCACTACACCACCGAGGCAGGCTACCTGTATCCAAATGCGAAGACGGTGCAGATCGACCTCAATCCGCGCGGACTGTATCAAGGCCTGCGTATCGCCGACATGCATATTAAGGCGGACGCCAAGGCCACCGCCGAGGCCGTGCTGGCAAAGCTCGTAGCGAACAATTATTCGTCAGCCGGCGCGCGCACGCCCATGCTCGCCAACCAGATCGCGGCCATGGCAGCGCGGCCGGATTCCAAGGAGTTTCTCGTCGCGCCCGACACGGTGGATCCGCGGCCGGCGATGCTGGAGCTCGATGCGGCGATTCCCAAGGACTGGACCGTGGTCATGGGCGGCGCGCATTTCGCGGGCATTGCCGTGACACACTTCTACGGCCGCCGCGCGGAGAACGTGCATGTGATCAACGACTTCGGCGCGATCGGCTCGGCGCTTTCGATTGCGATCGGCGTGGCTGCCGCGCGTGGTGACGGCAAGGTGCTGTTGCTCGAGGGCGATGGCAGCCTGATGATGCACATCCAGGAATTGGAAACCATCCGCCGTCAGGGAATTCGCATGCTGATCTGCGCAGTGAACGACGGCGGCTACGGCGCCGAGGTGCACAAGTTCATAGCGCAGGGTTACGACCCGCAGGAATCAAAACATGGCCGCGGCGACATCGCAGCCATCGCGCGTGGATTCGGCTTGCGCGGCGAAAAGATAACCACCCTCGATCGTTTCAAGGCTCTGTTCGCAGCGCACGAGCAGGGTGGGCAGGCCGAGCTGTGGGACCTGCACGTGGACGATAGCATTCCGTCCGCGCCTTATCGGCGGATACACTACGGCGAGGTTTGACGAGAAACGCGAACTTTAGCAAGCGTAGCCCGTAAGAAGCAAAGCGTATTACGGGGCAACCGTTGATCCTGCAATACGCTGCGCTCCTTGCAGGCTACGCATCTGAATCGGACTCTTGTATTTTTGATAATGTGAGCCACATGGACTTTTACACTGGTATGAAGCTCACGGCGTTGGACGAAAACTGTTCAAGATTAAACGTTACATCGACTAGACCACCATGCGAATAGCCGAAAAGATTTTTGTAGTCTGCCTTAAAAACAAGGGCTACGAGGTGTCCCTCGAACCGCGAAAAATCTACCAGGTTCTTCCGGACCTTGATGCGGCAAAACATCGACAGCTACGCATAATTGACGAGTCTGGGGAAGACTACCTTTACCCGGCAAATTACTTTGCGGCCATTGAGCTTACGATCCCTGTTCGCAAAGCAGTCTTGGCCGCCGTCTAACTATTTATTGAATTTCCAATATTCACGCGAGCACCAAGGCAATGAGTTCCGCATCGTTTGATTTCACGCCGTTTTTGCCTGCGGGACTGCCGCCTCCAGCGGCACGCTGGAGCGGGCGCGTCAAGTTCGATTTCACGGGTGGCAACAATGACGCCGACCGGTTGCCGCTCGAAGATCTGATCGCGGCCGCCGATGCAGTGCTCAAACGCGAGGGACGCACGCTCTCGACCTATGGACTGAATAGCGGCCCGCAGGGCTACCGGCCGCTGCGCGAGTTCCTCGTTGCCAAGCTCAAGGCCGATGCGGCCATTGACTGCACGGCCGACGACATCCTGATCACGTCGGGCTCGCTGCAGGCGATCGATCTGGTCAATGGCACGCTGCTCGCGCGCGGCGATACCGTCATTATCGAGCAGGACTGTTATCAGGGCTCGATCAACCGGCTGATCCGGCTCGGCGTCACACCGGTTGGCATCCCGCTTGACCGCGACGGCATGCGGATGGACGCGCTCTCGACCGCGCTCAATGATCTCAAATACAAGGGCATACGCCCGAAATACATCTACACTATCCCGACCGTGCAGAACCCGACCGGCACCATCATGCCCGTGGAACGGCGCCAGCAGATGCTGCGGCTGTCAGCGGCGCATGGCGTGCCGATCTTCGAGGACGACTGCTATGCCGACCTGATCTGGTCGGGCGAGCGCCCGCCTGCGCTCTACGCCATGAGCGAACGCGGCGGCGTCATCCACATCGGCTCGTTCTCGAAGTCGATCGCACCGGCGCTGCGGGTCGGCTACATCGTGGCGCCGTGGGACGTGATGTCGCGCATGCTCGCGCTCAAAACCGACGCTGGGTCCGGCGCGCTGGAGCAGATGGTGCTGGCGGAGTTTTGTACTCGGCATTTTTCCAAGCATGTTCCGGTGCTGCGGCGCGGCCTGCGCGCCAAGCTCGAGACGCTGATGGAATCGCTCAAGGAGCACTTCGGCGCGGCGGCGGAGTTCGACGACCCTAAGGGCGGCATCTTTCTCTGGGTCAAGCTCCCCGACAACGTCGACACGCTGAAGCTCTACCAGTTGGCGCTCGCGACGGGTGTGGCGATCAATCCAGGGGCCGAGTGGTCGGTGAACAAGGACCACGGCCGCAGCCGGCTACGGCTGTGCTTTGCGAGCCCGAGTCACGAGGAAATCAGCCAGGGCGTCGCGGCGCTTGCCGAGGTCTGCCGCCGGGAGTTCGGCGTGCCCGCGTAGCGCCAACGTCGAGCGTGCGCGGCATGATTCATGCGTGGTCAACCCGTCGCTGCCGGTCAACAATCTGCAGGCGCTTATTGCGTTGGCCAAGGCCAAGCCGGGACAGCTCACTTACGGGTCATCCGGCACCGGCAATACAAACCATCTGGCGGGCGAACTGCTGTGCAACCTGGCGGGAATCAAGATGCTGCACATTCCCTATAAAGGGGCGGGGCCGGCCGTC
>JANMXV010000360.1:0-5773 GCA_031381325.1 Betaproteobacteria bacterium | reverse complement strand
ATCGGCAATCTCATCCGGGTCCATCCGATGGCGCTGGTGCACTACGACAAAGTCAAGGACGCACGGGCTCGCGCACAGATCGCGCAGATCACGCGAGGCTACGCGGACAAGACCGAATACTTCGTCGACGCGCTTGCGCGCGGCGTGGCACGCATCGCCGCGGCGCACTACCCGAATCCGGTGATCGTGAGGCTCAGCGATTTCAAGACCAACGAATACGCGCGTTTGATCGGCGGCGAAGGTTTCGAGCCTGCCGAGGAGAACCCGATGCTCGGCTGGCGGGGCGCGAGCCGCTACTACAGCGACGGTTATCGCGACGGCTTCGCGCTCGAATGCCGCGCACTGCGACGCGCGCGCGAGGAGATCGGGCTTACCAACATCGTCGTGATGGTTCCGTTCTGCCGCAGTCCCGTAGAGGCGGACCACGTGCTCGCTGAAATGGCTAAGAACGGGCTTCAGCGCGGCAACGGGCTGGAGATCTTCGTCATGTGCGAGATTCCCTCGAACGTGATTCTCGCGGAGCAGTTCGCTGAGCGCTTTGACGGTTTTTCCATCGGCTCGAACGACCTCACGCAGCTCGTGCTCGGCGTGGACCGCGACAATGCCACGCTCAAGTCGCTCTTCGACGAGCGCAACCCCGCGGTGATAGACACTATCGCGACATTGCTTGCGAAAGCACAGCGCAGCGGCACGAAAACCGGGATCTGCGGCCAGGCCCCGAGCGATCACCCCGAGTTCGCGCGCTTCCTCGTCGAGCACGGGATCGATTCGATATCGGTAACGCCCGACAGCTTTCTGGCGGTGAAGCGCGCCGTCACCGCGGCGGAGAAGGGCACGCAGGTCATGGCGATCGAAGCGCTCGGACTCGGAGCGGGCGCCACGGCAGCCGGGAAAGCGGCATAGTCCCGGGCGCAGCAACGCTGAGCTTCACGCACGCGTAGCGGCCCATGGACGGTTTGCCGCTGCTGCTCGCGTTCGGCCTCAACCCACATACTCGCTGGCTCATCTCCGGTTGCATCACCAGAAGGCGTTCGCCGGCGGCCTTTTAGCCGACCAGCCCTGGCAAGAGTTCCTTCAGGCCCTCAGCCATTGTCTGCACCGCCATCGCGGCGAGCAGAAGCCCCAGAATGCGCGTAGCGACATTGAGCCCCGTTAGACTGAGTCGAGTCGCAATTGCGTGCGCACGCGAAAGGACCGCCCAGGACACAAGGCATACGATAGCGATGCAGCCGATGACTGCGAATTGGTGAGCGAGGCCACCGCGCTCTGCGGCAATGATCGCAGTGCTGATCGCGCCGTGTCCAGCGAGAAGCGGAACTGCCAGCGGCACGACGCCGCTTACATCTCCCGTCTCGAATTCATGCGCTTCCGCCTGGGACTGGCGTACCCCGCCCGCCTGCGCGTTTAGCATCGCAAGCGCCATCAACAGCAGCACAAGGCCGCCGCCAACGCGGAACGCCGGCAGGCTCGCTCCAATAAGATGCAGCAGCGCCTCACCCAGGAAAGCCGCAGACGCGAGTACGAGAAACACTGTGAGCGCTATCGCGCGGGCAAGCCTGCCGCGATCCTCGGCGCTGTATGTGCTGGTGAACGCGAGAAAGAAAGGGACCGCAAGAAAGGGATCGACGACGGCAGTGAGCGTGACGACGAACCGCAGATATTCTGTCAGGCTGCCCATACGCTCACTTCGGCAGGTCTACGCATGCCGCGCTTTGAACGCACCGATACGCGAAGGGCGATGCGATGGCTCTACTCGGAATGGTTCAAGGTTGTCTGCGACGAGGAGGGGCTGAACATTAAACATTACGGACCCTCCATCGACGTCAGGAAACGATGGTCATGTGGTCTACGACGTTCCGCACGCCTGCCGTGCCCCAGGCGGAATGCCTTGCCGCGTCACGTTCTGACCAACTGTGGACTGTCCCCGAGGGTTCCCACTTCAGTTCTGCGATCACGTCCTGTTGCAGTTGTGTATCGGTCTTCATGGTCGTCTTTCCTTCTTGTTAAGGAAAATTAAGCCTGCGCCAAACGGGGGCCTCCGCTTTGACTTAGATCAAACCGAAACGCACCGGCTTTCTAGTATTATTCGACCCTACGAATGCTGTCATGCTGTCCCTGCACTTGCAAGCCACTTGTTCACAGCTCAAGGGGAGTAGTGCGTCGTGAAACCGCCAGTGAGCAGCGCAACGAGCAATCTATGGACCAGAATCATCCCGATTCGATGAAAAACCACGTTCATGCCGGTCAATTCGCATTCGCGGGCGTCGTCATCGGCAATTGTTCAGACGTTCCCTAACCAGGCGCGAACCCTCAGACATGAGCCTAAGTCCCCTCGCCGGTCTACCGGCGCCAGCCGCGATGCGTGTCAACGTGCCGCGTCTCGTCACGGCGTACTATGCGCAACGCCCGGATTCGACCCTCCCGCAGCAACGCGTGCAGTTCGGCACGTCAGGTCATCGCGGCTGTGCGTTTGCCAAAACATTCAACGAATCTCACATTCTTGCGATCGTTCAGGCGATCTGCGACTACCGCCGAGAACAAAAGGTTGAGGGCCCGCTTTTTCTCGGCATCGACACCCACGCGCTGTCGGTGCCGGCGTTTGCAACCGCCCTCGAGGTGCTCGCCGCGAACGCAGTGGAAACGATGATCGCAAGTGAGGATGAATACACGCCGACACCCGCGATCTCGCACGCCATTCTCGCCTACAACCGCGGCCGCACCAGCGGCTACGCCGACGGCGTCGTCATCACGCCTTCGCACAATCCCCCCCAGGACGGAGGATTCAAGTACAACCCGCCGCACGGCGGTCCGGCCGGGCCGGCCGTCACGCAATGGATCGAGACCAAGGCGAACGAATATCTCGAAAGCGGGCTGCGGGGTCTAAAGCGAATTCCCTATGAAAAAGCACTGAGCGCGCCGACGACACACCGATACGATTTTCTCGACATCTACACCAGCGACCTCGCGAGCGTCATCGACTTCGACGTCATACGCGCTGCGAACATTACGCTGGGCGTCGATCCTCTGGGCGGCGCCGGTGTCCACTACTGGGCACGCATCGCCGAACGCTTTCGGCTCGATCTCACTGTAGTGAATGAGACCGTCGATCCTGCATTCGGCTTCATGAGTGTGGACTGGGATGGGCAGATCCGCATGGATCCATCGTCTCCGTACGCGATGCGCAGCCTGATCGCACTCAAGGACCGCTTTCGCATCGCGTTTGCCTGCGATACCGATCACGACCGCCACGGGATCGTGACTCAGGGCGCGGGTCTTCTTCCCGCGAACGACTATCTTTCGGTGGCGATCTTCTACCTCTTCACGCATCGGCCGCAGTGGAGCGCGCGCGCGGCCGTGGGCAAGACGATGGTCAGCAGCCGCATGATCGATCGTGTTGCCGCGAAACTCGGACGCACGCTGCACGAAGTGCCGGTCGGATTCAAGTGGTTCGTGGACGGGCTTCTCGACGCTTCGCTGGGTTTTGCAGGCGAAGAGAGCGCCGGCGCTACATTCCTGCGGCGTGATGGGACGGTGTGGACGACGGATAAGGACGGCATTGCAGCCGCGTTGCTCGCAGCCGAGATCACTGCGCGCCTCGGCCGCGATCCCGGCGAAGTCTATCGCGGGCTCGCAGCCGAAGTCGGGGCGCCTTCTTATGCGCGCAAGGACGCACCCGCCACGCCCGCTCAAAAGCAGGTGTTGAAGCGCATTTCAGCGGAGCAGGTGCGGCTCAGCGAGCTTGCCGGGGAGCCGGTGCAACGCGTGCTCACGCAGGCGCCCGGCAACGGCGCGCCACTCGACGGTGTAAAGGTCGAAGCCGCAAGCGCCTGGTTCGCGGCGCGTCCTTCAGGCACCGAGGACGTTTACAAAATCTACGCCGAAAGCTTTCGCGGCGCGGATCACCTGCGCCTCGTGCTCGAGGAGGCGCAGCAGATCGTGGACAACGCGTTAAGCGACTTGCCAGTTCGAGAATCAGTATGAATGAAGTCCCCGCTGCCTTCTGGAGCGTCCCGGCAACCGAGATGGCCCAACACCTTGGAACAGCCAGGGAAGGATTGAGCGGCGACGAAGCCAGGCAGCGGCTCGCCCGCTATGGCGCCAATCTGCTGAAGCCCCAGAAGCGGTCGCATGCGCTCACGCTTCTGCTGGCTCAATTTAAGAGTCCAATCATCCTCATTCTTCTGTTTGCCACTGGGTTGTCGTTTTTCTTACACGATCCCGTCAACGCTCTCATCATTCTCACTATTGTCCTCGCCAGCGGACTTCTCGGCTTTTGGCAGGAGCACAGCGCCACCAACGCCGTCGAGAAGTTGCTGGCCATGGTGCAAATCAAGGCCAGCGCGCTTCGCGATGGAAGCCCCCATGACATTGCGCTCGAGGAGATTGTGCCGGGCGATATCGTCATTTTGAATGCCGGGGATATCGTCCCCGGCGACTGCCTGGTGGATCAGTCCAAAGATCTGTTTGTCGATGAAGCAACTCTGACGGGTGAAACCTATCCGGTAGAGAAATCGGCCGGGGTGCTTGCGGCGGAGACGCCGCTGGGCAAGCGCACCAATGCACTATGGATGGGTACTCATGTGGTCAGCGGCACTGCCAAAGCGCTGGTTACAGGCACGGGTACACAAACCGAATTCGGCAAGGTCTCCGAGCGCTTAAAACTGCGGCCGCAGGAAACCGACTTTGAACGCGGCATACGGAGATTCGGCTATTTCCTCATGGAAGTGACCCTGGTGCTGGTGGTGGCCATCTTCGCCATCAACGTCTACCTGGCACGCCCGGTTCTGGACGCCCTGCTTTTTTCGCTGGCGCTCGCAGTCGGGCTGACGCCGCAATTGTTGCCGGCGATCATCAGCATCAACCTTGCCCGTGGCGCAAAACGGATGGCGCAAGCAAGAGTGATCGTCAAACGGCTCGCTTCGATTGAAAACTTCGGCAGCATGAATGTGTTCTGCTCCGACAAGACCGGCACACTAACCGAAGGTATCGTGCATTTGCAATCCGCCCTCGATGTGGCAGGCGCTGCAAGCGATAAAGTTCTACTTCACGCGTATCTCAATGCGTTTTACCAGACCGGCTTTACCAACCCTATCGATGAAGCCATCCGCGGCCATCGCCAGTTTGATCTGTCCGGCTACCGCAAGGTGGACGAGATCCCCTATGATTTTCTGCGCAAGCGATTGAGCATTCTGGTTGATCATCATGGTACGCACCTGATGGTGACCAAAGGCGCGCTGCAAAATGTGCTCGACGTCTGTTCCACCGCGGAAACCGCAGTCGGAAATCCTGTCGATATTGCCGGGATGCGGGAACAAATTCAGCAGCGCTTCGAGGCGTTCAGCAGCAAGGGTTTTCGCACCCTCGGCGTCGCCTACAAAAACATGGGGGCTGCATCGCTGTTCGCTAAAGCCGACGAAGCCGGCATGACGTTTCTGGGGTTTCTGGTTCTCTTTGATCCGCCCAAGGCTAATATCATCGAAACCATCGCCAGCCTGAAAAACCTGGGCGTATCACTGAAAATCATCACCGGAGACAATCGCCTGGTCGCCGCCAATGTCGGCCAACAGATCGGATTGTCGGGCACAAAAATCCTCAGCGGTCCGGACCTCGGCCGGCTGAGCGACGGCGCGCTGCTGCAGAAAGTGGGCGGCGTGGATGTCTTCGCCGAAATCGAGCCCAACCAGAAAGAGCGCATCATCCTCGCGCTGAAGAAGGCCGGCAACGTCGTGGGATATATGGGAGACGGCGTCAATGATGCCTCCGCTCTCCACGC
>JANMXV010000342.1:0-2188 GCA_031381325.1 Betaproteobacteria bacterium | reverse complement strand
GATTTCATCACCGGCGTGATTCTGCCGGTCGATGGCGGCACGGTGGCGTGGTAAAAGAAATTTCATTAACCACAGATGAACACAGATAAACACAGATAACTTCAATTTTCACAGTCCGCAGGTATTATCCGTGTTCATCTGTGTTTATCTGTGGTTAAAAAAGTATTTGAATTTATGTCCAACAACAATCGAAAATACCCCGACCTGCACGAGCACCTGGCCGCGCTGAAAAAAGCCGGCCTGCTGCTGACGATTGACCGTGCCATCGACAAGGATGCCGAGATGCATCCGCTGGTGCGCTGGCAGTACGTGGGCGGCATCGAGCAGGAGGAGCGCAGGGCGTTTCTGTTCACCAACGTGGTCGATGGCCGCGGCAGAAAGTTCAAATTCCCGGTAGTGGTGGGTGCGCTCGCCGCGAATCCGGCGGTGTATTGCATCGGCATGCAGTCCGACGCTGAGTCGATTCAGAAGCGCTGGGATGAAGCTACCGCCAACCCGATTGCGCCATGCGTGGTTGAAACGGCCGCGTGTCAGGAAGTGGTGATCGAGGGCGATGCGTTACTGGGAGAAGGCAACGGTCTCGACAGCCTGCCGATCCCGATTTCCACTCCCGGCTTCGACAGCACGCCGACGCTGACCGCGACCAATGTGATTACCAAAGACCCGGAGTCGGGCGTGCAAAATCACGGCACCTATCGTGCAGGATTGAAAGCGCCGGATCGGCTGGTGATCCGCATGGCCACGCGCACCGGCGGCGCGGGTGGTTATCGTCATTATCTCAAGCATCAACAGCGCGGCGACAAAACCATGCCCTGCGCCATCGTGCTCGGTGCGCCGCCGTACGTGGCCTATGTGGCGCCGATGAAACTGCCGATAGACGTGGACGAAATCGGCGTGGCGGGCGGGCTTGCGGGCGTGCCGATCAATGTGGTCAAGGCGCGCACGGTTGATCTCATGGTTCCGGCGGAAGCCGAAATCGTGATCGAAGGCTTTATCGACACCGAGTACCTGGAGCCGGAAGGCCCGTTTGGCGAATCGCATGGCCATGTGGCGCTCGAAGAATTCAACATGCCGATGCGCGTGACGGCCATCACGCATCGCAAGGATGCGGTGGTCGCGTCGTATCTGTCGCAGGTGACGCCCAGCGAATCCAGCGCAATCAAACTGGTGTCGTACGAGCCGATGTTTCTGAATCACCTGCGCAAGACGCTGGGCATACGCGGTGTGAAGCGCGTCAAGCTGCATGAGCGTTTGACCGCACTGCGGCGCATCATCATTCTGGTGATGGAAAAGAACACCCCTAAGACGGAAGTCTGGCGCGCGTTGCAGGGCGCCAGTGCATTTCGCGCCGACTGCGGCAAGATTTGCATTGCGGTGGATGAAGACATCGATCCCGAAAACTCCGACGCCTTGTTCTGGGCGATGGCGTTTCGCATGAACCCGGTGGACGATTTGCAAGTAATCAACTACCGCAGCCCCGGCCATGGCCCGGAGCGCGAGCACGAAGCCGAGCGCGAGGATGCGACGCTGTTGATGGATGCGACTAAGAAAGAAGAACTGCCGCCACTGGCGCTGCCCAAAAAAGAATATATGGAGCGCGCCGGAAAAATATGGGATGAGTTGGGGCTGCCCAAGCGGCGTGCGCAATCGCCATGGTTTGGTCCCGGTGACGGCGACTGGTTGCCGCAGTGGGATGCAGCGGCGAAGCGCGCGGTGGAGGGGCGTTATCTTGAGAATGGCAAGATCAGCGAGAAGCACAAGCGTAAGGGGTTGAAGCCGGAGACACGGTTTCGGCCGGATGAGCCGGAGAATGAACCGAAGTAAGAGGAGGCACACGCCATGAACAGTCCTGCTGATGCTCAGTTGTCAGAACCGCGTGAAGTGAGCACGGAAGACATGGTCGAGTGGTATTACCAGCAAGGCTACTCCGATGGCTTGCCGGTAGTGCCACCGACACCCGCAAAAATAGACGCCATGCTAAAGGCACTGGGCGGCGATCCGTCGTTCAGAGAATGCCGTGTGCCGCCGCGCTGGGGCAGCCTCACGCGCGAGGTGCTGGCTATCAATATGGTGATGGCGGGTTGTCTGCCGGAATACGCGCCCATCGTGCGTGCCGCGATGCATGCGCTGTGCGACCCGGCGTTCAATCTCAACGGCGTGCAGGCGACCACGCATATGGCGAGTCCCT
>JANMXV010000274.1:0-6001 GCA_031381325.1 Betaproteobacteria bacterium | reverse complement strand
GCTGGCCCTGGGCTCGGACACCAATGGCTCGATACGGGTGCCCAGTGCGCTGTGCGGCATTTTTGGATTGAAACCGACCTATGGACGACTAAGCCGGGCAGGCTCGTTTCCGTTTGCCGGCAGTTTTGATCACGTCGGGCCGTTTGCGCGCACGGTGCCCGACCTTGCAGCCGTATACGACGCGGTGCAGGGTCCTGACGAGCGCGATCCGGTGTGCGCCGCGCGCGCGGTTGAGCCCGCTTCACATCAACTTAAGCTCGGCGCCGGCGGCCTGCGTATCGGGTTGCTCAAAGGCTATTTCGAACAGAACGCCGATGTGGCAGCGTGGGAAGCTGTGGTTGCGGCCGCACGCGCACTCGGTGTCACCCGTGAGATCGTGCTGCCAGAGGTCGAGCGCGCGCGCGCCGCAGCGTTCATCATCACGGGGTTGGAAGGCGGCCAGCTCCACCTGCCCAATCTCAGGGATCGCCGCAATGAGTTCGATCCGCTGGTGCGTGACCGGCTTACGGCCGGCGCACTGATACCGGGTGCTTGGTACCTGCAAGCACAACGGCTGCGCCGCTGGTTCAGCCTGCGCGTGCGCGAAACATTTCGTGAGGTCGATGTGCTGCTCGCGCCGGCAACACCTCGCTCGGCAACCGCGATCGGACAGGAAACGATGTGCATACGCGGGCGCGAAATGCTGGTTCGCCCGAACCTGGGATTGCTCACGCAGCCCCTGTCGTTCATCGGTTTGCCCATCGTTGTCGCGCCGCTCGCTGTGACTGCCCGGATGCCGCTTGGCATGCAGATCATTGCACCGGCATGGCGCGAGGATCTCTGCCTGCGCGTTGCCGCTGCACTGGAGCAGCGCGGCCTCGCGTACGCGAAGACGCCGGTTATGGCGGAACTTGCCGCATGATGACCATTGATCTCCCCGATGTCTGTGGCCGAATTGACGGTTCAGGATAAAGCGTAATCTGCCGCGGGCTGCGTTCAACGCGCCCTGAACTTGAGACGCGGGCGACCGTGCTACCATCACGCCGGGAGGCCCGTCGATGGCGATGGCGCAAGCGACTACGACATGGGTTCGGCATGACCGAAGGCACGCGCTTGCACGCGCGCAGCGCTCATGGATTTGAGCCTGTTCAATCCTTTAGCAATAGTGCTGGCCGCGATGGCCGCGGTGCTGCTGCTCTGGTGCCTCACGCTGCGCAGTCGTGTCGAGGAAGGTTCCGCAGCGTTAAGCAAGGCTAATCACGCACTCACGGCCCACGCCGGCCGGCTGAGTGATCTCTATAACAATGCGCCTTGCGGTTACCATGCGCTCGACGCGCACGGGATTTTCGTCGAAATCAACGATACCGAGTTGAAATGGCTGGGATGCGGCCGTGAACAGGTCATCGGCAAGTTGGGATTCGCCGATTTTCTCGCACAGGCCGGTAGCGAGAAATTCCACACCGAGTTCTCGAAACTTAAAGCGCGGAGCGCGTCGCTTGACGTCGAGTTTGAACTTTTATCACGCAACGGGTCGTGCATGACGGTGAGCGTATCGAGTGCCCTTGTGCCTGATGCCGAGGGGGAGTTCGTGACGTTGCGTTCGACGGTGTATGACATCACGCAGCAAGTGCGTGCCGGGCGAGCTTTGCGCGCGACGCTGGATTACACGCCGCATGTGGCGGTTCAATGGTTTGACCGCGAGGGGCGCGTGCGCTATTGGAACAAGGCATCCACCAACCTGTTTGGTTGGAGCGCCGGGGAAGCGATGGACCGGACGCTGGATGAGATCGGGCTTTGCACGCCCGCACAGGGCCGCGATTTCACCGGCGTCCTGGAAAAAATAGAGCGCAAAGGACACGCGCGCGATCCGTCGGAAATTACTTTTTTCCGCAAGGACGGCTCGAGCGGCATCATCAATTTCACGCTGTTTCCGATTCCGGCGCCGTCCGGCGAGCCATACTTTGCCTGCATGGTTGTCGATGTCACCGCGCACCGCGAAGCAGAAATGAGGCTCGGCCGGCTGAATCGCGTCTACGCGGTGCTCAGCAACATCAACGCCCTCCTGGTGCGCATCAAGAACCGGCGGGAGTTGATCGATGAGGCCTGCCGCATCGCCGTCGAACACGGTGGATTTGGCGTGGTGTGGATCGGGCAGGTCAATCACGCGGCGGGACGTGTGGATTCGGTGGCTTGGGCGGGCGCCGATGGATGGGAATTCCGCGCGATAGAAGCCGCCTCACGCGGCACCCTGCAGGGTGGATCGGGGCTGCTGGCGCGCTGCATCCGCGACCAGCGGCCGGCGGTGGAGAGTGATATGTCCACGCAACAATGGCCGATGGGCGCGCGCAGGCGGCGCGCCGTGGAACTGGGGTACCGTTCGGTAATCATCCTGCCGCTGATTGTAAACGCCGAGGTTGCCGGTTTGTTCGGCATGATGGCGAAAGAGACGGATTTTTTCACTGAAGAAGAGGTGCGCTTGCTGATGGATCTGGCGGGGGATGTCGCGTTCGCGCTGGAGGTTATGGAGAAGGAAAAACGCATCAATTATCTGGCCTACTACGATTCGCTGACCGGGCTGCCCAATCGCACACTGCTGATGGATCGTCTGGGACAGTTGGTGCATGCAGCGGCACAGCATGACACGAAGCTCGCGCTGATTGTTGTGGACATCCGGCGCTTTCGCTTTGTCAACGAATCCCTTGGCCGCCAGTCCGGAGACCAGTTGTTGCGCGAGCTGGCGCAGCGTTTGCAGCAATCGTGGCGCGAAGCGGACCATGTCGGGCGCATTTTGGGAGACCGCTTCGCGTTGGCGCTGAGCGATTTTGGCAATGAGGCGGAACTGGTGCATGCCATCGAGCAATCGATCCTGGGTGCGCTGAAGGCGCCGTTCATGATGGGCGACAGGGAGGTGACCGTGTCGGTGTCGGCCGGTGTTGCCGTGTATGCGGAGGATGGCGCGGATGTCGATACGCTGTTCAAGAACGCCGAGGCCGCGCTAAAGCAGGCCAAGGCGGCGGGCGAATCGTACCTGTTTTATCAGCCGCGAATGAACGCGCGTATGGCGGAAACGCTGTTGCTCGAAAACCACATGTGGCGCGCTCTGGATAAGGAACAGTTCGTGCTCCATTATCAGCCCAAGGTTGAGATTGCGGGCGAGCGTCTAGCCGGGTTCGAAGCCTTGATACGCTGGAATGATCCCGATTCGGGACTGGTTGCACCCGGCGGATTTATTCCGATCATCGAGGAAACCGGGATGATCGTCGAGGCCGGCCGATGGGCGATACGCCGCGTATTGCGCGATCAGGCAACGTGGCGGCAGCACGGCCTGCAGCCGCCGCGGGTTGCGGTCAACGTGTCGGCTATTCAACTTCGGCGCAAGGATTTCACCGGCCAGGTACGCGCGTTGCTGGCCGAGGCCGCGTCGGACGAGCACGGGCTCGACCTGGAAATCACCGAGAGCCTGCTGATGGACGATATGGAAGGCTGCATCGCGAAACTCAAGGCCCTTCGCGATCTGGGTGTGAACATCGCAATCGACGATTTCGGCACCGGCTATTCTTCGCTGGCGTATTTGTCCCGGCTACCGGTCAATGCGCTGAAGATTGATCGTTCGTTCATTGAGGGCATGCTGAAAAATAGCGAGAACATGTCGATAGTCGCGTCGATAATTTCGCTTGCTCACGCGCTGAAAATTAAGGTAATCGCCGAAGGCGTGGAAACGCAGGAACAACTGAACGTGCTGCGTTCGCTGGAATGCGACGAAATTCAGGGCTTTCTGATTAGCGTGCCGGTGGCGGCAGAAAGCGTTGCCGACATGTTGCGCGAGCGCGCGGTGGTGATGGTTTGAGTAACAAACATACGCCGCGATAGCGTCGATGTCACGATGACATTCACGTGCGAAGGGGGGCAAGCAATGAAACCGGGAAAATGGCTGGGCGTCACGGTGTGGCTGACGGTAGTGACGTTGATCGGTTGTGCAGCGGTCGAGCGGCATCGTGTGCGCGGCGAAAACGCACCGGCGCTACGTATTGATACGCCGCCTGCCTACATGGAAGCGGCGAAGAAGGCGCTCGCCGAACCGTTCAAAGGCATCACCACTGATGGGAAAATTATTCCCGGCCTGTACTCGGCGGGTAAGACCGGCGTTTCCACCGAGCCGATCCGGCGCGCCGCCGACGATTTTATCGCCGCGCTCAACGCACAGCAGCGCGCGAAAGCGCTGTTTCCGGTGACCAGCAATGAGTGGCGCAACTGGAGCAACATACACCGCTACCCGCGCGAGGGCGTGATGCTCGGCGACATGAGCACTGCGCAGCGCGAACGCGCATTCGCGTTAATGCGGGCAACGCTTTCCGCGCGCGGATATGAAGGCGCGCGCGACATCATGCGGCTTAACGAAACCATCGCCGAACTCACCGGCAGGTTTGACGAGTATGGCGATGATCTCTACTGGTTCACGCTGATGGGTACGCCGTCGGCGGATGCGCCTTGGGGCTGGCAACTGGACGGCCATCATTTGGTGGTCAACTGTTTTGTGCTCGGTGATCAGGTGGTGATGACGCCGCTGTTCATGGGTTCGGAACCGACACGGGCCGATGCCGGAAAATACGCCGGCACGGTGGTGTTTCAGGATGAAGAACGCCGCGGCCTCGCATTCATGCATACCCTGACGCCGGCGCAACGCGCCAAGGCCACCGTGGGCGATACCCTGCCGCGCGAAGTATCCGCACCTGCGTTCAGCGACAACCTTCAACTGCGTTATCAGGGCATACGTTATGGCGACCTGTCCGCCGCGCAGCAGAACCAGATGCTGGCACTGATCGAATCGCACATCGGTAAAATGCGCGAGGGGCACAACGCGGTGCGCATGGCGGAGATCAAGCAGCATTTCGATCAGACCTGGTTTACCTGGATGGGCGGCGCTGTCGACGACAGCGTGTTTTACTACCGCATTCACAGCCCGGTGGTGCTGATCGAGTTTGATCATGTGCGCGGCGTCGCGCTGAACAATCAGCAGCCGACGCGCAACCATGCGCACACGGTGATCCGCACGCCCAACGGCAACGACTACGGCATGGATTTACTGCGCCAGCATCACGCGCAAGTCGAACACGTTAACGGCGTACATGTGGCACGCCGGATTATTCCGCCGTCGCGCCCGATGCCTTGATCACTTTCGCCCAGCGCGCGGCATCGGTGCGGATGAATGCCGCGAACTGTTTTAGGGTGAGGCCCTCAAATAATGAATAAAAACAAACAGTTATATACTATAGGCGTCATAGGTCTGGGCATCATGGGCGGCATGATGGCTGAGGCGCTGTGCGCCGCGGGCTACCCAGTGATCGGCTACGATCCGGTGGCAGCAGCGCGCGCGCGTCTGAAAAAAGCGGGGGGCCGCGCACTCGCGTCGGCGACGGCGGTTGCGGCGACGGCGGATGTGGTGATCACCTCGCTGGCCAAAGCGAGCGTGCTGGAAGACGTGGTTGCAAAAATTTGTGCAGCGAAGCGAGGAACAAAGCGATCACCGCTGGTCGTCATCGAAACCAGCACGCTAACGCTTGCGGACAAGCAACGCGCGCAGCAGGCGCTCGCTCGCGTAGGTGTGCAAACGCTTGATTGTCCGATCAGCGGCACGGCGGTGCGCATGAAATCCGGCGGCTGGACCCTATTCGCCAGCGGATCGCAGGCCGCGTTCAGGCGCGTGAAGCCGGTGCTCGACGTGTTCACGAAAAACGTGCAATTCGTCGGCGCGTACGGCAACGGCGCCAAAATGAAATTCATCGCCAACCATCTGGTGGCGATCTACAACGTCGCGGTGGGCGAAACCATGACCTTCGCGCGCAAGATGAAACTCGACCCGCAGCAGGTTTGGGATTTGTTTTCCAGCAGCCCGGTGCTCGGCAACGGCGTGTTCAAGCTGCGCGGCAAGCTGATGGTGGAACAAAACTACCTGCCCGCAACCATGAAGGTTGAGGTATGGCAGAAGGATATGCAGGTGATCGGCGACATGGCGAAATCCGTT
>JANMXV010000246.1:0-21803 GCA_031381325.1 Betaproteobacteria bacterium | reverse complement strand
TTGCGGTAATACACGTTGCCGGAAAACACCACGTTATCGTTGATGTTCTGATTGACGGCCAGATTCAGAAAGGTGGATTTGTTTTCGGTGACATCGGGTTTGGTGTAGAGGCTGTTGTAATCCAGCTTGAGCAAACGCTCTTCCTGCAGCGCACTGCCATGAAGGGTGTTGTCGGCGTGCGACAGGGTGACTTTTACATCCGTCGCGGCGTTGCGCCAACCCACCTTGCCGAATATTTGCCCTATGCGCGACGGCGAGTCGTCGCGCCAGCCCCGCTCTCTGAAAACATTGCCGGTGATAAACCAGTCGAGTGCTTGATTGCTGCCGCCGTATTCAAATTCGGTGGCACGGCGCGCGTTGATGCCGGCATACGCCTGAATCGCAGCGCCGGGATTGTTGCGGCCATCCTTGGTTTGTATCGAAAGGGCGCCGCCCAGCGTGTTCAGACCAAACAACGGATTGGAACCTGGCATCAGGGTGATAGAAGAAATCGCGGATTTCGGAATGACATCCCAACTGACCACATCGCCAAACGGCTGATTCAGGCGCACGCCGTCCAAATAAACCGACAGCCCCTGCGGGGTGCCCAGCACCGGGGACGCGACGTAGCCGCGATAATTCACATCCGGCTGGAACGGATTGCCTATCATGTCGTTGATATGCACACTACCCAGATTGTGCTTGAGAAAATCCGGCAGGCTGATGGCGTTGCTGCGCTGTATATCCGCGCCGGTTGCGGTCTGCACCGGCGCGGGGATCAGATCACGGCTCAGGGTGAGGCCCGGCAGCGGCGTGACGCCAATGACGTCCACCGGGGGGAGTTGGGTGCTTATGGTGCTTATGGTGCTTATGGTGCTTATGGTGCTTATGGACTGGATGTCGGCGGCCAGCGCGGCAGCGCACAGGGACGTAGCCGCCAACGTAGTCACCACGGCGGCAATGGCGGCGCACCGGTCGCTCGCAAGAATTCGTTTGAATCGTTTGAATTCGTTCATCGGCTGATAAAGCGTATTTTTCTTGTGTAGACTGCCGCCGCGCGCAAATGCCGCGCCTCCTCGTTAACGGTCAGATTGCCCTGTAGTATTGCATTGACAGGTAGTTCGCATGGTCAGGCGGTTTCCCGATGAAACCCGTGAGTTTTTCCCGGAGATGTTATGGCAGTGATCACTCGAAGTGATAACACCGGCAACGCGTCGCGCCGCGATCTGATGGGCGTGCTGGCGGGCACGGTGATTTTTTTCGGCCTCAGTGCGGCGTTTGAGCTGAGCGAAAAAGTGCTGGCGTTGACGCGCCCGTGGGAGCGCTATCAACTGGACGAATTGCCGGGCGTGCTGCTGTTTCTGACGGCGGCCTTGTCGTGGTTCGGCTGGCGGCGCGTGCGCGAGGCGCGCGTGGAGTTGGCGCGGCGCGGGGTGCTGGAACGCCAATTGGCGGAAATGCTGGCCGAGAACCGGCGGCTGTCGCTATCGCACGTGCATGTGCAGGAAGATGAGCGCAAGCAACTGGCGCGCGAGTTGCACGACGAACTGGGGCAACACCTGAACGCGATCAAGATTGATGCGGTATCGATCCGCAACGGGAACGAAAGTAAATGGACCGAAGTGCATGCGGCCGCACTGGCGATTATCGACGTTGCCGATCACGTGCAAAATACGATACGCGACATGCTGCGCCGGCTGCGCCCGGCGGGGCTGGATGAACTTGGGCTTTCCGCCGCGCTGGAACATTTGGTGCAGCAATGGCAGACGCGTAATCCGGCGACACGCGCCGTGCTTGACGTCGATGCCGCAGTGGATGGCCTGAAAGAAAACGAAAACATGACGTGTTATCGGCTGGTGCAAGAGGCGCTGAATAACGTGACACGCCATGCGCAAGCGCGCAGCGTGACCCTGCGGTTACAGCGTCTGCGCGCACACGTTGCACTGAATGTGATTGACGATGGCGTCGGCGCGCCGCATGAAACATCGACGCGGGCGCCGGGGTTGGGGCTGGTCGGCATGCGCGAAAGAGTCGAAGCCCTGGGCGGCGAGATTGAATTTGAATCCGCCGCAGGGCAGGGCTTTCGCATTAAAGCCGTCATTCCTGCAATTCCCCTGATTCCGGTGGCGCAGGCGGCAGCATGAACGCATCTGCGGAGATCAGCGTATTTCTGGTGGACGACCACGCGGTGGTGCGCGAAGGCTACCGCCGCCTGCTGGAACGCAGCGCGGGGATACGTGTGATCGGCGAAGCGGCCAATGCCGCCGACGCCTACAGCGAATTTCAACGCGTGAAACCCGACGTGGTGGTGATGGATATTTCATTGCCCGGCGCCAGCGGCATCGAAGCCATGCGCCGCATGCTGGCGCGCGAGCCGGATGCGAAAGTGCTGATGTTCAGCATGCACGAAGAGCCGATATTCGCCTCGCGCGCATTTCAGGCGGGCGCGCTGGGCTACGTCACCAAAGCCAGCGCGCCGGAGGTGCTGGTGGAAGCGGTGCGCAGCGTGGCGCAGGGTAAACGCTACCTCAGTCAGGACATGGCGCAGGCGATAGCGTTGCAGTCGGTGGCGGGCGGTGAAGCCGGACTCGACGTATTGTCGAACCGTGAGTTTGAAGTGATGCGGCTGCTGGTCGCCGGGGATACGCTTGCAACTATCGCCGAAAAGCTGCAACTGAGTTACAAGACCGTGGCGAACCACCAATCCTTAATACGGCAGAAACTCGGCGTGGAAACGCATGCGCAATTGATACGGATGGCCGCACGGCAGGGGGTGTCGTCGGGGAAAAATTAAATTAATAAGTATTTGTTTTTAAAGGATTTCTGCCCGCCCGTTATTCAGCACGGTAACGCCGCGCGCCGGCACCGTGGCACGGAATGTGACCACTTTTCCTTCGATCCACATTTCCGTGCGTATGGTCTCGCCCGGAAATACCGGTGAAGAGAAGCGGCCTTCCATGCTTTTGAATTTAGATGAATCGTAAGCGCAGCAGGTTTTTAAAATCGCGTGGCCGGCGACGCTGAATGTGGCGCGACCGTGCAGGATTGGTTGCTTGTATCCCGCATTGGTGGCGTACGCCGGCTCGGCATGCAGCGGGTTGTAGTCGCCGGATAAACGATAGATCAGTGCCGCTTGCGGCAGCGTCGCCAGATCGCACACTTGATCCGGCGCGCGTTCTGGGATTGCGTGCAACGGTTTTTGTGGACCAGTGGTACTAGAGGGGCCGCCAAAACCGCCGTCTTTGCGGCAGAACGTGGTGGAGGTCAGTGTGCAGATGAGATCGCCGCTGGCCTTGTCACGCACCTCGCATGCGGTGAGCACCAGAGCGCCTTTGTCCGCGCCTTTGTCCAGCACCGCAGTGATGCGCGATTTGCCGGTGATTGCCCCCTCGACCGGCAGCGCTTTGTGTATGATGAACCCTTGCTCGCCATGCACCACGTGGCTGCGCGTGATGCCGGTGTCCATGCCCGCGTGCCACGGGCCGGGATAGCCGAGAATGATCGCCATCGTCGGCAGCGCCTTCAGATTTTTCTCATACACATACTGCAACTGCTGCTCGTCCATCGGATCGGCGCCCAGGCCCACGCCGAGCGCGTAAAGCATGGTGTCGCGTTGGGTCAGTGTTTGCTCAACCAGCGGAATATCATGTTTGATCAGCTTGTCGTATTGGATGGCCACGGCGAGTCCTTGTAGCAGTGAATTTCGTGAGGGAAAAGACGATGCGTGCAGCTTGTTTTTACCGAGTTATACTATCACAGCAGAATCCAATTTCTTCAAGGAGACACCCGTGATCAAAGCAGGCGACAAACGCCCCGGCGGCAAGCTGTGGGCACTGGCTGCCGAGTGGGAAAATACCTGCTCCGTCGGATCGAATGATGTCGATATTGAAAAGGCAACGGCTGGTAAACGCATTGTGATGTTTGGCGTGCCGGCAGCCTTTACCAAGACCTGAACGCAACGACACCTGCCCGGTTTCGTGCAGGCAATCGACAAGTTCAAACCGGGACAGTTTGAAGTGAGCAGCGCGGAGTACGTGTTGGGGCAGTTGTAGAAAGTACTCGCACCAAAACAGAATCCCCTCGCCCCGTTTACGGGGAGAGGGTTAGGGTGAGGGGGACGTGACGTAGTTTTGTTGCGCGCACCCCGCCCAACCAGAAGAGGTGTGTAATGAGATTCCGCAAATGGACCATGGCGCTGGCAATGTTCGCAACACAAGCCGCCGCGCAAGACTATCCCACCAAGCCCATCCTGTTCGTAATCCCCTTCGCCTCAGGCGGCGATTCTGATCTTTCCGGCCGCAACGTGGCGCATCACGCGTCCAAATACCTGAACAACCGGCCCATCGTCTCACTCAATCGCGTGGGCGCGTCGGGCGCCATCGGCGCGACATCGGTCAGAAATGCCACGCCGGACGGCTACACGCTGCTGGTGGCGCGGATCGCGACGCATGCCATATTGCCGGCGATGGAATCCAAGCTCGGCTACAAGTGGAACGAATTCAGCATGATCTCGCTGATCGAGTTGAATCCGTACATTTGCTTCGTCAAAACCGAGTCGGCGTACCGCACTGCCGCCGACCTGTTAGGCGCGATCCGCAAGAGTCCGGGCAAGCTCAACTATGCCACTGCCGGTGTCGGCACCAGTCAGAATATGGCCTCGCAGTACCTGATGTCGCTCGCGGGACTCACCAAGGACCACGCGGTGGCTATCCACTACAAAGGCGGTGGAGAAGTGACCACCGCGGTTATCGGCAGCCAGGTGGATTTTGCGTGCAACAACGCGCCGACGGTGATCCAGCAGGTGCAAGGCGGACGTCTGCGCCCGCTGCTGGTAACACCGGCGCGCCTGAAAGAATTGCCCGATGCGCCCAGCGCAAAGGAAGCCGGGTTTCCCGACATGGAAAAAATCGTCGGCTGGACCGCACTGATGGGGCCACCCGGATTGCCGAAGGCCATCGTCGACAAGTGGGCTAGCGTCTTCTCGCGACTCGCGCAAGACCCGGACTGGCAGGCCGGCAACGCGCGCATCGGCGGCATTGCGGCGATCCGTTCGCCCGCGGAGACCGAGAAGTATGTGCGGGAGCAATTTGAGCTTTATGACAAGCTGATTACGGTGTTGGGCATTAGGCAGTAGTTTTGTAGCCCGGATGGAATGAAATGTAATCCGGGAAACTTTGCCTCGGAATACGCTACGCTTCGTCCGGGCTACGCTCGCTGCGCTCACCGGCATCCTACGGGTGGCCTGACATGATGTCGAATCAGCTTTCCAACTAAAAAGGAGGAAACATGAAAGCGCTACTCTTCGTTTGTGCAATTGCATCCACCTTCGCAGCCATTTCGATCAGTTTGGCCCAACCGTGGCCTTCGCGGCCCATCACGATCGTGGTGCCGTATTCGGCAGGCGGCCCCACCGATACGCTGGCACGTCTGATGAGCGAGCCGATGCGCAAGGCGCTGGGACAGACGGTGGTGGTGGAAAACGTGACCGGCGCGGGCGGCAGCATCGCCACCGGACGCGTTGTGCGTGCCGCGCCTGATGGTTACACCATCGGCATCGGGCACTGGGGCTCGCATGTGACAAACGGCGCGTATTACAACCTGCCCTTTGATCTGCTAACGGATCTACAACCGCTAGCGATGATTGCGACCAATCCCCAGTTGGTGGTCTCCAAGCCTTCCGTACCCGCGAAGAATCTGCAAGAGCTGATACCCTGGATCAAGGCCAATCACGACAAGATTTTGTTTGGCACCGGCGGGGTGGGCGCCTCATCGCATATCGCGGGCGTTTATTTTCTCAACCGCATCGGCGTAAAAATGGAGTTCGTGCCGTATCGCGGCGGCGCCCCGGCGATGCAGGCGTTATTGTCCGGTGAATTCGACTTGTACATGACGCAAATCTCGGGCGCGGTTGCCCATGTACGTGCCGGTAAATTGCGGGCGTACCTGGTTACTGCGAAAACGCGTCAAGCCATCGCGCCGGAAATCCCTACCACTGACGAAGCGGGGCTGCCGGGGCTGTACACGGCCATCTGGCACGGCATCTGGGCGCCCAAGGGTATGCAGCGCGAAATCATTATGAAGCTCAACGCCGCCATCGTCGAATCACTCACGGACGATGCCTTGCGTAAACGTTTTGCCGATCTCGGACAGGAAATTCCACCGCGCGAGGAGCAGACGCCGCAAGCGCTGGCCGCGCACCACAAGGCGGAGATCGAGAAATGGTGGCCGCTGATGCGGGCGGCGGGAATCAAGGCGGAGTGAGGCGCGACTAGTCCATTACCTGCAAAAATAGGTGCAGAATACGTCTTGCGCACAGGCATGCGCCTATGCGCGGTTGTTCAGATCAATGAAGAAATACACTGCACTATGTAATCGCTCTTAGCCATGATGTCGCGTCAGTTTTCCAAATAAAAAGGAGGAAACATGAAAGCGCTATTCGTCACCTGTGTGCTCGCGGTCACTTTCGCAGTCAGTTCAACCGCCACCGCTCAAACCTACCCGTCGCGGCCGATCTCGATAGTGGTGCCGTTCTCCGCCGGAGGCCCCACCGATACGCTTGCGCGCATCCTGAGCGAGCCTCTGAGAAAGCTGCTGGGGCAGACCATCATCGTTGACAATGTCACGGGCGCGGGTGGCAGCATCGGTGTCGGCCGCGTCGTCCGCGCCGCCCCCGACGGGCATACGCTGAGCATCGGACACTGGGGAACTCACGTCGTAAACGGCGCGTACTACACGCTGACCTTCGATCTGCTGACGGATTTCGAGCCGATCGCGATGATCGCCACCAATCCCCAGGTGATCGTCTCGAAGAACGCGGTTCCCGCCAGGAATCTCAAGGAGTTGAATGCCTGGATAAGTGCAAATCAGGGCAAGGTGTTGATGGGCACCGGCGGCGTCGGCGGCGCATCACACATGGCCGCGCTCTACTATCAAAACCTGATCGGCGCAAAGTTCCAGTACGTGCCGTATCGAGGCGGCGCCCCGGCGATGCAGGCCTTGCTGGGCGGCGAGATCGATCTGTACGTCACCCAGATCTCGAACATTACCGCCCATATCAAAGCCGGGAAGATCAGGGCGTATGCGGTGACGGCCAAGACGCGGCAGGAAGCCGCACCGGAGATTCCGACGGTGGATGAGGCCGGCGTACCCGGGCTTCACACTTCGGTGTGGCATGGCATTTGGGCGCCCAAGAACACGCCCAGAGATATCATCACGAAGCTGAACGCAGCTTTCGTCGAAACGCTGGCCGACGCTACCGTGCGCAAGCGGTTTGCGGATCTCGGACAGGACATTCCGCCGCGCGAGGAGCAGACACCGCAAGCGCTGGCCGCCTTTCACAAGTTGGAAATCGACAAATGGTTTCCGTTGATCAAGGCGGCTGGCCTTAAGGCTGAGTGACGCGCGACGGCGGAGCAAAAAATTTGCAAGGCGGACTGCCGATTGCGCCGAATATGATTTTCGCGTTGCATAGGGTGCAATGAACCGGGTATTGCGCTTCCTCGATTTCCTTACTATAATAAAAAAGTAAGGAAAGGAGAGCCATCTTGACGACAGCCGCAACCCTGACCAGCAAAGGTCAAACCACTATCCCCAAGGAAATCCGGGAAAGCCTCGGCATGAAAGCCGGTGACCGGATGACGTTTACGTTGATGCCCGACGGCACCGTGGTAATGCGTGTCAAGAACAAGAGCATCACGCAGCTTGCGGGCATGCTGCACAAGAAGGGACGCAAGCCGTTATCCATTGAGCAATTGTCGCGGTGATGCTGGGGATTGATACCAACGTACTTGTGCGTTATCTCGTTCGTGACGACGAGACGCAGTTTGAAAAAGCCAGCAGGTTGATTAAAGGTGAAATCGGCATTGGCGAAGCCGTGTTTGTGAGCCTGCCGGTACTGCTGGAAACCGAGTGGGTGCTGCGCAGCCGATACGGCCTTAAGAAAGCAGAAATCGTGGAAGCGATTTCTGGATTGCTTGATGCAACCGAAATTCAATTCGAGGCGGAACCTGCCATCGAAGAAAGCCTGAAATTCTGGAAAGACAGCACAGCCAGTTTTGCCGATTGCCTGATAGGCGCACACAATCGCAGGTCAGGATGCAGGGCTACGGCGACATTTGATTTGAAGGCGGCCAGGTTGCCTGCATTTGTGGCGCTGTGATTCGCGTTGCTGCTGGCATCCTTCGTACCGCTGGATATCGATGGCCGCTGATTTCAATCCAACATCCGGCGTGACGCTCCCGCCATAATCGCGGTCAGGGTAGTATGCGTATTTTTTCAGGGGGAAGTCGAAATGCCCAAGATGACAGGCGCGCGGCTGTTCGCCGAGATGATGCGCGATTACGAGGTATCGCATATTTTCTTCGTGCCGGCGTTCATGCTCAAATCGTTCGCCGAAATGGAAGACATGCCGATTGCCCGCGTGATGGTGCATGGCGAAAAGGCTGCGGCTTATATGGCCGACGGTTATGCGCGCTCCAGCGGCAAGCCCGGCGTGTGCATGGCGCAGATGATCGGTGCATCGAATCTGGCGGCGGGCATACGCGATGCGCACATGGCCGGTTCGCCGGTGATTGCGATTACCGGCGGGCCTGCGCCGCTGTCGCGCTACAAGCATGCGTATCAGGAAGTTGATGATATTACGCAGTTTGATGCGGTTACCAAATTCAATGCGCAGGTCGATGCGGTGACGCGGTTGCCGGATCTGACGCGGCAGGCGTTTCGCGTGGCGACTTCCGGCGCGCCGGGGCCGGTGCATCTGCGCATACAGGGACATCTGGGGCAGCTCACCGAGGCGGAGGCCGAACTCGATCCGATGATCGAGGCCAAATACAAGCGCACGCCGCCGTTTCGATCCGAGCCGGACCTGCAGCACGTGAATGAGGCACTGGCGTTGCTGGCTGCGGCGCAGCGGCCGGTGATCGTCGCCGGTGGCGGCGTGATGACTTCCGGCGCGCAGGCCGAACTGATCGTGTTGGCGGAAAAGCTCAACATCCCGGTGGCGACTTCGCTCAATGCCAAGGCATCGATGCTCGACCATCATCCGCTTAACGTGGGCGTACCCGGCGCGTATTCGCGCGATTGCGCGAACCGTACGCTGGCCGAAGCCGATCTGGTTTTCTTTATCGGCAGCCATACCGGCGGGCAGGTCACCAACAACTGGATGTTCCCGCCGGTGGGTACCCAAGTGATTCAACTCGACATCAATCCGGACGAACTGGGCCGGAATTATCCGAACGCGGTGTCGATACTCGGTGACGCGAAATTGGGACTTAAGCGCATGGCAGAACTGGCCAAGCCCAAGGCCGTGACTGAGTGGACTCAACGCGCGCAGAAATTTGTTGCCGACTGGCGCCACGAGAACTCAGAGATGCGCAATGCCGATGTCGCGCCGATACGCCCGGAGCGCATTTGCAAGGAAATTTCCGACGCGTTGCCGCCTGATGGCATCGTGGTGTCGGATACTGGCCATGCCGGCATCTGGACCGCGCGCTTCATCGAATTGCACCATGCCAATCAGCGTTACTACCGCACGGCGGGTTCCCTGGGCTGGGGTTTCCCCGCGGCGCTGGGCGTCAAGTGTGCCAACCCCGACAAGGCGGTGGTGTGTTTCACCGGCGACGGCGGTTTTTACTATCACATCGGCGAACTGGAAACCGCGCGCCGCCACAACATCAACGCGGTGATCGTGGTCAACAACAACAGCGCGCTGAATCAGGAAATCCGGCTCAACGATATCGCCTACGGCGGCAAGCAGCGCGGACGCGCCGAAGAGATGTGGCGCTTTCCGGACGTGAATTTTGCCAAGGTGGCGGAATCGTTCGGTTGTGTCGGCATAAGAGTCGAAAAGCCCGGCGATCTGGCCGACGCTCTCAAGCGTGCGATTGCGATGAACAAGCCGGTGGTGGTGGATGTGGTGGCCGACATGTATGCCATCGCGCCGCACCCGTGGACCGCCACAGGCCGTGATTTTCATTCGTATCAAAAGGCGGGCGCGTAATATGGCGCAGTTCAGGCAAGGGATGGATCGCGCTTATTGGATCACCTGGTTCAATCTGCCGGAGGACAAGAAGCATGAATTTTTTGCCTGGGCGTACGAGTCGTATGTGCCCAAGGTGCTGGCCCGTGAAGGTGTGTTGTGGGGCGCACTGTATGCCTCTGAAGCCAAAGGCACATTCACGCCCTTGGGCGGCGGCGGACGCATCAGCCACAAAAAAAATCCCAGGGGCGTGCCCGTCGCAGATCGCTACATCATGATGTTCGGAGCGCCCGACATATATGCTCTGGCAAATCCTACAGCGGACGAGTTTCACGCGAAGCTGAGTAAGACGGACCAGAAAATGCTCGCGTTGCGCACGGATGAACGCCGCAACTTCATGCTGGAAGAAGGTCGCATCGAAGGGCCGGCCCTCGCGGACAATACGCCGGCGATGGCGCCCGCGCCGGCGATCCAGCTTGGCAGCTTCAATGCCGGCGCATGGGCCGACGAGGAGGAAATGGCGGCATGGTATGCACGCTGGCGTTTGCCCTCGCTAATGAAATTGCCGGGGTGTGTGCGTGTACGCAAGTTGATCTCGGTCGCGGGATGGGCCAAGCACGCGTGCTTTTATGAATTCACTTCGCTGCAGGCGCGCGAGGAGAATTTCGTGCATTACGAGAAGCCTAATAAAAAGATGGTGAAGTGGTCCACCGACGTGGTGCGCGATACGGTGCATGCGCCGGGTTCGGCGAATGTTGCGAGCCGGATATTTTATATATTAAAAACAAATACTTAGCGCTAGTTTACGGAGAAAGCCATGGCACACACAGCCGGTTTTGAAATCGTCAGAGTGGCGGACATTCCGTGGGAAGACCGCAGAAACGTAGACAACTGGCCGAGCCGCGCGGGCATGTATTGCGACGACAAGCCGAATCAGTTGTGCATACGCCTGATCGATTATCCGAAAGGATCGACCGAACTGCGCCACGTGCATGGCGGCATGCACGCAACCACGGTGTTGAAACATCACACGATTGTTGATGGCGTGACCTTGCGGCCGCTGGACGTGGTGCTGGGGCCGAGCAACGAGCCGCACGGGCCGTTGCATTATCCCGACAGTTGCCAGTTGCTGAGCGCGTTTCAGGGCAGCTACTACCACAGCGAAGTCGAAAAACTTTCAACCGAAAAACACTATCGATTGATTCAGCAGGAGCAAATACCGTGGGTGAAGGGCGCCTATAGTACCAATGGCAGCGACGGCGGCGAAGCGAAAACGCTGGTGGATCGCGGCTGCGGGCGCTTGCTGGTGGAAGCGCTGCGCTTCGAACCCGGCGGCACTGTCGCGGCAAGCGCGCTCGCGAAAATGCACTCGGCGCTGGTGGTGGAGGGTAGCGCCGAAATCGACGGCGTGAAACTGGGTGAGTGGGATTTCTTGCGCGTGATGGACGCGGGGCATGGCGCGGTGAAGTTTCCGCAGGGGGCTACGCTGCTCGCGCTTACGATGCGCTAAAAGCTTTTACCTGGCTTTAAATTTCTTCGCTGCGGTGAAGGCGGGATTGAGCCCGAACTGAACCTCGGCGGTAGCGGGTTCAGTCCGCGACCTGGTAGTTATTGCGGCCTGCGCCTTTCGCCGCATACAGCGCCTGATCCGCTTTTTTCAACAGATTGTCGGCACTGATTTCTTCTCCGCCCTGATGAAACGCGACACCCACGCTGGTGGTGATGGCGAGCGTGCGGGTATCGAGCGTGAATTCCGGACGCATGGCGGCGACGATTTTTTCCGCGACGCGGCAGCCGGAGTCACGTTCGTCGAGTTGCTCCAGTACCATCGCAAATTCGTCGCCGCCCAGCCGTGCGACGCTGTCGACGGAGCGCACGCAGGTGGCGAGCCGCTGCGCAAATTCCTTGAGCAGCGCATCGCCCGTCGCGTGTCCCATGGTGTCATTGATAATCTTGAACTTGTCGATATCCAGGTACAGTATGGCCGTCAGCGTCTTGTCGCGCCGCGTGCGCGCCATCGCGTGCGCCAGCCGGTCGTGGAACAGACTGCGATTGGGCAGGCCGGTCAAACCATCGTGGTGCGCCAGATGCGCGAGTTTTTCTTCTGCCCGCTTGCGCGCAGCGATGTCGGCATTGGTTCCGCTCATGCGCAGCACCTGGCCGCGCGCGTCGCGCTCCACGACATTGCCCACGCTGTGTATCCATTTCCATTCGCCGGCGTGCGTTCTGACGCGGTGCTCGACATCATAGGCAGCGCCGTCCTTGAGGGTGTCGCGTAGCGCTTTCGCCACCGCTGTCACATCGTCAGGGTGTAACAGCTTCTGGATTTCTTGAACTGTCGTCATGGTGACGGCGGGTTTGCCGCCCATGATCTCCTGCCACTGTTCGCTCAGGTACACCGTATTTCCGCGAATGTCCCAGTCCCACAGCGCCAGACTCGAGTTGTCGAGCGCGAGCTTCAGTTGCCGTTCGCCCCGCGCCAGTCGTACTGTCAGGGGATGCACCACGTAGTGGAGCAGCACGATGCCCATGACCACAAGCAGCAGCACCACAGGCAGCATACTTTCCAGTTGGCGGCGCAGCGGCGCTATCAGTTCGCTGACGCCGACTTTTATTACCATGCCTAAGCCGTAGTCGGAAATCGGAGCGTAGACCGCGAATACCTGGGCGCCGCTGTAATCCGGACCGAATTCATTGCCGGTCTCGCCGCCGAGCGCCCGGTAAATCGGATACGGCTGGTAGGTTGTGGCTGGCGGATAGACAAACGGTTTGCTGTTAAGCCGCGTCGGAAAGCAGCTCGCGCGGCCTTGCGCCCAGCCGCACAACTCGAGGTCTCCGCTCGCGCCGAAATTCTGCATGTCGAGTACCGCTTGCGTCAGATGCGGCAGAAACTGCTCGACAACGACCCGGCCGGCAAGCCCGCTGTCATGGAATATATTGATCTCGGAGCGCATATGGAAGCCGTTGCTCCAGGATAAGCGCACGCGGTGGTTCGTGCCCAGAGGCAGAGTGTGTGCGGCTTGTTCGACAAATGTGCCGGCGTGCGCGACCTCGCGGCCGGTAGTGTCGTAGAACACCGCACCGCTGAATCCAAACGGCTGCCAGCTCGAGCGATCGCCGCCAACTGCTGTTTGACCAAGGCGTCGCCGGGATTGCGGCTGGCCTGGCTCAGACGCTGCTGCAGATCGTAATTCGCCGTGATCGTCCCGGCTCGCGTCATGCGGTGCTCAATGACGATTTCCACCGTGTGCGCGCGCGCCCTGAGAATTTCCATATGGCTGTCGATAAGCGTCTTTCTCATGGCTTGGTGGGAGGCATATAAGCCGAAAAAGCCCGCGCTGATCGCAATGCCCAGCAGAATCGCGGTTGCCGACGACTTGATCCGCTGTTCGTCGGAGCGCAATGGCAATAATCGGTTCCACGGCGCCGGATGCCATGCCAGCCAGAATCCCGCGCCCACCGCGATGATGCCGAAAGCGGTATGCAGCGCCATTCCGGACAACACATAAGATGAGTAGAGGTATTGCAGTTGCATCTCGCGGATGATGATCCCGAATAGGGCAATCACCATCGCGCATATTGCCAACACCTGGATGATCAAACCCATGCGCCAGCGCGCGGCAAGCGGCCACAAGCAGAGCGCAATGCCGAGCAAGAACAGGGCCAGGCTGGTGCCGGCGGCCATGCGGCCGGGCGCTACTGCACGCCCCTGCAGCCAGCGGTGCATGTCAGGCAAATCCACGCCCAGGTTCAATCGGGTCAAGTGCTCGGCCAGGGTCAATCCCGCCAGCACCACCACCACAGCGCCCAAAAGGAATAGGATCCAGCGGCTCCAGGCGCGGGCGCAATCCATCATCAGGATGCCGCCGCTGAGCAGCGCCAGACACAGCGCAGTATTGAATACCATGGTTCCGGCAACGGATACAGCCGCGCTGAGAATTTCGGAACGGACCAGCCAAGCCGCCATAACGGCAACGGTAAACACGATGACGGCACTGCCCAGCACGCGGCGCGCGAGCGTCAGGTTCCCTGGGGGCGCAATAAAGTTGCTACGGGTCATTTCCCGATTCTTGATACCTGTTGCATTTACCGGGATCCTTGTTCCAATTCCGCAAAATCTGCAACGACACCGCGGCTTTTACGGATTTGCGTCCCGCTTTCGCCTCATGAGAAGCAGAAATGTCAGAGCGCACCGCGCGGCACCCCGAGATTACTCTACTTTAGACGGCAAGCAGCGGAGCATGCTGGGCCCGGTGTGGCGGGTGCTGCACAGTAGGCGATACGCCGCGCGCGTTACTCCACCTTCGCCCCCGAAGCCTTCACCGCCTTGCGCATCTTTTCCGTCTCCGCGCGTATGTGCGCGGCAAACTCCTGTGACGATGTGCCTTTGGATTCGGCGCCGAGGCCGGCCAATTTCTCCACGATATCGGGGGATTTCATGGCCTTCACCAATTCGGTATTCAGCCGGTCGATGATAGCCGTCGGTGTTTTCGCGGGCGCGAGCATGCCATACCAGCCGATGACTTCGTAGCCCGGCAGCAATTCCGCGATGGTTGGCAGGTCGGGAGCGAGCGGCGTGCGCGTTTGGCTGGTCACGCCCAGCGCACGTACTTTGCCGGCCTTGATCATCGGCATGATCATCGGCACCACCGAAATTGTCATTTGCAACTGGCCGCTGATGGTGTCGGTCAGCGCAGGCGCGACGCCTTTGTACGGCACATGCTGGATCGAAGTACCGCTCATGGACTTGAATGTTTCCGCCGCCAGATGCGGGGGCGAGCCCGAGCCGCCGGAGCCGTAGCGCATTTCGCCCGGCTTGGCCTTGAGCAGCGCAATGAATTCCTTGATATTGGCAGCAGGCACCGACGGGTTGACCACCATGATGAACGGCGTAGAACCCAGCAGGCTGATCGGCGCGAAGTCTTTAATCAGATCGAACGGCAGCTTTTCATACATCACCGAAACGATCACCACCTGAGATGTCGCCATGGTCAGCGTCTGACCATCGGGCGCGGCCTTGGCGCCGATTTCTGCACCGATGATGCCGCTGGCGCCGGCGCGGTTATCGATCACCAGCGGGTGGCCGAATGCTTCGGTAAATTTGGTGTTGAGCAGGCGCGCGAGAATGTCGGGGCCGGAACTCGCCGTGCTCATCACGATGACTCGCACCGGCCTCACCGGATAGGCGTGTCCACCGGTCGCGGCCGGTTGCGCGCCGCCGAGCGCCGGCACAACGGCGAGCGTGATTAACACCGCGCCGACGCAACTTTTGTGAATCGGGCTGCCGCCGCTCATGTCCCCTCCCTGTAAATGCCCCGGGCACTGATTCTGGCGGGTTTTCACGAGTGGGGCAAGGCGCGCCATCGCAATCGGCAGTCGTCCATGTTATGGAGGCCAAAGGTACGACAGGCGCACGGATTCAAGTTGAACTGGCACGTCGCGTTTGTTAGCATCGAACGCGAAGCGGCCATTCCCGTTCGTATTCTCGCGACGCAAACAAACCTGAAAGAACCCCATGCCAAAAACCACTGGAGCAAGATATTTCGCGGAGATGATGAAGGGTTACGGCGTAACCCACGCGTTTTTCGTGCCCACCATATTGATGGATGCGCTGGCCGAGATGGACGAGCTGGGTATTCAAAAGATACTCACGCACGGCGAAAAAGCCGCCGCGTACATGGCCGACGGCTACGCCCGCGCGGCGAACCGGCCCGGCTTGTGCATGGGCCAGCAGATAGGCGCGTCGAACCTCGCGGCAGGCTTGCGCGACGGCTTCATGGCAGGCTCGCCGATGATCGCGATTACCGGGGGCCCCGCTACGCCGGGACGTTATCGCCATGCGTATCAGGAGGTGGAGGATTTTTCACAGTTTGATTCGGTGACGAAGCTCAACTTGCAACTCGACGACGTATCGCGCTTGCCGGATTTGATGCGGCAACTGTTTCGCGCGGTGACCACCGGTGCGCCCAAGCCCGTGCATCTGAGGCTGCGCGGCTCACACGGGCAGGGCATCGAATGCGAGGCCGATTTGCCCGTGCCGATTATCGAGAAGGCGTATTCCACGATTCCGGCGTATCGCCCGGAACCGGAACCGGATCGCGTGCGTGCGGCACTGGCAGTGCTGACCAAAGCGCAGCGGCCCATTATTGTTGCAGGCGGCGGTGTAACGGCATCTGGCGCGCAGGCCGAGCTGGTGCAGTTTGCCGAGAAAATGCAGATTCCGGTCGCCACGTCGCTGAATGCCAAAGGCGCGATACTCGACTCGCATCTACTTGCAGTAGGTGTCGCGGGCGTATATTCGCGGGAGTGTGCGAACCGTGCGATTTCCGAGGCCGATCTGGTGTTGTTCATTGGCAGTCATACCGGCGGGCAGGTAACCGCAAACTGGAAAATCCCCGCGCCCGGCACAACCGTAATTCAAATCGATATCGATGCGCAGGAGCTGGGCCACAATTACCCGAACGCGGCTTCAATACTGGGTGATGCCAAAACGACGTTGAGGCATATGATTGCAATGACTGCAGGTCCATCCGCCGGCGCGAAGAACTGGGTTGCACGTACGCAAACGCTGGTCTCGCAATGGCGTGCGAGCGTCGCAGCCCACTACAACTCGGACTCTTCGCCGATGCGGCCCGAACGCATCTGCAAGGAAATCACCGATGCGCTGCCCGCCAATGGCGTGATGGTGTCAGACACCGGCCACGCGGGCATGTGGACCGGGCAGTTGATCGACATGCGGCACACTACGCAACGTTATATACGCTGTGCGGGATCGCTGGGCTGGGGCCTGCCGGGTGCGATGGGTGTGAAATGCGCTTTGCCGGATCAGCCGGTCGTTCTATTCAGCGGCGACGGCGGCTTTTACTATCACATCGCCGAACTTGAAACCGCTGCACGCCATGGCATCAATCTGGTGATGGTGGTCAATAACAACAGTTCGCTCAATCAGGAAATTCCGCTGGTGGGCCATGCTTACGAAGGCAAGCGTGGCGACCGCTACAAGCCCGACGAAATGTGGCGCTTCCAGAAATCGGCCGACCTGGCGAAGGTGGCCGAAGCGATGGGTTGCGCGGCGTTTCGTGTCGACAATCCCAAGGCGCTCAAGGAATTGCTGCCGCGCGCGTTGGCGATGAACCGGCCGGTGGTGATCGACGCCATCAGTGACGATCAAGCGCTGGCGCCAACCGCGTGGACCCCTGAGGGCAAGAATGCCCATTGATTTGTTGGGGTTCTCACGCGCGCTCCAACCTGCAACCTAACGGAGGCAGCAAAACATGACAAACGGTGTAAAACCTATCCGCCGCGTGGTCACCGGCAATGATGCGCAAGGCCGCTCGAAGGTATTGTTCGACAGCGCCGGGCCCAATGTCAACCACAACGCCTTCAAGAAAGGCACGGGCATGACGGACATCTGGGTGTTTCACGAATGTCCGGCGATTATTTCCGGCGAAAAAGACTACGGCAATCTGCCGTTTCACTTCGAGCCGCCACCCAATGGCGGGCAACTTCGCATTGTGCAGTCGGACGCGAAGCCCGCGGATTACGACGCCGCGAAAGACACATTCATCGTGCCCGAACACCCGCCGAAAAAAACACCCGGCGGCACCTGGGAGCGCGGCAATCAAAACTTGTTCACTACGCGCACCCATAAATCCGAGACCGTCGATTACGGCATATTGCTCAACGGTGAGCGCACGATGATTCTCGATGACGGCGAATACCATCTCAAGCCCGGCGATTGCGTGATCCAGTTAGCGAGCTGGCATGCGTGGCGCAATATCAGCGCGGGAAGCATGGCGTTCGTGTTTGTTGCAGCATCGTTCGCCAATGCGTTCGATGAGGAGGCGAAATAATCATGGCCAACGATATCAAACCGCTGCGCCGCATCGTGGTTCGCGATTACGACGACGGCCAAAAATCACACGCGCTGAGCGACGGGCCATCGCCGGATGTGCATACCGATCCCGCGCGTCCCGGCTTCGCCGCGACGCGCATGTGGGTGACTGATCGGACACCTGCGCGCATTCAGAACGAAACGCTAGATACGCCGCATACCATAGAGCCGCCGAACGCAGGATCGTTGTGCCGCTACCTGCAAATTCCACCCGATGCTGCGTGGAAGGGAAAGGTCGGCTCGAAACAAGTGCAGGCTTATTTCATGTCTATGGGGTCGCCTCACGTCTCCACTTACGCCGGCAGCGCACCGCATCCTTATATGCAGAAAACGCGCACGCTGGATTTTGCGCTGATTATCGAAGGCGAAGTGACACTTGTGCTTGATCTTGAAGAAGTGCATCTTGCAGCGGGCGACACTGTGGTGCTGCGCGGCGCCAATCATGCGTGGAGCAATCGCTCCAGCACGCCCTGCATTATCGCCATGTCGATGCACGATGCGGCGTAGATTGCTAGATTGGCAATGCGTTTCGATAGTATGTCAAATACGCACATAGTATGATTGATCCTTGAGTAAGGGGGAGCCGGCATGAGTAAACAAGGGCGAATCATGCGTAGGCATATCCTCCTGGTGTGGGTGTATATTTTGTGCTGTTTGCTGCCTGATGTATCGCATGGGCAGATGCATAAATGTGTCGCGCCTACCGGAGTGGTGAGCTATTCGGATAAACCTTGTTCAGATGGAAATAGGGTCGCTCCAGAATCGAGTGAGCCGAAAATCAATGTTGCGCCCAAAGATCAATTGTTCTGTGCGGTTACTTGGCATGACGAAATGCGAAAATTTGTTGACGCGCTCGGAATGGGATTTGCCGGCGACAAAATAATCTGGAATGGAAGGGAGGTGGAATTAAAATATGATCGCGTCCCGATCCAGACTGTCATTGATTTTGCGCTATGCAAACATGTCGGTATCAAGCACCCCGCTAACATGGAAGATTTCATAACTAACAGTTGGAACGCCTATCGGCTTATGTGTACACTAGGCGATCGTAAACGTCAGGAAGCACTTGTCCAAGCTCTTGCTGTATGGGGTTTCGATCAAGACCGGGCTGTTCAAACCTCACGACGGGCGCTTGCAGCGTGCTCGGAATTCCTTGCAAAGCATTCGAATTTAAATGACGCAAGGCGATATTTCCGTTCTCAGTATGTGGAGACGCTACTGTCTCGACCTGTGGAAGCAACACGCGTCATGCCAAAGGGACAGATTTCTGCTGGTGCAACTAAAACGGAGCCCAAGTCCGCTATCGCGCCAGCTCCTGCTCCTGCCGCAACGCCTTATTCCGTCCCTCGCTAATCAAATTAAGGGCTGGCCTGCGATCAGTTCGCGATATCACACCGGCTTGCGAAACAGCACAATCCGGTTGGTATTGGTGCCCAGGCTGTTGTTCGACACGCCCCAGATGTTTGCAGTACACGTAGGGCGCAATCCCATTGCGCCGACTCGCTATACACGCTGAGGCGGATCATTTTCTTGAGCTACTCGACCAACCTCGGCAACACATCATGCCGCGCTTTTTTGAGGGCGATCAGCTTCCCACTTTGATGCCGGCGATCTTGACCACCTTCTGCCACTTTGCGATATCGCGGCTGAGCACTTCGCGAAAGCGCTCCGGCGAGCCGCCAACCGGCTCCAGGCCATCGCCAGCCATGCGCTCTTTCACGTCGGGCAGTTGCAGTACGCGGTTAATTTCGCTGTTCCAGCGCGCGACGATGTCCTTGGGCAGCCCCTTCGGGCCCAGGACAGCATACCAAAGCGCGGCTTCATAACCCGGGACAGTTTCAGCCACGGTCGGGATATCGGGCAGGGCGCTGGATCGCTTGGCGGTGGTCATCGCAATGACGCGTACGCGGTTCGATTTAGCCTGCGGAATCACGTTTGACAGGTTGCCGAAGATGACTTGAATCTGCTCGCCGATAAGATCGTTCAGTGCGAGGATCATGCCCTTGTACGGCACGTGCGTCATCCTGCTGCCTGTCATCTGGTTGAAGAGTTCGGTGGCGAGGTGGGTGGCGCCGCCGATGCCGCTGGAGCCGTAGTTAAGCTTGCCGGGATTCGCCTTGTCATGCGCAATCAGTTCCTTGATGCTGGTGACGGGAATCGACGGATGGAGCGCCACCACGAATCCGCTCTCGCCGATCAACGCGATCGGCGCCACGTCGTTCATCGGGTCGTAGGTCAGCTTGTAGAGTGCCGCACTGGTGGCATAGCCGGACGCCGCCAGAATCATGGTGTATCCGTCCGGGTTCGCCTTCACTGTGATTTCATAAGCGATTGTGCCGCCGGCGCCGGGGCGGTTGTCTACCAATACCGATTGCTTGAAAGTCGCGGCGACCTTCGGCCCTATCGTGCGCGCCAAAATGTCGCCCTGGCCGCCTGGCGCGAACGACACGATTAAACGGATCGGCTTGGTCGGGTAGTTCTGTGCAGCAGCCGGGCCGGCTGTAACGATGCTGCCCGCTACTATGAAAAATGCAAGCGTTGCTTTGACTGTAGTGCCCATATTTGCCGCCTTTCGATGAAGACGCATCAGGATGCGTCAGAGTAGAGGACAGCGCTTGTACGTTTTTGTTTACTCCAGTTTCAAACCAAGGTCCCGGGTCTCGCCTGTCAGTTTTCGATGGTGACTATGTGCGCTTGAATCTTGCCGTCGACAGCGCCTCGTCCGAACCGCTGCGCGATCGCTTCCGCTGCGATGTCGGTGGCTTCGTCAAGCCGCGAGGCGTCGCGTGCCTCGATCTCGTTCCGCAGGGGTGTGCCCTGACAGTATGCGATTGCCGGCACACGGGGAGATTCTGCCCGGCTGCGTGCTGCGACCGTCGCGATCCGGGCTGATTTCGTGAACCCGCCATTGGCAAGGTCCCGCTCAATGGTGCGGTGGTCGTGATAGCCGTGGGGTGTGCGGACCATGAAGCGCGGCGGATCGTTGGGAAAGCAGGTTTCCAGCGCGGCTGTGACGGTGTCCGCGAATTCGTTCTCGGCGATCCGATCCCATACATTAAAAATGAAAACGCCTCCCGGTGTGAGCACGCGCCGCACCTTCGCAAACGCCTTGGCCTTATCCGGGAAGAACATGACGCCGAACTGGCACAGGGCGGCGTCAAACGTTCCGTCTTCAAAAGGTAACTGCATCGCATCTGCCTGACGCCACTCGACAGTGCGCTTCGTTCTGATCTGAGCGGCTTGGTCAAGCATGGCCTGGTTCAAGTCCGTAGCGACTATGGAGACGCTTTCGGGTAGTGCGGATGCCAAAGCACGGGTCACCACACCGGTGCCGGCGGCAATTTCGAGCACACGAGTAAGAGACCTCCCCCTTAGCCGGTTCACCAAGTCCGTAGCATAGGGTTCAAAGATTAGCGGCACCAGATACGTGTCGTAGACCTTGGGAATTGAGCCACTAAAAACTTTGTCGGTATTGGACATTGGATTGCCTATGATAGCTTCAATTGCGTTTTACCACTGTGCACGAGCGGCAGATGCGGCTTACCGGGGAAGGTTACGCAGTAACGTGGTAAACATTGGGTAAATGTTAAGCGACGTTCGTAGGATGCTGGTGACGAAGGAACCGCATCGGTCGAGTGGCGTGACCTGCGCGACCACGACTTCGGTTGATGCGGTTCGCTGCGCTCACCGGCATCCTACGGGCTGACACGCACAATGCATTATGAGTGCAACACCGTTACATGTTTGCTGCGTTCCTGCGTATTCGCCAGCAACTGCGCTATGCCCGTGTCGAATGTAAGCAACCTCATCCCGCTGCGGATGGCGGCGGTCAGCAGCCATGCATCGGTGATTTGCCGGTGTCCGAGGATCCCGCCGGTGCAGGCTGCCCAAACATCGGCAAAGCCGAAATCCAGCGCCACCAGCCGGTGTTTAGGATGGGCCGTATTGCGCAAC
>JANMXV010000231.1:0-4944 GCA_031381325.1 Betaproteobacteria bacterium | reverse complement strand
ATGCCACCGCACTGGAACTCGAAGTCGGCCCGCAAGCGTGGGATGTGGTGGGCCGCCCGCAACCCGCACGCATTTTCCCCACGGCAAAAGTCACTGCGCAGTTCTCCGTCTACTGGATCGTAGCGGTGGCGTGGGTCTACGGCGAGGTCAATCCGCTGCATGTGTTTTCCGAAGTACCGCCGATACCCGCCGTGCGCGCATGGCTGGAACGCATCACCTGCAAACCGTACGCCAACGCGGACACGCGCGACATCGGCGGCTGCACGCTGCATGTACGCGGGCCATTTGGTGCAGCGGGCACGGAAAGTATCACTATCGATTGCGCCAAGGGACACCCCGACAATCCGTTCACGGATGCGGAAGTCACCGGCAAGTTTGCGTCGAACGTGAAGCTGGCGGGGTAGAGCGGCGCGCAGGCACGCGACTTTTCAAACTACATCCTTACACTGGATCAGCAAGCCGATCTTGCGCTGCTCTACCGGCAAATCGCCGAGCCGATTGCCGACACGCGCAACTGAGCCGCGCAGTCCGTAGAATGGGTACTGGCCGCAGGCCGTAACCCATCATTCAATCTCAGACCGATGATGGGTTTCACCCACCCTACGATCTGATTCAGCCACGCGGGCACTCTAATACGTCGCCTTGGTACGGAAGTAGTTGTTGCGATCCACGCTCTTGATGTTTATGTTTTCAACGCGATTACCGCGCAGCACGTCGAGCAAAATTTCAACGCCGGCATTGCCGCTTTTCCACAAGCGCGTATAGAAATCGGCCTGACCTTTGAGGCCTTCGCCGGCGATGCCGACAATGATGTCGCCGGCTTTCAGGCCCGCTTCTTCGGCGGGGCCTTCCGGTGAAACGCGAACCACCAGCAAATTGCCGCCGACTTCCTGCGAGGTAACGCCCAGCCACGGACGTGGCACGGTGGTCGATCGGCCGTTGGCGATGAAATCACCGATGACGGGTTTCAAAAGATCAATCGGCACGAACATGTTACCGGGAACGCTGCGTTGCTCGCCCATCGCGTTGCCGACAGCGAGCGAGCCGATACCCAGCAGCTTGCCTTCGCTGCTCACCAGAGCCGCGCCCTGCCAATTGACCGTGGCCGGCGCGGTATAAATCGCTTCATCGAGCAGATATTCCCAATAGCCGACGAACTGCCGTTTGGAAACCACATACGCCGGCGCCACGCCGTCAAAGCCGACGATCAACACCATGTCGCGCTCTTTGGTGTCCGAGGACAAGCCCATATCGATGGGCTTCACCGGCACCGGCACCAGCGATTTCAGCAGCCCGAGCCCGGTCGCATTGTCAAAACCCACCACAGTGGCCGGATAAACTTTGCCGTCGGCGGTACTGAGTTCTATTTTTTCCGCCTCGGTGATCAGGTAGCCGATGGTCAGCACCAGACCGCTGGAATCGATAACGACGCCGGTGCCTTCGCGGTTTCTTCCCAGGGTCTGGCCGCTGCGCGCGTTGGGCGCGGACTGAGCACGCACGCGTACGACCGATAGCGCATCCAACGACATTTCCGGTCTGCCGCGCGGGGCTGGCGCCACCTGCGAATCGGCTTCCTGAGCGTGCAGCGGCGCACCAAAACCGAGCGTGCCTGCAACCGAAAGCGCAATCGCAATCTTAAGCGAGCAATGAATCATGAAGTTCACGGTATTCTCCTGGCGATTGGAAACAGCCATCGGCTGTATCGGGCATGACTGCGTATGCTACGACGATTTCCCATGTTTGATAAGCCCAATCACAATTCAAGCTAAAATGATGTCAGTTCCAGTTGGAGGGAATCGGCGTGGTTTTGGGCGGGCTCGGAATTTTTCACAGGGGGGTAAATGGACTACGGACTCAAAGGCAAGATTGCAGTTATCACCGGCGGCAGCGACGGTATCGGACGTGCCACGGCAGTGCAGCTCGCGCGCGAAGGCGCCAAAGTGGCGATTTGCGCGCGCGGGCAGGAAAAACTGGACGACACCGCCGCGCAAATCCGCAAACTCGGCGGTGAAGTGCTCGCGGTTTCCGCGGACATGCGCAAGCCCGCTGACATCGAGCGTTTTTTTGAAGCAGTGGTCAAGCAGTTTGGCGGCATCGATATTCTGCTCAACAACGCCGGCACCTCGCAGCGCGGCAAGTTTCTCGAGATCGACGATCAGCAATGGCACGACGACATTGAGCTCAAAGTGTTCGGCGCAATACGCTGTACACGCCTGGCCGTACCGCACATGAAAAAGCGCGGCGGCGGACGCATCATCAACATCACGATTTCCAGCGCCAAGCAGCCGGGTGCGGGCTCGATGCCCACATCGCTGTCGCGCGCGGCGGGACTGGTGCTGACCAAATCACTGTCAAAAGAATACGCGCCGGATAATATTCTGGTGAACACGGTGTGCATCGGCAAAATCAAATCGGGCCAGCACGAGCGGCGCATGGTGAAAGAAGGCCGCAGCCCCGAAAAATATTACGGCGAAGAATCCAAAGTGATACCGATGCAACGCTTCGGCGAGGCCGAAGAAGCCGCCAACGCGATTGTGTTTTTGGCGTCGTCCGCCGCGAGTTACGTCACCGGCACCAGCATCAATCTGGATGGGGGCATGTCGGGGGTGTTGTAACGCCAAATGCGCACCGCAACGACGCAAAGAAAACGCAAAGAAAACCGAACCGGGAAATAGAAATAACTTTTCTTTGCGGCCGTTGTTTGCGTTGTTTGCGCCTTTGCGGTGAAGTAATGTTTTTAGCGTAACGGCGCGTTACGCTTGCGCCAGCGCTTCCAGACAGTGCGCAATCAATTGCCGCGCGCTGTCGTCGAGTTGCGTGAACTGACAACCAACCCGCGTCACCTCGCGTCCATCGGCCAAATGCATCGGCGTCTGATGCTGCACCGTTAAATCCACGGCGATCTGCCCCACGCCGGGCAGCGCGATCGCGCAACCGCTCAACACCTCGCCCGCCTCCAGCTTCAACTCGCTGTCGCAATTGACCACGCCAACGCCGCCGATGCCGAGATCAGCGACTTCCGCGTCAATCTCCATAAAGCCCAGGTTGAGCGTGATTTTTAGCCCGGACACTTTGCGACGCGCGTCGCGACGCCGTTGAAAACGCCACATGAAATCGGGAATATTCAAAGCCACCGCCAGCGTGCCATCGAGATCGACGATCTCGCCGGTACCGGCTTGAAACCGGATTTTTGCATCGTCAAGCACGCATGCCAGCATGATGCTGTCGCCGCTGCCGCCACTATCACTATCGGCATCGTTATTGATTTTCGTGATGCCGCGCCAATCGGGCGGACACTCCAGCAGCAGCCGGTTGCCCGGTTCGTCCACGTCAATCAGCGTGCTGACCGCGACGCGATCATTATTCAGAAAATGGATCGAAATCGCCGCGCCGCATTCCATGATGCCGTTGAGCAAGCGGATCACCTCCTGTCTGGAGCGAACCAGAAAATCGGGGGATTCCACAGTGCCGGGCGATTCCATCACGGCGAGCAACTCCTTTGCATGGGGCGGGCTATTCATCACGGCAACCTCCTGTCGTATGAGTAAGCTATTGTATTCAAAGGAAGTTGCTAAAGGTAGCCGTCTGTCGGGGACAAGCGGTAAATCAGTGTCAGCGTGTCCGCAATGTCGCATTCCCGGCACAAAACCCGCACGGTGCCGGATATGGAACGATGTGACGGCGAGCATTTGGTGCCGTTGGAGGGAATCGAACCCCCGACCTGACGCTTACGAAGCGCCTGCTCTACCAGCTGAGCTACAACGGCATGAAAGGATTTGAACTACAGCGAGGACGCGCATGTTATCACAAGCGACTCGCGCCGCAGCGTGCGCCGAAGCATGAAAAAATTCACATGCGATGATCCGCACCCACTGCATCCGCCACCGATTTGAAACCATCTGCGCGCAAACACGCGGCTAGATCGCGCTTTATTTGCACCACCCATTCGGGGCCGTGGAAAACCAGCGCGGAATACAGTTGCACCAGCGAGGCGCCCGCGCGAATTTTCACGTAAGCATCAGCGCCGCTGGTCACGCCGCCGCAGCCGATGATCGGAATTTTGCCGCCGGTCAACCGATACATATCCGCCAGGCATTTTGTCGCCAGCGTCATCAGCGGCGGGCCGGACAAGCCGCCGGTTTCGTTTGCGTGACGGCTGCGTAGCGCGGGTGGACGGGTGATGGTGGTATTGCCCACGATCAAGCCATCGATTTGAGTCGCCAGTGCGACTTCGGCGATATCCTGTATCTGAGTCTCATCGAGATCAGGGCCGACTTTCGCGAGCAGCGGCGGCATGTTCGTGCGGTCTTGCACCGCCGCGCGCCGCGCTTCCAGCACTCGATGGATCAAATCTTCGATCTGCGCCCGTGCTTGCAGACTGCGCAGCCCCGGCGTATTCGGCGACGACACATTGCACACCAGATAATCCGCCAGCCCGCACACTTTGGCGATGCCGGTGGCGTAATCCGCGGCGGCATCGGGCGCGTCGCGATTCTTGCCAACGTTGGCGCCGACTATACCTACGTGCTTGCGCGCGCGCAGCTTGCCGACAAAATGCTCAAGCCCCTTGCTGTTGAAACCTAAACGATTGATCACCGCTTCATCTTCATCGAGCCGGAACAACCGCGGCTTCGCATTGCCCGGCTGCGGCAATGGCGTCACGCTGCCGGCTTCGACAAAGCCAAAGCCGAGTGCGAGCATCGCATCCATCACCTCGGCATCTTTGTCGAAGCCCGCGGCTAATCCGATGGGATTGGGAAACGATAGATTCCACACGCGCGTAGCGAGTATGGAATCGTCTGTTTCATTGACGCTGCCCGCGAATCCGTTTTTCAGCGCCCAGATGGCTACGCTGTGCGCGGCTTCGGGTGATAGCAAGTGTAGTAGAGGGCGCACGGTGCGGTAATTCGGCATTTAAAAATCTATGCTTTTACAGGATTCGAT
>JANMXV010000185.1:0-2243 GCA_031381325.1 Betaproteobacteria bacterium | reverse complement strand
GCCGTTTAATTTCCCGGCGATGGTGCCGCTGTGGATGTATCCGGTGGCGATAGCCTGCGGCAACACCTTTGTGTTGAAGCCCTCGGAAAAAGTGCCTTCGACCGCGATGCGGCTTGCCGAGTTGTTCAAGGAAGCGGGGCTGCCGGACGGTGTGTTCAACGTCGTGCATGGCGACAAGCAGGCGGTGGATGCGCTGCTGAATCATGCGGATATCAAGGCGATTTCGTTCGTGGGTTCGACACCTATCGCAAAATACATTTACGAAACCTGCGCCAAAACCGGCAAGCGCGTGCAGGCTTTGGGTGGGGCGAAGAATCATGCGGTGGTGCTGCCCGATATGAACAGCGCGGCAGACATCGACTTTGTTGCCGATTCGCTGATCGGTGCGGGCTACGGCTCGGCGGGCGAACGCTGCATGGCGATTTCCGCGGTGGTGGCGGTGGGCGACATCGGCGACAAGATTGTGGCGAGGATCAAAGAGAAAGCCTCCGCATTGAAGATCGGCCCGGGCTCCAGCAAGATCGACGGCAAGGAACCCGACATGGGACCGCTGGTCACCCAGGTGCATCGTGACAAGGTCGCGAGCTATGTGGACAAAGGCGTGGCCGAGGGCGCGCAGTTGGTGCTCGACGGACGCACCTTCAAAGCCGAGCAAGGTTTTTTTCTTGGCGCGTCGTTGTTCGACAACGTGCGTGCCGGCATGAGCATTTACCGCGACGAAATTTTTGGTCCGGTGCTGGTGGTGCTACGCGTGAAAACGCTCGATGAGGCTATCGCGCTGATCAACGCCAACCCTTACGCCAACGGCACCGCGGTGTTCACACGTTCCGGCGGCGCGGCGCGCAAATTCGAGCGCGAAATCGAAGTCGGCATGGTCGGCATCAACGTGCCGATACCGGTGCCGGTTGCGTTCTTCTCATTCGGCGGCTGGCGCTCGTCGCTGTTCGGCGATACGCACGTGCATGGCATGGAAGGCGTGCGTTTCTACACGCGTGGCAAAGTGGTCACCACGCGCTGGCCGGATGCGAATGCGGTGCCGACCGGGTTCAATATGCCGACGTTGGGATGACAGCCGCAAAGGCGTGAACGGGTGAACGAGTTAACGGGTGAGCGAGTAACGGCATGAGTGCGCGCGATAATATACTTGGACGTATACGCACCTCACTGCGCCGGACGGACGGTGACGGTGCGCAGGCGCTGGTGCGTGCGCATATCAGTGCGCATGCCTTAAGCCCGCGTCCGCACATTACCGGCGATCTCATCGCGCAATTTCGTGACCAGGCTGTGCGTCTGCTCAGCACGATTGCCGAGGCGCCCCACATGCGCGACGTGCCGGCTATCGCGGCAGCTTACTTGCGTGCATACAATTTGCCGATGCAGGCAGTGTGCTGGCGCGGCTTACGCACGCTCGATTGGGTGAACAACGGCATTCTGATGGAGGAGCGCCCCGCGCGCGAAACCGATAGGGTGGGCGTGACCGGGGTGTTTTGTGCGATTGCTGAAACCGGCACGTTGATGACCTTATCGGGCGAACACACCCCGCCTGCGGCCAGTTTGTTGCCCGAAACCCATATCGCCGTGGTGCGCACTTCACAAATTGTGCCGTCGATGGAGGAAGCCTGGCAGCGCTTGCGTTACACTTACGGTGACGGTGAAATGCCGCGCGCAGTGAACTTTATTTCGGGCCCATCGCGCACAGCGGATATCGAGCAAACGTTAACGCTCGGTGCGCACGGGCCGTACCGTGTGCATATTATTCTTGTTTCTGAAGGAGATGATAATGCGTAAACTATTGTTTTTATTGATTATTTTTGTGGCTACCACTCAGGGTTCGCTGGCACAAAGCGGCTCTATACCCACGCTAACCGGCGGTGTGGGACTTGAGGAGAACGCCGTATTGCGCCCGCAACAAGCCAACTTCAATCTGAAGTTTTTGTTCACGTTGCTGGAGGGCGACTACGTTGCCGATGTCGAGGTGAAAGTCACAGACGCCAGCGGCAAAGTCGTGCTTGAGCAAACCGTAGATGGCCCGATACTGATGGCGCGTTTACCCGCCGGCAATTATGTGGCGACGCTCACCTACGAGGGTGTAGCGCAAACACGCAAGCTGGCCGTGCGCGCAAAAGGGTTGCGTACCGAGCAAGTGCGCTGGAAGCGCAGCGCGGCCGACGGCCCGGCGATGCTCTAATCGGAGGCAGGACAACCAGGGTCTGGAGCCCTGCGCGTCATGCTTCTGGTAGGTC
>JANMXV010000214.1:0-15350 GCA_031381325.1 Betaproteobacteria bacterium | reverse complement strand
CCGTTCAACGGCTTCGTGCATACCGTATTGCCGTTGTTCAGCAAGGACCTGCTGATCGTCACTGAAGAGTGCGTGCGTGACAACTGCGAAGACTGGCCCAAGCTCACCTGGGTGCTCAATGGTGCCGACGAAACCAATCCGGTGCCGATTTCCACTGTACCGCTGCCGTCGCCGGAAAGTTTCGGCAAACGCGGCGGGCGCTTCGGCTCGCACAATGTGTGGGAAAATTATTCCGCCGATTGCGCGTGGCGTTCGGACAACATCATACTCGCGACCTTCTTCAACGGCGGTCTGCGCGCATATGATTTGTCTAATCCGTATCAGCCGCAGGAAGTTGCGTACTTCGTGCCGGGCACGCCGAAACTTTCGCCCAAAGGCGCGGTGCAGATTAACGACGTGTATGTCGATGATCGCGGCATCGTGTATTGCCAGGACCGTTTCACCGGCGGCTTGTACATCGTTGAGTGGACGCAGTAAGCCGTGGATGCTCCTGTTCTAGGCCGTAGTGCGCTGTCCGGACGTATTCCGGTCAGCGTGGTTACGGGTTTTCTCGGCAGTGGAAAAACCACGCTCGTCAACAAGTTGTTGAAGCGACCGGAGATGAACAGAGTCGCGGTGATCGTCAACGAGCTGGGCGAGCAAGCCATCGACAACGATCTGGTGGAAGTGTCGTCCGAACAGATGATGCTGCTTAACAACGGCTGCTTGTGCTGCGTGTTGCGCGGTGATTTGCAGGAGACCATGCGTGATTTGTTCGTCAAGCGGCGCAACGGCGAGATCATTGATTTCGACCGGCTGGTAATTGAAACCACGGGACTGGCCGACCCGGCGCCGGTGATGCAAACGCTGATGACCGACACCATGCTGCAAGCGCAGTACCGGCTGGATTGCGTGGTGACGCTGGTCGATGCGGTCAACGGTCTGGAGCAAATCAAAACACTGTCCGAGCCGGTAAAGCAGGCCGCGCTTGCAGATCGCTTGGTGATTACCAAAACCGATCTCGTGGATGAAGCCAAGGTGCAGGCGCTGGAAGCCGCACTGCACGAGTTGAACCCGCGTGCGCCGATGAAGCGCGCAATCAACGGCGAAATCGAACTCGCTTTTCTGATTGATGTGGCGCTGCGCAGCACGCAATCACGGCTGGAAGACGTCGAGCGCTGGATGGGCGCGGACAACGTGGAAGATCACGGCCATTACGGCCACGACGAACAGGGACACGCGCACCGGCACGACACCAACGTTATTTCGTTCTGCCTGCGTTACCAAGAGCCGTTTACCTGGGCGTCGTTTTCGCAATGCATGGAAGTGCTGGGGACCTTGCGCGGCGCGGATTTGTTTCGCGTGAAGGGGCTGGTAAATGTGGCGGGGCACAAAGGCCCGCTGATCGTGCAGGGCGTGCAACATTTGTTTCACCCGCCGATTGAACTGGAAAAGTGGCCCAGCGACGATCACCAAACGCGCATTGTGTTTATCACGCGCGGCATCACGCAGCAGACCGTGGCCAATTTATTTTCGGCGATTGCCTCGGTGGCTGCAGTTGCGGCCTGAAAATAGTTAATTAAAACAATAAGTTAAGTAATATCAGGCATCACGCGCTGTCGGGCGCAATGATCTCGATATGATCGCGGCTGACGTTCACGAACGGCGCGGTCATTATCTGGCGGCCGCCGAGATCCCAAATCTCAACGTGAGTTACCGCCATGAAATTCTTGGAGTCGATCATAAAATCCGTCACGCGCGCACCCGGCTGCAGATGAATCTGGCCTTTGATGCGATAGCTGCGCGTCAAAATGACTACCTTGGTTTTGGATTCTTCTTCACTCATGATGGCCTGTCCTCCGGGGAGTTAGTGCGCAGATACGCTACGAATGTCCTTAGCGGAATCATGGTAGCTGCAATGAGAGACGTGAGCAACCGTCCAAGTAAACGCATCTATGGCGGCGTAAACCGCAGCGGTGTACGGCTTGAACGCACGTAGCTGGATGAAGTGGCTCCCCGACCAGGGCTCGAACCTGGGACCTGCGGATTAACAGTCCGTCGCTCTACCAGCTGAGCTATCAGGGAATATTCAGTAAACTACTGAAAAGAGCGCGCATTCTAGTCATTTAACCGGCTTCGGTCAATGTCGCGTTGAGAGGAATTCCTATGAAATGGGTTAAACGAATCGTCATAGCAGCGGGATTGCTGCTCGCGGCTGTGGCGGTCCTGCCTTTTGCAATTTCCGTCGATGACTACCGGCCGCGCATCGAACAGAAAATCTCTGCCTGTTTGCGCGAACCGGTCACGATTAAATCCCTGCGTGCATTTATTTTGCCCGCGCCGCATGTCACCGCCGAAGGCATAGCCATCGGTAATTAATTCACACCAACACCTTGGCGATGGCGTTTGCCACATAATCGACATTCTTCGAGTTCAGCGCCGCCACGCAAATGCGGCCGCTGTCGAGTGCGTAGATCGAATATTCCTCGCGCAGACGGCGCACCTGCTCCTTGGTCAACCCGGAATACGAAAACATGCCGCGCTGATCGACCACGTAGCTGAAATCAAAATCGGCGCGCTGCGCACGAATTTTGTCGACCAGCGCGCGGCGTATGGTTTTGATGCGATCGCGCATTTGGCCGAGCTCTTGTTCCCACTGCTGGCGCAGTGCGGGCGTGGTGAGCACGGCAGCCACCGTCTGCCCGCCATGGGTGGACGGGTTGGAATAGTTGGTGCGTATCACGCGCTTGATCTGGCTCAGCAGCCGTGCGGCCTGATCGGCATTTTCGGTAACAATGCTGCATGCGCCCACGCGTTCGCCGTACAGCGACAACGATTTTGAAAATGAACTCGACACAAATACCGCCGGGCAAGCTTTAGCGAAGGCGCGCACGGCGGCGGCATCCGCATCGAGGCCATCAGCAAATCCCTGATAAGCAATATCCAGGAACGGCATCAGGTTGCGTGCCTTGACCACAGCAATGACTTTTTCCCATTGCGCCATGGTGAGGTCCACACCGGTCGGGTTGTGGCAACAGGCATGCAGTACCACTACTGCACCCTCGGGTAGCTTATCGAGGCAAGTCAGCATGTCGTTAAAGCGCAGGCCATGCGTGGCGGCGTCGTAATAGGGGTAAGTATTGACATTGAAGCCGGCGAATTCCAGCAAAGCGCGATGGTTTTCCCAGCTGGGGTCGCTGATCCAGGCTTCTGCGCCCGGATTCAGACGCCGCAGCAGATCGGCGCCAACCTTGAGGCCGCCGGTGCCGCCCAGGGTTTGCACGGTGACGATGCGTCCGCTTTTCACGGCCTCGCTGTCGGCGCCGAATACGACTTCCTGCACGGCTTTGTTGTAGACCTGCAGGCCGTCAATCGGCAGATAGTTGCGCGGCATCGCAGTCTCTGCGAGCTTTTGCTCGGCGGTGCGCACGGATTTCAACACGGGCACCTTGCTCTCGTCGTCGGTATAAACGCCGACACCGAGATTCACCTTTTTGGGATTGGTATCGGCGACATAAATTTCGGTGACGCCCAAAATCGGGTCTTTGGGAGCCATTTCGACGTTGGCAAGTAGCGAAGCAGTCATATCAGTAGTGTAAGGGGTTGATTGTTAATGCGCGCAGTACAATATTTTACCTGTGGAAGCAGTTGCGATGCTAGGCCAAATTCGCGTTTGACGCGAAGATCGTGAGAAAATATGCGGTTACCCGGCGAAAACGTAGATGAAAACCCCAGCTCAGCCTTCCAATGTAATCCCCTTGATCGGCCACCAGCCGCTCAAGGTGCTGACGTTTCCCGATAGCCCGTTCCGGCTGCATCAGACGTTTGAGCCGGCGGGCGACCAGCCGCAGGCGATCGACAAGATCACCGAGGGGTTGCGCGACGGCCTCGCCTATCAAACGCTGTTGGGCGTTACCGGTTCCGGCAAGACTTACACCATGGCGCACGTGATTGCGCGCATGGGTGTGCCGGCGATCATCATGGCGCCGAACAAAACGCTGGCGGCACAGTTGTATTCCGAAATGCGCGAGTTCTTTCCGGAAAACGCGATGGAGTACTTCGTCTCGTATTACGACTACTACCAGCCGGAAGCCTATGTGCCGTCGAAAGATCTGTTCATCGAAAAGGATTCCAGCATCAACGAACACATCGAGCAGATGCGCTTGTCGGCGACCAAATCGCTGATGGAGCGGCGTGATGTCATTATCGTGGCCACGGTGTCGGCGATCTACGGTATCGGCGACCCGGTGGATTATCACGGCATGATTCTGCATCTGCGCGAGAACGAAAAACTTGCGCAGCGCGAGGCCATCAAGCGCCTCACCGAAATGCAGTACGAACGCAATGACGTGGAGTTCAAGCGCGGCGTGTTCCGCGTGCGCGGCGATGTGCTGGATATTTTTCCGGCGGAAAACGCGGAAAACGCAGTGCGGGTAACGTTGTTCGATGACGAGGTTGAAAGCATTCAGGTGTTCGATCCGTTGACCGGTCACATCCTGCAACGGGTGGGGCGTTTCACCGTTTACCCGTCGAGCCATTACGTCACCCCGCGCGCGACCACCTTGCGCGCGATTGAGGCGATCAAGAACGAATTGCGTGATCGCATCGAGCACTACCAGAAAGAAAATCAACTGGTCGAATGCCAGCGCATTGAGCAGCGAACGCGCTTTGATCTGGAAATGCTGGTCGAAATGGGCTTTTGCAAAGGCATTGAAAACTACTCGCGCCATTTGTCGGGGCGCCAGCCGGGCGAACCGCCGCCGACCTTGATTGATTATCTGCCGCCCGATGCGTTGATGTTTATCGATGAAAGTCATGTCACCATTCCGCAGGTCGGCGGCATGTATAAGGGCGATCGCGTGCGCAAGGAAAACCTGGTGAACTACGGGTTCCGGTTGCCGTCCGCGCTCGACAACCGGCCGTTGCGCTTTGATGAATTCGAGAAGCTGATGCGCCGCACGGTTTTTGTTTCAGCCACGCCTTCGGTCTATGAAAACGAACATCAGGCGCAGGTGGTGGAGCAGGTGGTGCGTCCGACCGGCCTGATTGATCCGCGTATCGAGGTGCGTCCCGCCACTACGCAAGTGGATGATCTGATGTCGGAGATCAACCTGCGCGTCAATATCGGCGAGCGCGTGCTGGTGACCACGCTCACCAAACGCATGGCGGAAGACCTCACGGATTATTTTTCCGAGCATCGCATCAAGGTGCGCTATTTGCACTCGGACATCGACACCGTGGAACGCGTGGAAATCATTCGCGATTTGCGGCTGGGCGAGTTTGACGTGCTGGTGGGCATCAACCTGCTGCGCGAAGGCCTCGACATACCGGAAGTGTCTCTGGTGGCAATACTCGACGCCGACAAGGAAGGCTTTCTGCGCTCGGAGCGTTCACTGATTCAGACCATAGGCCGCGCCGCGCGGCATATCAACGGCACCGCCATTCTATATGCCGACCGCATCACGGAGTCGATGCGGCGCGCGATCAGCGAGACCGATCGCAGGCGCAGCAAGCAGGTCATATTCAATACCGCCAACGGCATCACACCCATCGGCGTGCAAAAGCGCATCAAGGACATCATCGATGGCGTTTACGACCGCGATGAAGCGCGCATCGAGTTAAAAGCCGCGCAGAATCAGGCGCGTTACGATTCGATGGGCACCAAGGACATGACGCGCGAGATCAAACAAGTCGAGAAAGCCATGCTCGACGCCGCGAAGAATCTGGAGTTTGAAAAGGCAGCCAGGCTACGCGATGAATTGCGGGTGCTGCGGGAGCGCTTGTTTATAAATGCTGCGTAGTTGCACGATGCCATTAAGGCAGAAGATGCGGCGCAGAGTTTACTGCGCCGCATGCGGATTCATCGCGCGCTATGGCGCCGCCCTTCGCGGCGGACGATAGCGTTAGCGCCGATCCGTTTCCACTTGCATCAACGGTTCGTTGATGACCGGCGGCTGAGCAGGGCGAGTACGCCGCACACGCGGCGCTTCCGGCATTGCGGCAGCCAGACCTTGCGCGGATGGCGCCTTGTCTTGAGCTGTCTCAATTTGCGTCAGTCCGCTCGACCCGTCGAGCTTAAGGGGTGCGGGTGGCACGATGAGCGGCGCGGCGGGTGCAGCAGCCGGTACGGCTGCGACCTCCGCCATCACCGGTGCCGCAACCGCCACGGGTGCAGATGCTTGTTGCACTAGCGGCAGGGTAACGGCGGGCGCGGCGGTCTGTGAGGCTGCTACTGCCATAACGGGGGCAGCCGCTGCGGGGGTGGTCAGGCTCGCTGGCTGAACGTCATGCGGGACTGTGGTTGCTGCTTCGGTTGGTACCTCAGCCACGACAACAGACGGCACCGGCGTAGGTACCATCGGCACGACAGGTGCTACAGGCGCTACAGGTGTTGCGGGCGTCTGCGCCTGTGGATCGCCCATGGCGGGACTGGCTTCGGACGTCGCTTCTGCGTTCTCAAAGCCCGTACGCGGACGTGGCACAAATGGCGTGCGCGGATAACGGTAGCGGCGCTCACCGCGGCCTGGGCTCTCCGCTTGATTTTCACTGCCGGACAGCACGGCTTCGCCGGACTCGCCGACCACAGCCAATGATTGCGCAGCGTTGGCCGGGGCTTGTCCTTCGGTGCGTTCACCGCGACCGCGACCCCGGCGGCGTCCGCGTCCGCGGCCTTCACCATTGCCGCCGTTAACCGGATTGCCGGCATGGCTGGCGTTGCCGGGTTGTTCTTGCGCCAACACCCCTGCGGCAGCCGCCGCGACCGGGGCTGCTTGTGCTTCTTCGCCCTCGCGCTTGGGCGCTTGGGGCTGGCGTGCATGCTGGCTGCGTTCGCCGCGCTCACTACGATTGGGGCGCTCTCCACGACTGCGCTCACCGCTCTCATCGCCACGTTCACTGCGGTGGCGATTGCGACCGCCGTCGCGACCCCCATCCCGGCCTCCGTCTCGGTCTCTGCGCGGGCCGCCTGAACGCGAGCGGTCGCGGTGGCCTTCTTCGCGTTTTTCCTGATTGGCCGACGTCGCAGTGGTAGTTGGGGCTGCGGCGGTTACTGCAAGCGCTGCGACGGGCGTACGGCGGAACCACCCGAAAATCTTGCCGATAATCGAGGGCTGTTCGTCTTGCGCGGGCGTCGTCAGGGCGGCAGGCGCAGCCGTTGCCGCCGTGGGCGCAGCTTGCAGCGGCGGACGCTCCGGCGGCAGTATGCCTTTGACTGCGGCTTCGGGACGCGGCGCGGCGGCTTCAGCCACCGCAGCGGATTTTTCGGCGGCTTCCGGCACTTTGACCATTTCATAGCTGGGCGGCATCGGCTCGCTCTGATTCAGATCGTCGTGGCGCAGGCGCGTGATGGTGTAGTTGGGTGTTTCCAGGTGGGCATTCGGAATGACTGTGACCGTTACCCGCAGGCGTGTCTCAAGTTGTTGTATATCGAGGCGTTTTTCATTCAGCAAAAAGGTTGCCACATCGACCGGCACTTGTGCGTGTACGGTGGCGGTGTTGTCCTTCATCGATTCTTCTTGGAGGATGCGCAGGATGTGCAGCGCGGTGGATTCGGTGCCGCGGATATGGCCGGTACCATGGCAGCGCGGGCACGGCTCGTGACTGGATTCACCGAGCGACGGACGCAATCGCTGACGTGACAATTCCATCAGGCCGAAGCGCGAAATCTTACCCAGTTGCACGCGCGCGCGGTCGTATTTGAGCGAGTCGCGCAATTTATTTTCGACTTCGCGCTGATTGCGCTGATTTTCCATGTCGATGAAGTCGATGACCACCAGGCCGCCCAGATCGCGCAGCCGCAATTGGCGCGCGACTTCTTCAGCCGCTTCAAGATTGGTGCGGAAGGCGGTTTCTTCGATATCGTGGCCGCGCGTGGCGCGCGCGGAGTTTACGTCCACCGATACCAGCGCTTCGGTGTGATCGATGACGATGGCGCCGCCGGAGGGCAGATTGACCGAGCGCGAGTGCGCGGTTTCAATTTGATGCTCGATCTGGAAGCGCGAGAACAGCGGTACGTCGTCGCTATAGTGCTTGACCAATCCCACCTTGGCCGGCATTACCAGCGACATGAAGTGCTGCGCTTGTTCGTGGATAGCGGCAGTGTCGATGAGGATTTCGCCGATTTCGTCGTGAAAGTAATCGCGAATGGCGCGCACCACGAGATTGCTTTCGAGGTAAATCAGGAACGGCGGCGGATTCAGGCGTTTCGGTTTGCCGTTGCCTTCTTTGGGCTCCTCATGCTGCGGTTTGGCCGCGCCGTCGATGGCTTCCCACAGTTTGAGCAGATAATTCAGGTCCCATTTGAGTTCTTCGGCCTCGCGCCCGATGGCAGCAGTGCGCGCAATCACGCTCATGCCGTTGGGGATCTCGAGCTCGTCGATCACGTCGCGCAACTCCGCGCGGTCTTCGCCCTCGATCCGGCGCGAAACACCGCCGCCGCGCGGGTTGTTAGGCATCAATACCAGGTAACGGCCCGCCAGACTGATAAAGGTAGTGAGCGCCGCGCCTTTGTTGCCGCGCTCGTCTTTATCCACCTGCACGATAATTTCCTGGCCTTCGCGCAGCGCTTCTTTGATGGTGGCTTTGGCGACGTCGACGCCGGGCTTGAAGTAGGCGCGAGCGACTTCCTTGAACGGCAGGAAGCCGTGACGTTCAGAACCGTAGTCGATAAAGGCGGCTTCGAGACTGGGCTCGACGCGGGTAATAATGCCTTTGTAGATATTGCTTTTTTTCTGCTCTTTGGACGAGGATTCGATGTCGAGATCAACCAGCTTTTGACCATCGACTATCGCGACGCGCAGCTCCTCGGCTTGCGTCGCGTTAAACAGCATTCTTTTCATTTTCTTCTTCTCCCGCGCTCAATGTGCCACGGGATGGGCAAATCCGTCGCCCCCGCGGTTTAACGCAGGGACGTTACTTAGCTTCAGTCAGTTGCGGTATTTAACATACTGTACAGGGCTGATTCGAAGTTTTTGGTTTTGCCGGTTCCGGATCCGCTTCACTTACGTTAGGCGTGTCCGCAATATTCAAACGGTGTCTTGAGCGCGTATTTCGACTACTATCGCTACTTCGTGGTGAGCGAAATTAACCGGTATTGCCGGGCCTGCGATTGCGTGTTTGACGCGGTAGGGCAGGGTCGGCTTTGGTAACTGTAATAACTGAAATATCTGTACTACGGGTGCAATCCACATTCGTCCGTTGATTACAGGTCACTTAACCGCTTCGCACTGTGGAAGCTGGACTCTGCAATCCTGCGGCTTGAGTACTGTCCCTGTGACAACACATTGAAGCTGTTGACGTGGGGTTTTCCTTCAAGCCCGCATAAAACACGGGGGGGAACCTGGATGCTGCACTGCGAAATAGTATAATCAAATGAAGCAGTTAAGTAAAGAAACCGTAAACTGGCTGGAAGTCGGCGCCGAAGAATCCGGCCAGCGCATCGACAACTACTTGATACGATGGCTGAAAGGCGTGCCGAAGAGCCACGTCTACCGCATTCTGCGCAGCGGCGAAGTCCGGGTGAACAAAGGCCGGATCGGGCCCGATTACCGGGTTCAGGACGGCGACCGGGTACGCGTTCCGCCCATTCGCACGGCTCAGCACGATGCCCCAGCCGAACGCAAATCCGGCGCGCGCGTGAAATTCGACATTTTGTACGAGGATGCCGCGCTGCTGGTGATTAACAAGCCATCCGGTCTGGCGGTACATGGCGGCAGCGGCATCAGTTTGGGCGCCATTGAACAGTTGCGCGAAGCGCGGCCCGAAGCAAAATTTCTCGAACTGGTGCATCGGCTCGATCGCGATACCTCGGGCGTGTTGATGTTTGCAAAAAAGCGCTCCGCCTTGGTGGCTTTACACGAGCAACTACGCGAAGGGCGCGTGCAAAAAATTTATCTGGCGCTGGTGCGCGGCCACTGGCGTGACGCAAAGCGCGCAGTGAAAGCGCCCTTGCAAAAACATCTGCTGGCCAATGGCGAGCGCCGCGTTTCGGTCAATGAAGAAGGGCAGGCGGCGCACACGATATTTCACTTGCGTAAAGCCTGGCCGCATTCGAATCCGCCGTTCAGCCTGCTCGAAGCCGAACTCAAAACCGGCCGCACGCACCAGATACGAGTGCATCTGGCGCACCTCGAATTTCCGCTTGCGGGTGACGACAAGTACGGTGATTTCCCTTTAAATAAAATTCTTAAAAAACAAATACTTAAGAGAATGTTCTTGCACGCCTCTCAAACCGCTATTACGCATCCGGACACGAGCAGGCCGCTGCGCTTTGAAGCGCCGTTGCCGCATGAGTTGGAAGCCTTTCTCATACACTTGAATGAAGCGCATGCCGAAGCGATTTGATTTATTGGTATTCGACTGGGACGGCACGCTGATGGATTCGGCGGCGGCGATTACCCTGTCGTTGCGCACGGCGTGCGCCGATCTCGAACTGCCCGTGCCTACCGAGGAGCGCGCGCGATATGTGATCGGCCTTGGCCTCTCCGACGCCTTGAAATACTTGCTGCCGGACTTGCCCGCGGTGGGCTACCCGGCGCTGCTGGAGCGTTACCGGCATCATTTTCAAAGGCAGGATCGCGACACCACGCTATTCACGGGTGCGCCAGAGATGTTGAGCGCTTTGCACGACGCGGGGTTCTTACTGGCAGTGGCCACCGGTAAAAGCCGTCGCGGGCTGGATCGCGCGCTGGATGCCACTGGCTTGAACAAAATTTTTCACGCCACACGCTGCGCCGACGAAGGCTTTTCCAAGCCGCATCCGGGCATGTTGTTGTGGCTGCTGGACGAGCTGAACGCTACACGCGAACGTGCGCTGATGATCGGCGACACCTCTCACGACATGGAAATGGCGGTCGCCGCTGAAGTCGCCCGCGTGGGCGTGGCCTACGGTGCGCATCCACGTGAGAATTTGCTAAAGCATCATCCGGTGGCCTGTCTGAATACGTTCCCCGAATTGTCCCCATGGCTGATGAACCACGCGTAATTTGCGCAAGCCATGCGCTCGAAGACGGCGGCGCCGGCGTGCGCTTTCAAGTGCAAACGGCCGAGGGTGAGCAAGCCGCGTTTGCGGTGCGCTACTACGGCAAGGTTTACGCGTATATGAATCGCTGCGCGCATGTGCCGGTGGAAATGGACTGGATGGACGGCGCGTTTTTTGACTATTCCAAGCTATACTTGATCTGCGCCACACACGGCGCGATGTATCTGCCGAACACGGGTGTGTGCGTGCAGGGGCCGTGTCCGGGCAAGCGTTTGAAACCTGTCGCCATTGAAGAACGCGATGGACAGATTCTACTGATTAAGGAAATCCAAAATGTCTGAAAATAATACCAGCGGCTGGGAACGCGCCGTCCTCGAAAAAGTCGCACTGGCCGCAGTGACGGAGCAGCGCCGCGCGCGCCGCTGGGGCATCTTTTTCAAGTTTCTGATTTTTGCGTATTTGTTCATCGTGCTGTTTATCGCGATGGGCTGGTTCGGCAAAAAAGACGGGTTACATGATAAACACACCGCGCTGGTCGAAATTAACGGCGTCATCGCGCCCGGCTCGGCAGCCAGCGCCGATGCGGTGATGCAGGGCCTTGCCGATGCGTTTAAAGACAAGCGCACGCAAGGCGTTGTTCTGCGCATCAACAGTCCCGGCGGCAGCCCCGTGCAATCGGGTTACATCAATGACGAAATTAAACGCCTGCGCGCGAAATATCCCGATAAGCCGCTCTACGCGGTGGTTGAAGATTTGTGCGCTTCAGGTGGTTATTACGTGGCGGTGGCGGCCGACAAAATTTACGTCAACAAAGCGAGCATGATCGGCTCGATCGGGGTGTTGATGAATGGCTTCGGTTTTACCGGAACCATGGAAAAGCTCGGCGTCGAACGGCGTTTACTCGCGGCGGGAGAAAACAAAGGCTTTCTTGACCCGTTTTCGCCCTTAAATGATGAACAAAAAGCTCATGCAAAACAAATGCTTAGCGAGATCCACGAGCAATTCATCGAGGTCGTGCGTAAAGGCCGCGGCAAGCGCCTGAAAGAGACCCCCGATATGTTTTCCGGCTTGGTGTGGGTGGGGCAGAAAAGCATCGAACTCGGTCTCGCCGATGCGCTCGGCAGTGTCGAACAGGTTGCGCGTGATGTAATCAAGGCCGAAGACATTGTGGATTTCACGCCGCGCGAAAATGTCGCGGAACGCTTTGCCAAACGTTTCGGCGCTGCGGCGGCGGAGTCGCTGGTCAAGTTGGGCGGTGCAGGCGTGATCAATTTGCAGTTGCGTTAAGCTAAGTTCGTGCGTTGCCGCAGCGCGATGCTTAAGCACCATTTCATGGCTGATGTTTTCAACGCAAGGAGCGCGTAATGAATGCAATGGTAAGACTGGTGAACCCCGAAGCGCCGCCACCGGCGGCTGCGGCTGCCGGCAAACAGCGCGATTTCCAAGCTGGCGGCATACGCCTCGGCGTGCTGGACAACAGCAAGGGCAATGCCGATCACTTGCTGAAATTTATCGTTGAGGGCGTGAAAGCGCAAATGAAAGTCGCGTCGGTGGTGGCGTTACGCAAGCCGTCGCCTTCCATTCCCGCCGGCAAAGCAGTGCTTGATGAACTCACGGAGAAGGCGGACTGCGTTATCAGCGCCATGGCCGATTGAGGCTCCTGCACGTCGTGGAGTGTCCACGACATGGCAGAGTTGCGCAAGCGCGGTCTGGTGACGGCGGTGATTTGCACCGATCCGTTCTTGAAGCTCGGCAAGGCGCAGTCGCGCGTGTTTGGCGTGCCGGATCTGCCGCTGATTGTGATCCCGCATCCGCTGGGCGGCATCTCGCTGGAGAAAGTCGAAGGGCGCGCCGAAGTGGCGATCCCTGAATTCGTGAAGTTGATCAAGGAATACGCCCAATGAGTGACTTAAGCGACTTGTTGAAAGCGCCCGATGCAAGCCTCGAGACGAAGGATGATTTCTTCGCCATCAACGCGCTGTACATGGAAAAAGGCTGGGGCGACGGCCTGCCGCTGATTCCGCCGACCGAAGAACGCGTAGCCGCGATGCTCGAATATTGCGACCGTCCGTGGAACGAGCCGGTCGCCAAGATCGCGCCGCGCTACGGTGAAGCCACGCCGTTGCGGCTGGCGGCGAACGCGGTGATGGCGGGCTGCAAGCCGGAGTATTTCCCGCTGATCGTGCTGGCCGTTGAGGCCATGTGCGACGAGGTGTTCAATCTTTATGGCATCCAGGCGACCACGCATATGTGTTCGCCGCTGGTGATCGTGAACGGCCCGATGGCTAAAGAGTTGGGCATGAATAGCGGTCACAACGCGTTCGGACCCGGCACGCATAGCAACGCCACGATAGGCCGTGCTATCCGTTTGATCTTATTGAATATTGGCGGGGCGATTCCAGGGATCGGTGACATGTCCACGTTTGGCGGACCAAACAAGTATTCGTATTGTGTGGCCGAAAACGAGGCGGGCAATCCGTGGCAGCCGCTGCACGTGGAGCGTGGTTTTCCCAAGGAAGCGAGTTGCGTCACCGTCATCGGCGCCGAGTGCCCGCACAATGTGAACGATCACGAAAGCATTTCCGGCGCGGGCATACTCAAGACCATCGCCGGCACCCTGATTAGCACGGGGTCGAACGACATTTATTATGCGGATGCAACGCCGCTGATCGTGATGGGCCCGGAGCACGCCGCGACGGTTGCCAATGACGGCATCAGCAAAAAAGAGGCGAAGAAGTTCATTGCTGAACACGCAAAGATTCCGCTGGGTACTTTTTCCAGGGAAAACATCGACCGGCGATTTAGAGTGGCGTTTGCCTCTGTCTATAAGAATGCCGGCGAAGATGCGCCGGTGCCCATGGTGCATAACCCGGACAACTTGTTGATTGCCATAATCGGCGGCGCGGGTAAGCATTCGGCGGTGATACCTACTTTTGGCGCGACGCTGGCGGTGACCAAGGCGTTGAAGCGCAAGGACGGACAATACGCCCGCAATATGCGCGAGATGCGGCGCGCCTGATTATTCATAAGTATTTGTTTTTAAACTATTTTGTTATAAATATAGACGCCACGATGGCAGCGGGCGTGTGCAGTACAAGATGGCGTTCCCCGATGTGTCTGAGCTTGCCGTTGGGGCGGACTGCTGAACTTTGCGGGACGCCCCATCGTTTATTTGTGATTAATCGCAGCAACGCTCGAGCGCGACCGTCACCATAGCGCTAGCGGCGTTTATAATTCGTTTTGGCTTTCACTGAAATAGATCTGGCGCGTGAGTGTCAAAGTTAGTCGCAAAATCAGCACCACCCCTACCAAGAAAGATCGTGTCCCTATCTATCTATACACTGTCCGCCGACGCCGGCATACGCGATATCGCTGAGGTGTGGAGCGTGGTTCGCTCCCGGCTGGATGCTGCGGACTCGGTTCTGGAACTCGACGCCGAAGCTGTATCGCGACCCGATACCGCACTGGCGCAGTTGCTTGCGGTCGCCGTGGTGCGCGCCCGTGAGCAGGGGAAATCGGTGCGTATCGTGCGTGCATCGCAGCGCATGCGCGAGCTGATTTCACTGCTCGCGCTTGACGTGGTACTGGGAGACTAGGCCATGCACATCATGCTCGATGATGGCAAGTCCGAGAGTCCGGTAAAGATACTGTTGCTGTGTGTGGCCGCTGTGCTCATCCCGTGGGCGTGGGGGGTGTGGGCGATGCCTGTGTGGGTGGCGCTGGTGTCGCTGGTTTTTTCCGCGATCTCGGTGTTTCTGATTTTCTGGCTGATCAAAAGCCATACCGACGGCGTGCAATCGCGGCAGGCGACATCACAATCGGCGGAGCGCAAGCACGCCGATGGGACATCGGAATCGACCACCGTGCTGCGCGGCATGTTGAGTCTATGGCTGGGCGCGTCGCAGGCGGCGAGCGGCAATCTTCAGCAGGCGCGCGCCATGCTGGATGAGGTTACCGAGCAATCGGAAGCCGCCGCCGCGAGCATCGGTAAAAGCTTTCGCGTGGTGATGACCAAAACCGGCCAGCAGATGGATGACGCGGTGCGCCTGCTCAAGAGCAATTCCGACGGCGCGGGCGGCTCAACCTGGTTATCGCTGCCGGATTTTATCAAGGCCTATGAAAATCAGCTCGATACCGTGACCGGCCGGATGATGGATTTTTCCAAGGCGTCGGAAGAAATGTCGCGGCACCAGGAAGTGGTGCGCGAACATTCACTGGCCATCGATGAAATGCTCGACGAGCTGCGTAATATGGCGGCGCGCATCCGCAAGCTGGCGCTGGATTCCACGGTCGCAGCCAATCGCGGCGATTCAACCACCGACACGCGCTGGTTTATTGAAATCGCCGACCGCATCCGCGAAACCAGCACCTCGGCGCATGAACTCACGCGGCG
>JANMXV010000156.1:0-6776 GCA_031381325.1 Betaproteobacteria bacterium | reverse complement strand
CCAGACCGGCGGCAAAGTTGAGGTCTTCTTTGATGATCGCGAGTTCAATCCGTTCATCGGCGGCGGCATGACCAGCACCCAATTTGACGATTTCAACGGAGAAGAGATCGATCGTTCCGAACTCGGGTTCGTCGGCAGCGCCTAAATCGCGGTATCGAGCCCCGGCGCCACGCCGATCAAATCCAAGCCGGTGCCTCACGGCACGCCGCGCTGGGGCGGCGCGTGGAAAAAGGCGGTTGCGCACAATTATCGCCGCAGCTTCAGTATCGGTATCCACGGCTCGTGCCAGAGCTATCGCCAGCACTATCTTGATCTCGACCCAACCTATCGCGATGCCAACGGGTTGCCGCTGCTGCGCATGACTTTTGACTGGCACAAGAACGAGCAGAAAATGCTCACCTTCATGAATGAGCGCTGCGTCGAAATTGCGAAGGCCATGGCGCCATCCAGCTACGCAACGCGCGCTGTGCCGACAAAGTACAGCATCGTTCCCTATCAGAGTACGCACAATATCGGTGGCGCGGTGATGGGCGCCGACCCCGCTACCAGCGTGGTCAACAAGCATTTGCAATCCTGGGATGTCCCGAATCTGTTCGTGGTCGGCGGCAGTGCGTATCCGCAGAACGCAGCGGTAGGCCCGACCGAGACCATAGGCACTCTGGCGTGCTGGGCAGCGGACGGCATCAAGGACATTTACCTCAAGCGGCCGGGTCAGTCGATGGTCTGAGATTGCAGACGTGCGTGTTCTGTCCTTCGGTGCGCCGCTTACTCACCCATGGTCAATTTCTAAACGATGGGCAATCCAGCTTTTGGCCGCTATTAAGCAGCGCGTCCGCAACTTCTCGCCAAACTGTGAAGGGAAGTGCAATGCCGAACATGAAATTCCTGCTGGTAGGGGCCGTAGCCGTGGCGCAGTCGTACGGCTGGTGCGCAGGAATATCGTTTGCTCAAGTGTACCCTTCCAAGCCGGTGCGCTATATCGTTCCATTTCCCGCCGGCGCTTCACCCGACATCGTGGGCCGTTTACTCGCCGATCGTCTCAGCCGCCTATGGGGCCAGCAGGTGGTGGTGGACAACCGCTCCGGCGCGGGCGGCACGGTCGGCGCGGGAATCGCGGCGCGCGCGGCGCCCGACGGCTATACCTTGTTTCAGTGCAACATTGCGTCAAACGCGATCGCTGCGTCCCTGTATGCGAAGCTACCCTACGATGCGCAACGCGATTTCGAGCCGATCACCCGCATCGGCACCACCGCCAGCGTGCTGATCGTGCATCCCGCCATGGCGGCGGCCACCGTCGCGGAATTCATCGCTCACGCCAAGGCGAACCCCGGCAAACTGAGCTACGGCTCGTCGGCAGCGGGGACTTCGCCGCATCTGGCGATGGAGTTACTCAAAACCCTGGCCCGCATCGATGTGGTACACATCGCATACAAGGGTGCTCCACAAGCGTTGGCCGACCTGATCGGAGGACAGATTCCGGTCAGTATTTCCAATATTCCCGCGTTTCTGCCCCCGATCCAATCGGGCCGTGCGCGTGCGCTGGCGGTGACGAGCTTAAAGCGCGCGTCACAATTGCCGTCGGTGCCAACCATGGACGAGTCAGGGCAGAAGGGTTACGAGGTGACTTCGTGGTACGGCGTATGCGCGCCCACGGGTACGCCGGCGCCGGTGCTGGGCAAATTGCACGCGGACCTTACCAAAGTGTTGTTGGCGCCGGACGTGCAACAACGGATGATCGAACTGGTGATCGACCCTGCGCCGACCAGCCGCGAGGACTTCAGCGCATTCATTCGCGCGGAGACCAAACGCTGGGCGCAGGTGGTGAAGGACGCCGGACTCGCGCAGCAATAGAAATGTTTGTCATCTCATAGGAGGAATGCGATGCCCTGGATCGAAGCGAACGGCGCCAGCCTGCGCTATGAATTGAGTGGATCGGGAAAAGACACGCTGGTGCTGGTTCATGAAGCCGGCGGGTGCATCGAGAGTTATGCGGACGCATTGCCTGGACTGGAAAAGGAATTCCGCGTCCTGCGTTACGACCAGCGCGGTTTCGGATTTTCGGAGAAGGTGCGCGAACTGAGCTTCGAGTCGGTGGTGGCGGACCTGGCTGGATTGCTGGATGCGTTGAAAATCACCGCGCCGGTGCATGTGGCCGGCTGCGCGATGGGCAGTGATTTTTCGGTAGGATTTGCCGCGCGTCATCCCGCGCGGCTTGCGAAGCTGGTCCTGGCCAGCCCCCTCGCCGGCAGCAATGTCGGACGTAGCGCGCAAAGCCTGGAACGCGCCGCTGTGGTCGAGCGCGAGGGGATACGCGTTGTCATGAATGCGAGCCATGACCGCTCTTACCCCGAGAACCTGCGCGCACTGGATCGGGAACGTTTTCAGCGCTACCAGTCGCGTTGGGTTTGCAATACGCCGGCTTCGTTTAAGGCTCAAGCGTACATGATGAGTACCGTGGATCTCACGCCGGATTACGCGAAGATTCAGGCGCCTACGCTGGTCATCGGCTGCGTGTACGATGCGCTGCGCAAACCTGAGATGGCACAGCGCGTCGCTAACGCGATCACCGGTTCGAAGTATGTGGTGGCCGATACCGGGCATTTTATGCACCTGGAGACTCCGCAATTATTCGTGGATACGGTGCTGCCTTTTTTCAAGGGCAAGTGAGCAGAGCAAGGCTTGGTGTTGCCCGTACTGCGGCGTAGCATCGAAGTTTGGGGTTTCTCGCGGTTGACTGATCGACGGGACGGGGATACTGTCCCGTTTGGTGAAAAAGGTGTTTAAATTTCCCATACGCTGGCCAAAAACCGGAGGAGGAGCCGTGATGCGCTGTGTGATCGAAGCACGTCGAGGGGTGATCTTCTCAATCGCGACTGCGTTATGGATGTGCCCGCTCGCGTCATGGGCGCAGACCGCCGGGCCGGGATCAGGACAGGTTTTTCCGAGTAAGCTCGTACGTTACGTCGTTCCGTTTGGCGCGGGCGCCTCGCCCGACATCGTGGGCCGTATACTCGCCGACCGTCTCACCCGGATGTGGGGCCAGCAGGTCATCGTTGATAACCGGGTGGGCGCCGCCGGCGTTCTCGGCACCGCGTTCGTCGCCAAATCGACGCCCGATGGGCACACGCTGGTCCAATGCAATATCGCTTCGAGTGCGATCGCCGTGTCGCTATTCGCGAGCATGCCGTACGATCAACTGCGCGATCTCGCACCGGTCACGCGCATCGGTATGACTCCGAACATCCTCGCCGCGCACCCGTCGGTGCCGATACGAACAATCAAGGAGTTCATCGCCTACGCCAGGGCCCACCCGGGCAAGGTGAGCTACTCCTCCGGGCTTGTTGGCACGTCGCCGCAGCTCTCGATGGAATTGCTGAGATTGATGGCAAAGATCGATATCGTGAATATCCCATATAGGGTCGGGGCGCAGGGGATCACCGACACCATCGGTGGCCAGGTTCCGTTCAATATTTCGAATTTCCCGGCAATGGTGGCGCCGATTCAATCGGGACGCTTGCGGGCGCTCGCAGTTACCGGTGCGACTCGTGCCTCGCAGTTTCCTTCGGTGCCGACGATGCAGGAGGCAGGCCTTCCCGGATACGACGTCCAGTCGTGGCAAGGCGTATGCGCGCCAGCCAGCACACCCGCAGCGGTGCTCGACAAGCTGCATGCCGACCTCAACACGGTATTGCGTATGCCTGACGTTCAGCAGCGGCTGAACGAACTGGTGATGGGAGGCGCGCCAACCAGCCGCGAGGAGTTCGAGCAGTTCATTCGCGCAGAGATTGCACGCTGGGCGCAGGTGATCAAGGACGCCGGCATCCCGCAACAGTAACGCGCCATAGAACATAGAACAAACATAGAACAGCGGCAGCTCCCATCACATCGTAAGACCGGTGCGACGAATGCGTGTGATCCTTGTGCTCTGTCGGTCGTACCATTTATGCGTTTAGCATCTTTCTCATGGGCCAGCGGCCCTACGACTTCATGGTGAATCTAATGATAAAAAGATTAATTAAAACAATAGCTTACGTCTCTTGGGTGGCGGCCTATGCAGGCGGCAATGCGTTTGCGCGGTATCCGGAGCGCCCGATTCGCTACATCGTGCCCTCGGCGCCAGGCGGTTCCCCCGATGTCGGCGCGCGCATTCTAGCCGCCGAAGTCAGCCGGTTGCTGGGGCAGCAAGTGGTCGTCGACAATCGTGCGGGTGCGGGCGGTTCTATCGGCACCGATTTGGTCGCCAAGGCGCCCGCGGACGGCTACACGCTCGGGCCGGGGAATATCCAGACCATGGCGATCAATCGCATCCTGCTTAAGCTGCCCTACGATCCCGACAAGGATCTGCGCAAAATCGTCTACGCCTATTCCACCCCGAACGTTCTGGTGGTCAACGAGGCGATGCCGGTGCGCTCGGTGAAGGAGCTGGTGGAACATGCACGCGCCAATCCGGGCAAACTGTTGCATGCCGGTGTGATCGGTTCGAGCAACCATCTGTCGAGCGAACTATTCAAGCTCATGACCGGAACGCGAATGTCGTTTGTTCCCTACAAGGGGGCGCAGCAGGCGATCACGGAAATGATCGGGGGACAGGTGCATCTGATGCTGGAAAATATCGCGGCGGTGCTGCCGCACGTGAGGGCAGGCCGCGTGCGCGGCCTGGCGGTGACGTCCGCCGCACGCTCGCGCGCCGCGCCGGAGTTGCCGACCATCGACGAGTCCGGCATTACCGGATTCGAGATGACCGCATGGAGCGGGGTGATCGCGCCGGCGGGCGTCCCCGCGGCGGTGGTCGCCCGGCTCAACGCCGAGTTCAACAGGGCGCTTGCGCTACCGGCGGTGCGCGAGAAGCTGATCGCCATGGGCCTGGAAGCAACGGGTGGCACGCCTGAACAGTTCGACCAGCACGTGCGCCGCGAAGCGGCGAAGTGGGCCGACGTGGTGAAGCGTGCGGGAATCAAGCTGGAGTAGGGGTGAACGCGTCACTCGCCAACAGTGCCGGGTGCATCGTTATCCACTCGCTTGCCTGCTCGTACGCATACGCCACCCGATAAACAAGCGCCTCGCTGAACGGCTTGCCGACTATCTGCATCGCCAGCGGCAGGCCGTTCTTGCTGAACCCCGTGGGTACGGATAACGCCGGACTGCCAGTGATATTGAACGGCGCACGTGACTGCCGGCCGTAGGTGTACTCGACCGCTTTCGGGTCGTCGATGCGGCAGGCGGGGTCCATTGAGCTCGCGGTGATGATGACGTCCACATCGGAAAACAGCGCGTGGAACGCGTCCGTCAGTTTGCGGCGCAGGCGCGTGGCGTTGACGTAATCCGCGGCGCGTACGAACGCGCCCGACATTAAACGTTCCCGGGCAAGCGCACCATAGTCCTGCGGCCGTTCGCGCATCCATTTTTCATGTACCGCGAAGGCCTCGCTGGTGAGTATAGTGCGATTACACGCAATATATTCGCCGAGCGGCGCGGTGGAAATTTCCCGCACCACCGCGCCGAGTTCCGTCAGCCGTTTCGCGGCGGCTTCGATGCCGCCTGCGATTTCGGGATCGGCCTGCATGTCGCGCGTGTAGAAGTGTCGAAGCACACCGACACGAATACCTTTGATATCGCGGCCTAGTTGTGCGGTGTAGCCGCCGGTGCTGTGATTCGCGCTGCCGGGATCCTGCGCATCGTGGCCGGCGATCAAATCGAGCATCAGCGCGTTGTCGCGTACCGTGCGCGTGAGCGTGCCCACGTGATCGAGCGAAAACGCCAGCGGCACCACGCCGCGCCGGCTGACCAACCCGTACGTGGGCTTCATACCGATGACCCCGCACATCGACGCTGGGTTGCGTACCGAGCCGCCGGTATCGGTGCCGATCGCAGCGGGCAGGAAGCCGGCGGCAGTCGCGGCGCCCGAACCGCTGGATGAGCCGCCGCAAAAGTGATCGCGGTTCCACGGATTGCGCGCGGGCGGCCACGGCAAATCGAACGACGGCCCGCCGATGGCGAATTCATGCGTCGACAGTTTGCCCATGAACACGCCGCCGGCCGCGCGCAGTTTTTGCGTCACCACCGCGTCGGCCTTTGCCACATTGTCCTGCAGGATCTTCGAATGCGCGGTCGTCGGCAGACCCGTGTAATCGACGATGTCTTTCAGGCCGTACGGCACACCGTGAAACGGTCCGCGCCACTCGCCGCGCATGATTTCGGTTTCTGCGCGGCGTGCGTCATCCAGAGCCAGCTCGGGTGTGGCGCGCAGATAGGCGTTGTAGTGTTTGTCGTGACGCTCGCTGCGCGCTATCAGCGCGGTCGCGTACTCAACGGGTGAGAGCTTCTTCGCGCGCAACAACTCCGCGGCTTCGGCGACGCTGAGCCAGGCCAAATCACCCATTGCGCTCATTTTTGATCTCCCGTGCTAAGACTGAAAACATGCGCCGGCTCGTCAGCGTAGGTGAGTGTGCTCGTGGCCAGAGAGTCGCGCCGCGCGCGCGCCGCTTTTGTTGAACGCAGTAGTTCCTGCAACTGCCCATCGTTCAGGCGCGTCATGCCGATGTCCGCGGCCATCTTGCGCACATCGTCTACTGTCAGATCGTCGTTTGCCATGTTGCTTGCTCCTTTAATGGGTGACTGTCAGATGGTGGAACGGGTTACACCGAATGTGCCATTTTGCCTCGCGGTCACGGATGACGGCAACGATAGAACTCGCAGAAGCTGCAATAGGATGAAGTTTAATTGTTGTATATGGATAAATAACTCATTAAAAATAAACACTTACAATGATTTATCCT
>JANMXV010000142.1:0-3615 GCA_031381325.1 Betaproteobacteria bacterium | reverse complement strand
GAAAATCAGTTTGGGATTCGTCGCACGCAGCGTCTCATAGCCGATGCCGAGCTTATTCATCACGCCGCTGCGAAAATTTTCGACGACGACATCGGCGTTTGCCGCGAGCTTGAGAAAAATCGCGCGCCCTTCGTCATGCTTGAGGTTAAGCGTCAGCGAGCGCTTGTTGGCGTTCTGCGGCAGAAAGTTGGTGGCCATGCCATGCTTCCAGAAGTGCGCATCGCTGCCCGCGCCGCTGTGGCGCACCGGATCGCCGCGCCCGACCTGCTCGAGCTTGATGCAATCCGCGCCCATCAGCGCAAGCTGGTAAGTGCAATACGGGCCCGCGACCACGCGCGTGAGATCAACGATCTTAATGCCTTTTAGCGCTTGCACAAAAATCCTCCCTTACCTGCACGTCATTCTGGCGCACGCCAGAATCCAGATCGTTAATCTTTCGGCTGAACGCCGCATTATTCCTCTTTAATCCCCGCCGCCTTGATCACCTTAACCCACTTCGTCAATTCGTCGCGAATGTAGATGCGAAACTCCTCGGGTGTATTGCCCACCGGATCAGCGCCCAAACCCGCAAGCCGCTCACGTATGCCGCCGTCGGCCAGCATCCTGACCACCTCGCCATGCAGCCGCGACACAATCGTAGCCGCAGTGCCGCGCGGCGCGAGCACGCCGGTCCAGGTGGCGGCGGTGAAACCCGGCACGCCCGCTTCAATCATCGTGGGCAGCGCGGGCAACAGCATTGAACGATTTACGCTGGCCACCGCAATGCCGCGCAACCGTCCCGCTTTGACATGCGGCATTAACACGGTAATGCCGCTGAACATGAGATGTGTTTGCCCTGAAATCAGATCAACCGTAGCCGGCCCGGTGCCTTTGTACGGCACATGTGTCATCTCCGTACCCGTGAGCGTGTTGAACAATGCTGCCGCAAGTTGCGTCGGCGAACCGTTGCCCGATGACGCGTAGTTCAACTGGCGCGGCTTGGCTTTGGCCAGCGCCACCAGTTCTTTCACCGAATTGGCCGGCACCGACGGACTCACCACCAGGATAAAAGGCACCGATGCGAACAGCGACACCGGTGCGAAATCCTTTTGCGGATCGTACGGCATGATCGCACGCAACCCCGGATTGATCGCCAGCGCACCGGTGCCGCCCATCAGCAGCGTGTAACCGTCGGGCGCCGCTTTGGCGACCATCTCCGCGCCGACGATACCTGCCGCGCCGGGACGGTTATCAATGATCACGGACTGGCCGAACACCTCGGCATAGCGTTGCCCAATCATACGTCCCAGCACATCGCTGGGACTCGCGGCGGGAAACGGCACCACCAGTCGAATGGGACGCGTTGGATAGGCCTGTCCTGTCGAAGCAGGCTGCTCGAAAGCGCTCGCCGAAGTAATTGCGAGTACGAGAGCGGCGGCGCTGAGCAAAAAATTCAAATGCACTTTTTTCACCACGGACGAACACGAATGATGTCAAGAACAAAATATACCGGTGTTAATTTTATCTGTGTTTATTGCAGTTGATGTAGCGTGAGTACCCGGCACTAGCGGAGACTGGATTCTAGCGGGTATTTGCGCGGCAACTCTGTCGTCGATCAGCGCTGGTATATAAGAAACCGGCGCAGGCTGAAAAGCCTGCGCCGGAATTAAGGCCACGCCCTTTCACCGGCGCAGAGCGTTAGCCCAGCGTCACCGGAATAAAAATTCGCGCCTCGTCGCGCTGCACCAGCAGTGCAACACTCTTGCCGGATTTACTGACCTGTGCGCGCAAGTCATCCACGCCTTTGACGGGCATGCCGTTGGCGGCGAGCACGACATCACCGGGGCGGATGCCGGCACGGGCGGCGGGGCCGCTAACGTCTTCGACCAGCAGGCCGCTCGGTAGATGCACCTGTTTCAGCTCATCTGCGTTCAGTTCCCGCACGGCCACGCCGAGCCGGTTTTCGTCGTCAGCCGGTGACGCAACCGCAGCGGTCTTGGCTGCCTTCATTTCGCCTGCGGTCACCGTGATATTGCGTGCCGCCCCTTTGCGCCAGATTTCAAGTCTTGCGGTCGTGCCCGGTTTCAGATTCGCGATGTGGCCGGATAGGTCCAGCGTGCGCTTGATTTCACGATCATCCGCTTTGAGCACCACGTCGCCCGGCTGGATACCGGCTTTTTCCGCAGGGCTGCCCGCTTCCACCGAACTCACCAGAGCGCCGACGGGATTCTTGAGACCGAAGGAAGCGGCGAGTGCCTGATTGACATCCTGAATGGTGACGCCAAGACGGCCGCGACTGACCTTGCCCGACTGCACCAACTGGTCTTTTACATTGACTGCAACATCAATCGGAATCGCAAACGACAGTCCCTGGTAGCCGCCGGTGCCGCTATAGATTTGCGAGTTGATACCGATGACCTCTCCATTCATGTTGAACAGCGGGCCGCCTGAATTCCCCGGATTGACTGCGACGTCGGTCTGCAGGAACGGCACGAAGGTGCCGTCCGGCAGCGCACGCGCCTTGGCGCTGACAATGCCGGCAGTTACGGTATTTTCAAAGCCGAACGGTGATCCAATGGCTATTGCCCATTCACCGACGCGAACATTGTCCGGGTTGCCGATCTTCACCGCAGGCAGACCGGTGGCTTCGATTTTCAGCACCGCCACATCAGTCTGTGTATCAACGCCGAGGACTTTCGCCTTAAACTCGCGCCGATCGGTGAGCTTGACTGTCACCTCGTCGGCATTCGCCACCACGTGTGCGTTGGTGAGAATAATGCCATTGGAGCCGACGATGAATCCCGATCCGATGCCGCCCGACGGCGCCTGAGCTTCGGGCGCTTGGCCTTGAAAGCGCCGGAAAAAATCGTAGAACGGACTATCGCGGTCCAGCCCCGGCAACTCAACACCGACCTTGCGGTTATTTTTGGCAACACTGATGTTCACAACGGATGCACCATATTGATCGGCCAGGGTGGTGAAGTCCGGCAGGTTGCGTACGCCCGTCGCTGTCGCTGTCGTTACGGCAGGCGCAGATATGGCAGGTGCCGGTTGCACGTCGCTTACCGCACTACGCGCATGTACGGGTGTCGCACTGTAATGTGTGATGCCGCCGGCGGTAAGTGCGCCCACAAATCCAGCGACAGCGAGACTGCTGATAAAGGTTTTCGAATTCAGGATCATGATGTTCTCCATGGCAGTAGTTAAACAGTGGAGCGCGCGGATGCAGCAGGCTTCAATTGATGCACAACTGCCGAGCGCTTCCATGACATGAAGAATAAGCGCCGGAGCTTAAGCGGCCCTTAAGCGAGAAAAATAAAATATTTATATAAATCAATAGGTTACGTAATTTACATTGTATCAATGCGTATTCCTGCCGTTCTGCCGTTACGTGCAGCCGAGCTGGCGCCGTTGCGTGACGACGACGTTTAAATTGCGGTGCCAGGCAATTCGACGCGAACGCAAAGCCCGTGGCCCGCTGCGTCCGATAATGTAATGCGCCCGCCATGGCGCTCGACAATGCGTTTAACGATCGCAAGTCCAAGCCCTGTGCCCGATTCGTCCGATGCTTCCCGGCGATAGAAACGGTCGAATACGCGTGTGCGTTCCTCCGGCGGAATGCCGGGGCCGTTGTCG
>JANMXV010000126.1:0-4237 GCA_031381325.1 Betaproteobacteria bacterium | reverse complement strand
TGTTGCCTTCGGCGTCGAGACACATGCCATCGATGCCGCGATGCACGCCGCGCGCGTCCTCGCCCCAGGTGAAGAGCGCGTCATACGTGCCGAGGCTGCCGTCTTCCTTGATCGGGTAGGCGCGCAACTGCCTCGGTATGCCGAGGGCGGCGCCGCTCTCGGCGACATACAGCGTTCTCTGGTCTTGCGAGACCAGAATGCCGTTGGGCTGCGTGGTGTCGAAGGTCACGCGCGTCACGGTGTAGCTGCCGTCTTTCTGCGGATCGGCGCGCAGCACCGAACGGTGATCCAGTTCTTCGACTTCGGTCTTGTCCCAATTGCCGTCATTGACGGGATTGGTAAACCAGATGCGGCCTTTGCGATCGATGGCAAGATCGTTCGGCGTGCTGAGTTTCTTGCCGTCGAGGCGGTCGGCGATGACCACGTTCTTGCCATCGGGATCAAAGCGCACGATCGCCCGGCCCCCCGAGCAGCAACCGAACAGCCGCCCGCGCGCGTCGAAGGCGAGGCCGTTGGTGCGGTTGGTGCCGCTGCGCCATTCGTCGATCGCGTTTGTTTTTGGATCGTAGCGCAGGATGCGGTTCTTGCGGATTTGCGTGATGTAGATATGCTCACCGTCCCATACCGGACCTTCGGTGATGAACTGTTCAGTGTCCGGCTTCATCAGCAGTTCAAATTTCCAGGACATATTGGATTCCTTTAAGTTGTTTGTAGGGTGCGCACCGCGCACGCGTTTACGAAGGTTGATGGTGCGCGATGCGCACCCTACAGTTTGAGGGTTATTCGGTTTGCAGCCAAGCTGTCAATACAAGAGTCCAACCTGCCATGCCGGCGCTTTTCGGCTCGGCGTTGCTGGTGTAAGCTGCCCCCCTGTTGTTGAGGGGAGGACAACAAGAAGCGCAATGTGGACGAAAACATTTCACTTTGATGATCCCCCATCGTTAAGACTAAAGGGATGATTACCATGGCAGCACAAAACGAACCTTCCGCTTCCGGCCCGGCATCGCTCGCCGGCATCCGCGTCATCGAGTTCGCCGACGAAAAGGCCGAATACTGCGGTCTGACACTGGCCGGGCTGGGTGCCGACGTGATCAAGGTGGAGCCGCCCGGCGGCAGTCCCACGCGCCGTATCGGGCCTTTTTATCAGGACAAGGCGGATACCAACGGCTCGCTGTTCTTCTGGCAGTACAACCGCGGCAAGCGCTCAATCGAGCTTGATCTGAAACAGGAAAAAGACCGCGCGAAATTTCGCGAGTTGGTGGCCGGCGCCGACATCCTGCTGGAATCCACGCCCAAGGGAGAACTCGACGGATATGGCTTGAGCGCGGACACGCTCAAGAAACAGTATCCCTCCCTGATCGTCGCGCGAGTAACGCCCTTTGGTGACAACGGCCCCTGGGCTGAGTTCAAGGCTTCGGACTTGATCCACCTCGCGCTGGGGGGCGTGATGATGAATTGCGGCTACGATCCAGCCCCCGACGGCAAGTACGATTTGCCGCCGATTGCACCGCAGATGTGGCACGCCTACCACATCGCCGGTGAGCAACTCAGCATGACGATCATGGCGGCGCTGCTGTATCGCTTTCGCACCGGAAAGGGCCAACACCTGTCGTGCGCGATCCACGAGGCGGTGGCGAAATCCACCGAAGTTGACCTTATGACGTGGGTGATGCGGCATGCGCTGGTGTTGCGCCAGACCTGCCGCCATGCGCGTGAAAATATTGCACCGAATCCGTCCATCGCGCATACCAAAGATGGGCGCTGGGTGATGGCGAGCCTGGGCAATCGGCCGGATGACGGTGAACGGCTAATCAAGTTACTCGAACGCTACGGCATGGCCGCCGGTTTCACTGCCGAAAGTTCCGCGATGCCCAAGGGCGGCCGCTTCATTCCCGGCACTGGGCCTGTAACGCAGAAACGCGACGAAGGGATGGAGGCGGTGCAGCGTTTTGTGCGCGCATTCACTTATGAGAATGTGCCGTGGCGCGAGGCGCAGGAGGCGGGATTGCTGTGTGCGCCGCTGCGCAAGCCGCATGAGAACGCGATTGATCCGCACTGGCTCGCACGCAAGAGTGTCACTGATGTTGAGCATCCCGAATTGGGCCGTTCGTTCCGCTATGCTACGAGCAAGTGGATTAGCACGGCGAATTCGTGGTCGGTTGGCCGCCGCGCGCCGCTGCTGAATGAGGATGCCGATACAGTGATGGCGCCGGTCAAGCGCGAGCATCCGGTGATTGATGTATCCGCACACGTGGACACTGCGGAGAAACCGTCGAAGCGCGGCAAACCGTTTCCGCTGCATGGCATACGCATACTGGATTTCACGTGGTTTCTCGCTTCGGCCGGCGGCACGCGGTTTATGAGCGCCTTCGGCGCAGAGAGCATCAAGGTGGAGTTGAAGAGCCACCCGGATACGCGCTTGGCCGCGATGGCGCCCGTCGGCGGCCGTGAAGCGCGCGACAAGGCAACCGCGCCGTTGCCCGGCGTGACCGACCTCAACATGGGAGGACAATTCAACAACAAGAATCCGGGCAAACGCGGCATCTCGCTGAATGTGCGGCATCCGAAGGGGCTGGAAATCGCCAAGCGATTGGTGGCCATGTCGGACATTGTCGCGGAAGGTTTCTCGCCGGGTGTGCTCGACAATTGGGGTCTGGGTTACGATGCGCTGCGCGCGATCAAGCCGGACATCATTTACGTGCAGCAGTCGGGCATGGGCGCGCAGGGCACCTATGGACGCTTTCGTACTGTGGGGCCGATCGCGAATGCGTTCGCCGGTTTGTCCGAGATGTCGGGATTGCCCGAGCCGGCGATGCCGGCGGGGTGGGGCTACTCGTATCTCGACTGGATGGGTGCTTATAGTTTTGCACTCGCCATGTTGAGCGCGCTGTTCCATCGCAACCGCACGGGCGAAGGACAGTGGATCGATGCCTCACAGACCGAGGTAGGGCTGTTCATCAACGGGCCTGCCATCCTCGACTGGTCGGCGAACGGACGTGTGTGGACACGCACCGGCAACCGCTCGCCGTACAAGGCGGCTGCGCCGCACAACGTTTATCCTTGCGCCGGTGAAGATCGGTGGATTGCCATCGCCTGCTTCACCGATGCGGAGTGGCGCGCGCTGACACAAGTTTCAGGACATCCCGAATGGGCGAGCGACGTTCGATTCAAGGATCTCGCGGCGCGCATGGCGAATTTGGAGGCTCTCGATGCTGTAGTCGGCGGCTGGACAAAAACGCGCGATGAGTACGAGTCGATGGCTGTCCTGCAACGCGCAGGCGTGCCGGCCGGCGTGTGCCAAACGGCAGGAGACCGCTGCGATAGAGACCCGCAACTGTTGGCGCTCGAATGGTTGACTGAAGTAACCGGCACCAAGATCGGTCGCTGGCCGCTTGCCGAGGTGCCGATCAAGATGAGCGAAAGCCCCGCCTACATCGGCGGACGCATTGACCGCGGCGCGCCGTGTTACGGAGAGGACAACGAGTACGTATACGGCGAACTGCTGGGGATATCGTCGAAGGAGATTGAGGCGCTTGCGGCGGATGGGGTGTTCTGAGCGGAGAAACTCTTTGATCCATTGTTTCCAGCCGTTGATCCCACCGGTCAAACGCCAACAGGACTGAGGCCCCGCGCCATTGTGTTATGGATTAGGCTAGCGATAGTTGTTCTTGCAAGTCTTTTTCGACCCTAAAACGTAATATCGCGTTAGACTTATCCGTCCCATGCACAGACTAAAAGGAAAGAAAAAATGGAAATCTCCCCCGACAAATACATGTATTTCACCCAGCCGGGGTGAAGTAGCTGCCTCAGAACGAAAGAGTTTCTTTCGAAAAACGGAATTGACATGGTGGTGATCGACGTTCTCAACGACGCCGGTGGCCGTGAACTGTTGCTCAACAAGTATGGGCTGCGTAAGGTGCCCGTTCTCGCCAAGGGCGACCAATACGCGTTTGGTCAGATGCTTGACCCGTTCGCGAAGTTCGCCGGCCTTCCGATGCCGGGTGCCGACGGGCTGTCGCCGGCGCAGCTCTACAAGAAATACGAAATGGTGTTTGCCGCGGGGCAACGTTACGCACGGCAGTTTCCCGCCGAGCGCTTTCGCGAGCGGGTGATCCCGCACCGGGAACGCGAGATCAGAACGCTGTGCTATCACGTGTTCCGCATCGGCGAAGCCTTTCTGGAAACGTGGAATGGCGCGGAATACTCGGCGAAGATCGCCGACAATGAGCCGCCCGAC
>JANMXV010000085.1:0-12039 GCA_031381325.1 Betaproteobacteria bacterium | reverse complement strand
GGCACGTGGGACTGGGCACGTGAGCACGGCTTGGATTCATACCGTCACGGCTGCATAATGCCAACATGATTACGTTGCTTTACTTTGCCCGGCTGCGCGAAGCGTTTGGCATGGCGTCCGAAAAAATCGCGCTGCCCGCGGACGCGACAACGCTGCAGGGCGTGCGCTCATTGTTGGCCGCGCGCGGCGGCGTGTGGGCGATTGAGCTGGCGATGGGGCGCGCGTTTCGGGCGGCGGTGAATCAGGATATCGCCACTGTGGATACGCCCGTAAAAGACGGCGACGAAGTGGCATTTTTTCCGCCGGTGACGGGAGGCTGAGACTGACATGACGGTACGCGTACAAGCCGGGGATTTCGACATCAGCCGGGAAATCGCGTTGCTGCGCAAGGACAATCCGGGTATCGGCGCCATCGCGAGTTTCATCGGCGTGGTGCGCGATCTGAATGAAGGCGACAGCGTTGCCGAAATGACGCTCGAACATTATCCCGGCATGACGGAGAAATCCGTCGAAGACATTATCAAGCAAGCGCGGGCGCGCTGGCAGGTGATGGATGCGCTGGTGATCCACCGCATCGGCGCCTTAAAGCCGCTGGATCAGATCGTGCTGGTGGTGGTGAGCAGCGCGCATCGCGGCGACGCGTTCGCGGCGTGCGAGTTCATTATGGATTTTCTGAAAACCCGCGCGCCGTTCTGGAAAAAAGAACAGACGGCTAAAGGCACGCGTTGGGTTGACGCGCGTGTCGCCGATGATGTTGCGGCGGAACGCTGGCGGGCGAAGGAGTAGACGGCAGATGAACGCGGTAGGGCTATTCGCAGTGGGCGCGGGCGCGGCTATCGGCGCGTGGCTGCGTTGGGTGTTGAGTTTGGGCCTGAATGCCATGCTGCCGAATTTGCCGCTGGGTACGTTGACCGCAAACCTCGTGGGCGGCTTTCTGATCGGCGTGGCGGTGGAATTGTTCACGCTGCATCCGGTGGTTGCACCGGAGATACGGCTGTTCGTAATCACCGGCTTTCTGGGCGGGCTGACGACGTTTTCGACTTTTTCCGCCGAAGCGGTCGGGCTGCTGCAACGCGAACAATATGGCTGGGCGTTTGCGTTGATCGGCGCGCATCTGCTGGGATCGCTGCTGATGACGCTGCTGGGGATCGCTGCGGTACGATCCTTTATAAATTAAAACTTTTAACAAAAATACTTATAGAGGATTCCGCGCCGTCGTTGGATGCAGTTTCGTAGCGCCGGGCGCGATCAAGGCTTGCGTGATTTGTCCGCCGTCTTTTGCCAATCACTATCAAAGCGCAATGCGACAGGGGTCGATGGCCCGAGGTCGATCGCCGAAAGCGGCCTGGCAGCCGGTATTGCAGAGGTGCTGGCGACGGGCAGCGGACCCTTTGACGCGGCGTAGAACGCACCACCACCGACAACCGCCAGCAAGGTCGCGGCAGCCAACATTCTGCCCGAGCGTGAGGGGCGCACTGTTTCAACAATCGACAGATCCCGTGGTTCGCCCTGGAGTGCTGCTTCGGCGGCCTCGCGTTCTGCAATGGATTGTGCCAACGCTTGCTCGGCCCTGAGCCGCGCTTGTTCCTCGGTATAAGCGCGGTCTTTCGCGTCCTTGGCTTGTCGCGCGGCTTCGGCTGCCGCGGCTTCTTCTTTGCCGCGCTCCTCTGCGGCAGATCGAGCCTGCATATCCGCTGCTTCCCGTTCCGCAGCCAACTGCGAGGCGCCGGATTCGGCATGAAAGCGTTGCTCTGCCGCCAGTTTTGCGGCTTCTTCCCCGGCTTGCCGTTGCTTCGCGGCTTCGAGTGCGGAGGATTCTGCTTCGGCGCGCGCCATGGCCTGCGTGCGCTGCGCTTGTTCGGCGTTTTTGTTTTCGGCGGCAGCGGCGGCGAGCGCGCTATCGGCTTCGGCCCGCGCCCAGGCCGCCTGTGCGGCTTGGGCTTCGGCTTCTGCCAGTGCTTTTGTTTTCGCGGCGCTTTCCTGTTCCGCGGCTAAACGGGCCTCGGCGGCTTGCTGTGCGGCAGTATCCGCATCGGCGCGTGCCGTGGCTTGCTCAGCGGCGGTTTGTTCGACCGCTGCGCGTTGCTCGGCAGCCTGTTTGGCTTCGCGCTCGCCGGCTTCGCGTCGGCGGGCGGCTTCCAGCGCCTCGGTTTCGACGCGCATGCGTTCCTGTGCTTGCTGGTGCAGTGCATCTTCCGCGGACTTACGCTGCGCAGCTTCGTGCTCAAGCTCGCGTTCGGCTTCCAGTTTTTTCTGCGCCGTTTGCTGCAATTCAGTCTCGGCTTTTGTCTTGGCCTTCGCTGCGCGCCGGGCGTCGGTGTTTTCCGCGATGATTTTCGTGGTGGAGGCGAGCGCCAGGATGTTGGATTGCGCCCCGCTCTTCGCTGCTTCTATCAAGCGCAGCGTTTCCGCGATGACAGCCTCAACCTTGGCGCGAGCGCTCATGCTCTGATGCGCCTGGGCATCCGCCGCCTCGCGTTCCTTAACCAGACCCAGTGCTTCGTTTTCAGTCTGCGCGCGCAGGTCCGCGGCGCGTGCGGCCTCGGCTTCGGCGGTCGCGCGGGCGTGCGCAAGTTGCAACGCATCCTGTTCCGTTTCGGCCCGCACTTTGGCGAGGCGCCCGGCTTCTTGTTCGCTATGGGTACGTTCTTCAGCGGCTTTAATCGCGGCCGTTTCAAGGGTTTCGCGTTCTTTTGCGGCAGCCAGCAGACGGGCTTCGGTGTCGATGCGTTTTTGCGCTTCACCGCGCAAGGCTTCTTCAGCGTGCCGGCGCCGGGCAGCAGCCTCGGCGAGTACGCGCTCGGCCTCGGCGCGCTGTTGCGCGGCTGTTGCGGCTTCGGCTTCAGCTTGCGCTTGGGCTTCGGTTGCCGCCTGGACGCCGGTTTCTTCCGCTGTGTTTTGCGTGGTTGACGCGACTGCCGCAAGGTCGGATTTTGTGCGGCTCTGAATTTCGTCTATCAGGCGCAGCGTCTGCGCGATCGCAGCCTCGGTCTTGGCGCGTGCGTTCATGTGCTGCCGCGCCTCGGCTTCAGCGGTTTCGCGTTCTCTGGCCATACGCAATGCGTCGCCTTCCGCCAGTGCGCGTGCTTCGGCTGCCTGCGCGGCGTCGGCTTCGGCGGCGGCGCGTTTCTGCGCCTCGGCGCGCAGGGATTCTTCTGCTTGCTTACGTTGCGTAGCGGCTTCTGTCAGCGCACGTTCGGCGTCGGCACGTTGTTGGATGGTGCGTGCAGCCTCGGCTTCGGCCTGGGCTTGTTGTTGCGCGAGTTTTTGCGCTTCGGCTTCTTTGTCGGCGCTTTGCGTGGCGTCTTGAATGGCCGTTAAACTGGTTTGCGTGCGGTTGTTGGCGCGTTCAATCTGCGCCAATGCGTGCGCAGCCGTGGCTTCCGCCTTGTTACGCGCTTCGCTGCTGAGCTTGGTATTCGCATCTATGCTTTCGCGCGAGGCGGACAGGCGCGCTACTTCGATCTCGACTTGTGCGCGTTCCTCGCTTGCTTTTCTGGCGGCTTCTTCGGCGACTGCGCGCGCTTGCGATTGTTCCAGCGCGGCTTGCTCGGCTTCCACTCTTTTTTTCGCCAGCCGCGAGGCTTCCTGTTCAGCCGCGGCGCGCGCTTCGGCGGTGCGCTTGAAGGCTTCTTCCGTTAACTGTTTTTCACCGGCAGAGCGAACCGCGTCAAGCTCGGCCTGATTGCGTTGCCGCGCCAGCCGCAGTGCGCGCTCTTCGTCTGCCGTGGCCTTTTGCAGTTTCGCCATGCCTTCACGATCACGATTTGCCGCCAGATTGGCGGGCGGCAGGGAGCGTTTGTCGGGCGTGCCTGGAGACGCAAAATCAAGGTCTACCAGATCGCCTAACTGGTCAGCGTAAGTATCGCGTATGCCGCGCATTTCGGGCAGCACTTGCTTGAAGGCCTCGACAATTTGCGGGTCAAATTGCGTGCCGGATGCACGTTCAATCAGTGTCGCCGCGCCATCAATCGGCAGCGGTTCCTGATGGAAGCGTGTAACCGTCAAGGCCTCGAAGGTGTCCACCAAGGCCATCACGCGGCCCGGCCAGGGGATGTCCTCGCCCTTGAGACCCTTCGGATAACCGTTGCCGTCCCAGCGCTCATGGTGGGTGAGGGCGAGCGTGCGGGCGAGCGCGAGCAGGGGATCATCGTGTACTCCGATGATTTCCGCGCCGATCTCGGCATGCTTTTTCATCTGTTCCCATTCGGGGGCGGAGAGACCGCTGCTTTTGTGCAGCACTTGTGCGGGCACCCCCAGCTTGCCGATGTCGTGCAGGGGGGCTGCCTTCATCATCAGGTCGGACATGACGGGCTTGGCGCCGGCGGCGTCCGCAATCAGGCGCGCATAATGTCCCAGGCGAACCACGCGGTTGCCGACTGCCGTGCTTTCGTGATACTCCATGGTACGCGCCAGACGGCGCACCAACTGCACGCGCGCGGTTTCAAGCTCGGCGGTGCGTTCGCGCACCAGCGACTCTTGTTCGCGGCGGCGATAAGACAGTTCGAGATGGTTGCGCACGCGGGCGCGCAACACTTCGGCGTTAAGCGGCTTGATGATGTAATCGGCCGCGCCGAGCTGGAAGCCTTTTACAACGTCAGCCGGTTCATCTTTCGAGGTCAGAAAAATCACCGGAATTTCAGCCGTAGCCGCTGTGACTTTGAGCGCTCTACATACGTCGTATCCGCTGGCGCCGGGCATGTCCACGTCAAGCAGCACCAGGTCGGGCGTGGGTCTTTCGAGCGCGCGCTTTAATGCCGAGCGGCCATCGGACGCGGGCCGGATGGCATAGGTATCCTGAAGCACTGAAGTGACCAGATCACGGATATCCTCGGTATCGTCTACGACGAGAATGATGGGTTTCGTGGGGGACTCATTCACCATGGCAAGTTTTCATCGTGGTTACGAATATGCGTTCAGCGCCACTCAACGTACAGCGGCAGCAATTTTTTGTTCGATTTCGACCGCCCATTGTGCGCGCGACTTGAATCCGTGCGTGCCTTTGCAATGCTGTTCAATGCCGGCCCAGAGTTGATCATCGGGCTGATCCAGATCAACGGCCAGGCGGTGCGGCTGCGGCACATACCACGGTGTGTCAATCAACAGCTCCACGCGATTGCGTTCAGGATCCAGAAAATATACCGATAGTGCATTGCCGTGCGTGATGGGGCCGAGCATGGTGATAGACTCGTTTTTGAGCGCATGAAACATTTCGCGCAACGTAGCGAGGCTATTGACGCGGAATGATATCTGATTGATGACGTTAAAACCCAATTCAGCGGGCTTGCCGCTGGCGAATACCAATTGGTGGTGTTCCTTCGGATCACGGGTCATGAACACAATGGCGCCACCGTCATCGCGGTCGCCGCGGTCGGACACCACGAACTTCAGAAAGCGCGTGTAAAAGTCCACCATTTTGGCGATATCGGTGACAAAGTAGCCGACGTGGCTAAGCGTCAGTGAAAATCCGTTGACCATGACCCTATCCTTATCCCCGGTTAGGGAGGAGGTAAGAATGTATCATACCCATGGCGGCGTGGTTCGCGAGAAATCGTTGAAAAATATGAGATTTGAAAATACCGCCGCAACGGCAGCAAGCGTTTCTCAGCAGCGAGATCGGGCCTTGGGGCGCATTAATCAAGCACTACGGCGTGACGGCAGAATAAATACGCCCAGGCAATTGCGCGGCCTTTACCCTCCCGCTTGAATTACAATAAGCCCATCATGTCCAGCACCCACTTTCTGAGCGAACTGAATCTGACGTGGGTGGATCTCATGGCCGTGCTGCTGTTCGCCGCCGGCTGGGTAGGCTACGTTTACTTTGCGGCACGGCACGGTGTGCGCGTACCCAGTTTGCACACCAGCATGGATCGTTTCCGCCACGATTGGATGGTGCAGATGATCGGGCGCGACAACCGCATGGTTGACGTGAACGTGATGCGCAGTATTTCGAGAAGCTCGCAGTTCTTCGCCTCAACCACCATACTGATCCTGGGTGCTCTGGTGGCGTCGATGGGTTACGTGCAGCAGGCGCAGGATATGGTTTCGGGGCTGCCGTTCACGGTGAAGGCTTCGGCGCGGCTGCTCGAAATCAAGATGCTGCTGATGGTGTTGATTTTCGTACATGCGTTTTTCAAATTGTCGTGGGCGATACGCCAGCTTAATTTTTGTGGAATCCTGGTCGCGGCGGCGCCGCATACACCCGAATCCAATCCTGAACAGTTCGCCGCGCATATCAACCGTATTGCACGTATCACCTCGTACGCGATGTCGAATTTCAATCACGGCCTGCGTTCGTATTACTTTGCGGTGGCCGCGATGGCCTGGTTCCTGCATCCATGGCTGATGGTGGTTGCCACGGCAGCGGTAATTTTTATTCTTTACCATCGTGAGTTCAAATCAAAAACGCTGCAAGCACTGGTGGATGAGGACGCCTCGCCAACGCTGAAGATGTGATTACGTAACTGTCAGTCGGGGTGAAGGACTCCGGCGCGCGCGCTGAATAAGCCGATGCGTACGGCTATTCGACTTTCGGAAACCCGGATAGCATTACTTTTTCGTAATTCAATTTAAACGCCGGCCCAACCGCAGCAGGGGCGTCATTGTAGGGTTCCAATTGGGCGCCGTCGGGCAGGGAAACGGCTTGCGCTACCGCGTTGCTGATCAGAATTTCATGCGCCTGGGCGGTGTCTTCGCCGAGTTTGCACGCGGAATTGACTTCCGTGCCGTAGACATCCTGATCGCCGATACGCAGCACGTCGCCGTAGCCGATGCCGATGCACAGCAGCACTTTGTCTTCAGCGGGAAGCTTCGCGCTGTGGCGTTGGCAGCAGTTTTGCATGGCGATAGCGCTGCGCACCGCGTCGTCAACGCTGCGATAGATCACCATCAGACTGTCACCCTCGGTTTTGAGCAGAATACCGCAGCCGTGCTGGATCACCGGCACCAGCAGGCGGTGTGATTCATAGATGGTTTGCAGAAAATGAATGATGCCGAATTCGGTAACATCGCGTGAAAACCCGGAAAGGTCGGTGTAGAGCACCGCCCATTTTTCGCCGAACAGATTCCAGATGCGTTTGTCGATGCGGTCCTTGTCTGTTTCAGGTTTCAAGCGCTCTTCGATCAACAGCTCAAGCCGGTCTTCCGATGCACGCGAACCGATCTGCCGAATGAACGCCATGTTTTCTCCTAACCTTGCCGTGTCGGAACAGCCGCCTCCCGCCGCCCTTGACGGAGTGACAGTAAGGGTTGACGATGCTCAGGGTATCAATAAATATGAATTATAAATCAACAAGTTCGCGTGCGGTAAAATCCTACCTCCGCATCAATTTCGCTCGGGAAGAATCCCCTGTCTTCAGGCGTATTCCACGATGCACTCGTCAAACATTTTGTTTTTAAACACAATCTATCTACTGTGAAACCCATGAACATCAGCGTACTCGACGACTACCAAAACGCGGTTCGCAAGCTCGACGCCTTCAAATTGGTTGCGCGCCACAACGTAACCATCTGGAACGATCACACCAAAGACAACGACGTTCTTGCCGAACGCTTGAAAGACACGGAAGCGCTGGTGCTGATCCGCGAGCGCACGCCGATACGCGCGCCGCTGATTGCGCGTTTGCCGAAGTTGAAACTCATTAGCCAGCGCAGTGTCTATCCGCATATCGACGTGCCGGCGTTGACTCAGCACGGCATCTTGTTGTGTTCAGACATGCATCCAGGCAAACCGTCGTATGCGACGGCGGAACTGACGTGGGGATTGGTGCTGGCGGCAATGCGCAAGATTCCGCAGGAAGCCGCTGCATTAAAAGCGGGGCGTTGGCAATCGACGATGGGCTTGGGCCTGCGCGGCAAGACGCTGGGCATTTACGGTTACGGGCGTATCGGCGCAGTGGTGGCGGGTTACGGCAAGGCGTTCGGCATGAAAGTGCTGATCTGGGGACGCGACACCACGATTGAGCGCGCCAAGGCCGACGGCTATTCGGTCGCGCGCAACAAAGAAACTTTTTTCGACGAGTGCGATGTAATCTCTTTGCACATGCGGCTGGTGGATGCGACGCGCGGCATCGTTAAAGCCGCGGATCTTGCGCGCATGAAACCGACGGCGCTGATTGTGAATACCAGCCGTGCGCCGCTGATTGAAACGGGGGCGTTGGAAGCGGCATTGAAATTGGGCCGGCCGGGCATGGCGGCGGTGGATGTTTACGAATCCGAGCCGGTGCTGGGTGCTGCGCATCCGCTGATTGCGATGGACAACGCGGTGTGTACGCCGCACATCGGCTATGTCGAGCGTGCGGGGTACGAGGGACAGTTTACGAGTTCGTTCGGGCAAATCATCGCTTACGCCGAAGGTAAACCGATCAATGTGATTAATGCGGAAGCGCTGGGGAATTTGCGCAAATGAGGCGTGCAAGTAGGCACCCAAGTGAGACAGGTTATTGCGAACGATAGAGTCAGCATAAGTTTACGAGGATGCAGAAGCATGAAACCCATCATTGCCACAGTACTGGCCGCCACCTTCGCCAGCACCGCCTGCGCTCAAAGCACAAAGCCAGACCCCCCGCCCATCTACCCCAGTAAACCGGTGCGCTGGGTGGTACCGTTTACGCCGGGCGCATCCAACGACATCATCGGTCGCTTGATCGCGGGCAAGCTGAGCGAGACGTTTGGCCAGCAATTCGTGATCGACAATCGCGGCGGTGCGGGCGGCTTGATAGGCGGCGAAACGGTTGCGCGCGCGCAGCCGGACGGCTATACGCTGTTGCTGGCGAATCCGGGGCCCAGCGTTTATGCACCGCTGCTCGCGCGATCCGCACCCTACAAAGTGGATGATTTCAGCAGCGTGATCTACCTCGGCTACGCGCCGTTGATTTTGCTGACGCATTTGAATTTTGCGCCGCGTAATCCGAAGGAACTGATCGAGTATGCAAAAGCGAATCCCGGAAAAGTCGCATGGGGTTCGTCAGGTGTGGGCAGCAGTCTGCACATCGGGCTTGCGGTGCTGCAAGGCGCGACGGGCGTGCAGATGACGCACATTCCGTACAAAGGTACGGCGCCGTTATTGACGGATGTGGTCGGCGGACAGATTCAGGGCACGCACACCACCACCGTCAGCGGCGAATCGATGATCAAAGCCAAGCGCGTGCGCGTGGTGGGCATCGCGAGCGCGAAACGCTCGCCGCTGCTGCCGGATGTGCCGACGCTCGCCGAAAGCGGCATCAAGGATGCGGAAGCCGTGGTGTGGTTCGGCATGGCAGCACCCGTGAAGACGCCCAAGTCCATCATCGACACGCTCAATCGCGAAATCAATCGCGTGCTATTGTTGCCGGATGTGAAGGCGCGACTCGATCAACTGGGACTGGAAGTGCAGGGCGGCACGCCGGAGTTCATGGAAGCGTTCGTGAAAACCGAAGTGACGAAAATCAACCGGCTGATCAAAGCGGGATTGCTCAAGCAGGAGTAAGCGTGCGGCACTGGCGTACAATGCGCGGCGCGCGTGTTTAATAAAAAACAACGAGGAGAACACATGTTTAATAACAAATACTTGATAGGTATGTATAGTGCGGCGCTGATAGCGGCATCGAGCGCGGCGTTTGCACAAGACTCGCGTTCGACAGGCTCAGGACAGGCCTATCCGTCGAAGCCGATCCGCTTAATCGTTGCGTTCCCGGCCGGCGGATCGACCGACATCATCGCGCGTTTGGTGGGGCAGAAACTCGGCGAAAAATTGGGCCAGCAAATCGTGATCGATAATCGCGGCGGCGCGGGCGGCACTATCGGCACCGAGATCGCCGCGCGTGCAACACCCGACGGCTACACGCTCACCATGGGCACCACCAGCACGCATGTGATCGCGGTCGGCGCGTACAAAACGCTACGCTACGATCCCATCAAGGATTTCGAGCCGATCACGCTGGTGGCTTCAACGCCGTATCTACTGGTGGTGAATCCGGCGGTGAAAGCAAACACGCTGAAGGATTTCATTGCGTTGGCGAAATCCCAGGCAGGCAAATTGAATTACGCCTCAGCCGGCACCGGCACTACCACGCAACTGGCGATGGAAATGTTGAAAATGGCGGCGGGTATCGATGTGGTGCATGTGCCGTTCAACGGCAACGGCCCGGCAGGGGTGGCGACCATCGGCGGACAAGTGCAGGCGCTGTTCGGCAGTATGCCGGCTGTGTTGCCGCAGGCCAAGGCAGGGCGCTTGCGTCCACTGGCGGTAGGCACGCAAAAGCGGTCGCCCGCGCTGCCGGATGTGCCGTCGGTGTCGGAATCGTTTCCTGGATTTGATGCTTCGTTGTGGCTGGGATTTTTTGCGCCCAAGGGCACCCCGGCGCCTATCCTCAAGCGCCTGACCACGGAGTTGACCGCCATCGCCAAATCGCCGGAGATGAAAGAGCAGTTCGAGCGCAACGGTGCTGATCCGCTGTGGAGCAATTCGCCTGCGGAGTTGAGTAAACTCGTCGCTACTGAAATCGAGAAATACAGCAAGGTGATCAAGGCGGCGGGCATCACCCCGCAATAAGCACCGCAGCACATGCACTGGCGCAGTAATTGCTTTGCTGAAGGCTGAAAACCTTTTGCCACAGAATGCACAGAGAACCACAGAGGAAAACAAAAAGCGGGGTTCTCTGTGTGTCTCTGTGCTCTCTGTGGCTGAGGCCTTTTATGGCTGTAAGGTGTGACGCAAAGGACAAGCATGCGTAAATCGAATCTCGTTACATTCATGGCGGCGCTGGCGTTCGGCGCCTCTGGCCTGTGCGGCGCTCAGACCGCTTCGACCGGCTCAGCGCAGGCCTATCCGTCCAAAGTGGTGCGCATCATCGTGCCCTTTGCACCGGGCGGCCCCAATGACGTGATCGGCCGTATCGTCGGACAAAAGCTCGGCGAGATGTGGGGACACACGTTTTTGGTGGAAAATCGCGGTGGCGCGGGCGGTACTATCGGTGTTGACGCCGGCTTGAAATCGGCGCCCGACGGTTACACCTTGATCATGGGTGGATCAAGCAATCTGGCGGTCGCGCCCAGTCTTTATGCCAAGCTGCCGTACGATCCGCTGCGCGATATTGCAGCAGTGAGCAATTGCGCGTACGTGCCCTATGTGGTGACCATCAATCCGCGCGTGCCCGCGAAAAACATGAAAGAACTGGTGGCCATCGCGAAAACCAAACCGGCGTATTTGAGTTACGGATCTTCGGGCACCGGCAGCATGTCGAGCCTTGCCGCCGAGCTGATCAACTCGACCATGGGCACACAAATCGTACACGTGCCGTACAAAGGCACGGCCCCTTCCGTCACCGACATGATCGCCGGACAAATCGACATGATGGTGGCGGATTTGTCGGCCGTCGCACCGCATGTGAAATCCGGCAAGCTGCGCATGATTGCCACCGCCGGCAGCACGCGCACGCGCGGTGCGCCAGAGTTGCCGACGGTGGCGGAATCCGGCTACCCCGGTTACGCGGTCGATGCCTGGTTCGGCATCGTTGCGCCCGCGAAGACGCCGCAGGATATAGTGACCAAGTTAAGCGCGGCAATAGTGAACGTCATGAAAGGCCCCGACGTGCGCAGCCGCTTTGATCAACTGGGCTACGATCCCATCGGCAACAGTGCCGCCGAGTTTGGCGCAACCATCCGCGCCGATATCGAGAAATTCGCCCGGGTGATCAAGGCAGCGGGCATCAAGGCTGATCTGTAAGTTTGCACGGTGTCACTACTGCGTGGTGATCCATGCCGCGATTTTTGTGATCACGTCAGCTTCAATACCGTTTTAGCCGGATGCGGAAAATTTTGCCGGTCCGAAGGCGCGTCGATCACCGCCACGGCCAGGCCTTGTTCCGTGAACAGGTTGCGCGCATGCACCAGAAAATTTCCGCGCAGTTCTTTCATTTCGCCATCTGCTGACATTTGTATGCCGCCGTGACCGAATCTACCGGTCAACTGCCGCGTGCGACGTGGGCGCCGGCAATGCGTCCGGTGACAAAGCATTCGGCGATGTTGCCGCCGGACAGATAAAGATGCCCGAACGCGCTG
>JANMXV010000074.1:0-51239 GCA_031381325.1 Betaproteobacteria bacterium | reverse complement strand
CTGTCAGCAATGCACCGTCAGCACCCTTAGTGTCTGCACCGGGCCCCGCAAGGCCACCCGCCGTGCCTTCGCCCGTCAGCACGTTACCTGTCTCCGGTACAAAGCTGCCGGAGGCAACAGAATCTGTGTCGTCACGCGCCGTCGGTACGTCGTCAACAATGTTGATCGACAGTATAGCGGGCGCAGAGGTTGCTGAAGCTTTGTCGGTTACCGTTATCGTGAATAGGTCTTTTTCCGCTTGATTGGGAATATCCTGAACCGGAACTTTCAATTCATAGGTGAAGTTCGCAACGCCGGTAGCCGGGTTGTAGGCGTCGATGGTCAATACGCCGATAGGGGTGGTAATAACCTTACCCGCCAGTTGGTCCACGGGGATTTGAGTGCCGTTGATGGTGACGGAGTCAAGGTCCTTCACGCCATCCGGGTCGCTCAGCGTGAACTTGCCATGCGTAAACTCGCTCGGGCTGGTGGGATTGGAGCCAATGGCGAGACCTGCTTCGTTAACCTGATCCGCGCCTGGGGCAAGGTCAAGTTTGACGGTAGGCGGTTCATTGCCCGGATTCAGGGTTACCTTGGCCGTGGAGGTGCCGTTATAGCCGTCGGTCATCGAATACATAAAGGTATCCGGGCCGGTTAAATGCGTTGGCGGCGTGTAGATAAACGTGCCGTCCGCTTGCATCACAACCGTACCGCCCTGCGCAGTGATGATAGTGCCCACGGTGGTTACGATGAGCGTTTCACCCGGGCCCGCGCCGGAATCATCGGTGGCTTCGCCCGGATCTTTGTGCGTTAGCACGCTGGAGAGCGAGTTCGGCTGTCCGCGGACTACATCGTAGGTATCATCGCGCGCGAGCGGGGGCAGGTCATCGTCTACGATAGTGACGAATGCGGCACCGGCATTCGGGTTGATAGACGCATTGACGGCATTTGTCAGCACAATGCTGAACCCTTCGTTACCCTCAACGAGGTGGTCCGGCACAATGGTCACAGGCACGATAAATTTCGTCTCACCCACCGGAATCGTCACAGTGCCGGTAAGCGCACCACCGAAGTCCGCGGGATTCTGCGCGGCACCCGGCACAATCGTGTAGGTGACCTGCACATCGGCGATGAAGGGGTGATCAAGCGAGATAACAAAATTAACAATCCTGTCCGGGCCGCCGGTGCCTTCGATCAAGGTCGCGGAATTTCCAGAAATTACAACGCCAGTGCCGTTCGGGTCTCCTGGGAGTTGCGGTGTGCCGTCGCCGTTTCCACCAATGTCAACTAGCAGATTTGCAGTTGATTTATCGCCGCTGCCATCGGTTAACGTGTAGGTGAATTTATCGACTACGCCGTCGGGCGAGCCGGGGTTGCGGGTGTAAACGTAGCTGCCGTCGGGGTTGATCGTGAGTAAACCAAACTCGCCGGCAACGGTAATTACGCCATTGTTATTTGAGACTGGGGTGCCGGTAACAGCGGTAACGCTTGCGCCCTCGGATCCTGGAGTGTCGGCGCCAGCCGCGCCGCTTGTGGTGCCTACGCCGGTAACGACGTTGCCCGTAGCCACGGTTGTGCTCTTGGGGACCACATCGGTGTCGTTGCGCGCAAAAGGCACGTCATTTGCTCCACCAGCCGGAGGAGGAGGCGTCGGAATATGGACCTGCAGTTCTACTTGCACATTAACCGAAACAGTCGGCACGGCCGGAGGCTGGTTAACCGGAACGGCCTCGGGGAAGGCAATGGCCGCCGGTGCCGTATTGAAACCCGCGGTAACCGGGCCTCTGGCGTTGGCTTGACCGAGAATAACCGGCTCATGGCTACCTTCGTCGTTACCGCCGCCGCCCGCGCCCGGAGCGCCGCCGGCTGCCGTAGCTTCAGCTACTTTTGAAGGATCGGCGCCGGCGGCAATCGCGGCTTGCAACGCGGCGATGTCGTCCGTTGGGGATGCCGTTTTTGCGGTTGCAGACGGGGTGGCCCCGAGGAGATCTTCATCGAGAGCGATCGTGGAATCGCGGCCCAGATCAAGCATGCGGCCATCGGCAAGCTGCACTTGCACAACGGCGTTCGCGGCGGTCTGGATAACTTCTTTCGCGTACACTTTGTCGCCCACGCCGACTGCGCGTGCGACGCCATCGACGCCAACAACTTTTACGTCGCCGATCGCTACTTTGATCGTGCCGACTTCTGCTTTTGTGCTGGATGCCGTTGCCATTTTGATCTCCTTGAAACTAGGTTAAACTTTTGAGCCTGGAACACGTCGGCGGACGCACTCCTCCGTTTTGATGGGTTGAATCATGCGCGCTTGACACGGAGAAAAACAGGGCCTTTGGTATCGATACCAAGGTATCGAATGTGTGATTTGTCACGGTTGGATTCATGATATTTTGCAAATTGTGCGCGAGATAATTTTGCCCGGAATCCGTTATTAAATAGGTTCATTGAGGTTATCGAGCCATCACCTTTAAATTGCGGCGTGGCGAAATTTTGCGGGTCATGCATACGCGGACACAAACCACTATCGCTTGCGGTTTTTGGCGCCTTTGTGAACGGAAAACGTGTTTGGCCTACTTTCGACCAATGTCAAAAACTACTCTAAAAACAAATAGTTACCTTGACTCGCTACCGCCAAACCATCGCGATAGACTTTTACCCGGCCCTCAAAGCCTGGAGCAGCAATACGGGTGGCATGAATGACGTCCGGGGCTGGCACAGCGGCCCATTCCCCCGACGCCCTGCGCACGTGAAACTCAAAATGCAGATGCGGCCCAGTGGCAAGCCCCGTCATGCCTACTAATCCGATGGTCTGCCCTTGCGTCACTTTGTCGCCCACCGAGAGCTTGGGCGCGAAGGCGTTCAAGTGCGCGTAGTAGGTTAGAAATTTTTCGTGATGGCGTACGGTCACCAAATTGCCGTAGCCGCCGCGTTGCCCAACGAATTCCACCACACCATCCGCCACGGACATGACTTTGGTACCGGTGGGCGCTGCGTAATCCACACCGAGATGTGCGCGCCAGACGCCCAATATCGGATGAAAGCGCGCCAGCGTGAAATCAGAGGTAATGCGCGTAAATTCCAGTGGCGAGCGGCGAAACAGGCGCTGCGTGCTTCTGCCGGTTTGATCGAAGTACATGCCTTGCCCCTGGGTATCCTGCGCATAGTAGGCGCGATACCAGCGTTTGCCGACTTCGAGTTCCGCCGCGAGTATGCGTCCGGAATTTTCGATAAACCCTTCGCGGTAATGCGCTTCGTAAACAATCGCGCAGCGATAACCCTGATGCAGTTCGCGCAGAAAATCCACTTCACCGGCGAATATTTCGGTGAGTTGCAAGGCGATGTTTTCCGGCAGGCCAATGGCGTCGGTGGCGGTGAACAGCGACGCTTTGGAGGGATCTGCGCGCATGCTTTCGATCAAACGCGGATCGCCAGCGAGTGGCCTCACTTGCAGTGTTGCGTCGCTTAATCGTAGCGTGTAGGCCTCTTCCGGGGTAACGATGTATTCGAGTTCGAGAATATCGTCGGCAGACGCTTTCACCCGCAGATATTTGCCGGGCAACAGCCGCGGCAGTGAGGCTTGGCGGAATTGCGCGGCAGCGGCGGGCAATTTCATGGCGAGCATGCCCGCGATACGCTGAAAGATATCTTCCCAGGCCTCGCTTTTTTGCGCGCGTATTTCGATCACACGCTCGGCCCTTGCGCCACCCGCGGCGGGTGGCGGCAGCGCGATGCCACGCAACAGAAAATTTCGCCCGCGGGCATCGGCCGCTCCGGCAGCCACCGGCGCTACGCGGAATACGGCGACTTCAACGACCGGTTGCGACAAAGGCGGCGCCACTTGCGCCCGGGCGGGCGGCGACGCAACAACCACGGCCATCAGCAACGCAAAATAGAGCGAGATCAAACGCATGGGCGAGCCAGACAAAGCATTCGACTCAAATCAAATGATGTCGTCCGCATCCACGATAATGCTCTTGACCGCGTGCATGCGCTCACGGGTGGATAGCCGTTCGAGATACTTGGCCCCTGCCGCCTGCGGCAGATCGGTGAATTTGATCACGCGCTTGCCGATCAATACGTCGATCAGGTCTTCCACCAGCCGCGCCATGCCGCTGTCGCTTTCGGAAAGCTGGCGGCGCAATGCTTCGACAGTATTGGCGGTGTGTTCTTTCTGGAATTCCTTCATTTCGCTGGAATCGGGAGCAATCTGTTCGGCCGCGCCCGTCACCGGCTGATCAAACACCTGTACGATTTTTCCTTCGGCATCCCGGATTACGTAAGGCATGGCGCGCGCTCCGCGGTGGTGGTGTGAAAGTTAAATACCGCAAAAAACAAGAGGCGCACGAAGCGCCTCCGGGACGGAGAACAACTTCAATCAGCGCGGCAGCAGTGTCGCCTGATCGGGCCGCTTGATGTCGAAGGCGGAGAGCAGTTGTCCCATCGCATTCAGCACGCGGTATTTCGCCGAGATTTCTATATATTTGCCGGTTACGTAGGTCGTGCGCGCAGTGAAGTATTCGTTTTCGGAATCCAACAGATCGAGCAAGGTACGCTGGCCGATGGCGAACTGCTGTGCGTATGAAGCACGCGTGGCATCGCTCGATTTGACGTAACGGTCGAGCGAGGGCAGCCGTTCGCGCGCGGTGTTGTAGGCGTTGTGCGCGACGCGCACGGCGTTTTCGACTTGGCGCGTGGTGTTGCGCGAAATCTCCGTGGCCTCGTCGATCTGGTACGCGGTTTCTTTCAGACGGTGATAATCGAAACCACCCCGGAATAGATTCCACTTCACAAACAGCATGATGATGCGGTCACGGTTGGGGCCCGCCACGCCATCCAGATTGTAATTGTTGCTGTAACTGGCTTCGAGTTCGAGGCGCGGCGACCAGAATGAACGTGCGAGTTCGCGCTGGGCGGCCGCTTGTGTGATATCGGCGTAGGCGGATTTAAGTGTCGGGTGATTGGAAAAGCCGATCTTCACCGCTTCATCCACACTGCTGGGCAAGGCTTTCGCCTCCGGCGCTTCGCTAAGCGCTATCGGATTGCGGCCCACCACACGCTGAAACGCTATGTCGGCATCGCGCGCAACGCTCTCCGCCGACTGCAAGTTCGCGGACGCCAGTGACATCCGTGCTTCGATTTGATCGAGGTCGGCACGGCGACCCACCCCTTTGTCGCTGCGCAATTTGACCTGATCGAAGGTCTTTTGATGCGCGAGCAGGTTGTCCTTGGCAAAGCCCACCAGTTCTTTGTTTTTCAATACTTCCACATAGGCATCCACCGCTTGCAATGCGACATCTTCCGCGGCACTGTGTACTCTGTAGGCAGCCGCGTCAGAAATTGAACGCCGCCGCTCGACTTCAGCACGTGTGCCCAAGCCGTCCCACAGCATTTGGTTGGCGACCATGGTGTCAATTTTGCGCTGCATGCGCACCCACTGATTTCCAGTTGCCAAGGTGGTGGAATTCTGACTGCGCTCGATGCCGTTTCCATTTTGCCAATCGAGCTTGAGAAGGTAGCCGCTTTTTGCGGCATCTACCGCAGCATCTGCTGCGTCTTTGCGCTTGGCGGCCGCCCCTATGGTTGGATTGGTTTCCACGGCCATCTGCACCACTTCACGCAGCGTCTCCGCACTTACCCATGGGCTCGTGCTCAACGCAACTGCAACAGCACTCACCAGAATATTGATTTTGAAAGTAATTTTCACAACTTTTTCCCCTTCTGCATAAGTGCTGCGTGCCCTACGGAACTAGCGGAAAACATGCCAAGCGCGACACTATCCGTTCTGTCTATGCCAACACGCATTATATTATCAGCCGTTTCCCAGCGGTCTGTATGCTATCGCACACTATGGGCTAACAATGTTAACACGCTAAATTATCACCCTAAGCAACTGTTGCGACGAATTTTTTTACCCAATCGCGATAGTTGATAGTTAATAGTTAATCGGTTGCATAACAAAAAAACTTTATCACAATCACGACACAGTTTCAGATTTAACCAAAATTCCCCGCGTACAGCCAGCATTTTTTATCCAAATAAAACAATTGTTTACGAATTATTTGCGTAGCGACCGGGTCGGTTGCTGCCCATCGTTGAGAAAGAGCACGAGCTTGAGCCGATCTGGAACACCTAACTTCATGAATATATTGGATAAATGGCCTTTAACCGTGCGCTCGGAAATATCCAATTCTTCAGCGACTTTTTTGTTGGTGGCGCCGTGTGCAAGCAGATTCACAATGTCACACTCACGACGCGTCAGCGCTGCGAGTTTTTCTGGTGGCACGCGCGGCGGGTGTTCGGTGGCCGCCGCCGCGTTGTTCGGAGCAGTCGCGACAGCGGGTACGCCAGCCTGCTGTGCGTAGCGGCGCAATTCAGTCACCAGTCTCGGCAATAGACTGCGCGTAACCCACACGCCGCTTTCGGTAACCGTCAGCACCTGGCGCAGCGAATCCGGATCGATGCCGCGCCGGCAGCAGCCCTGTACGCCACAACGCAGCAAGGCGACTTCTTCGTCTTCAATAAAATCGGTAGTCATCACAATCACGCGCCCCACGCCGGGTGTGGCCACGATGCCAGCGATTTTTTCAGCGTACGGGCGCTCCAGCGTATTCGCATCGATCAGCACTACTTCGGGCATGGCTGCCCCAATGCGCGCGGGCGCCAGCGCAATCGAATCGATCAATAGGATCGAGTAATGCGCGCTGGTCGCGCGGCGGCAGCGCTCTTCAAGCTCACGGTCTTGGGTGACTAGCAGGATTGCCATGGAGTCAATCAACGCTCACGAAACGCCATTTCCTTGGTCTTGATAATCGGTTTGAGCAAATACGTCAAAAACGTTTTTTCGCCGGTATGGATATGCACGGTTGCCGTCATGCCGGGGATAATCGACAGCGCCTTGCCGCCGCGCCGCGGCTCATTGGTGGTGGTGCGCACCCTGACCAGATAGTAGCTGTCCTGTTTTTTCTCATCAAGCACGGTATCCGCGCCAATGTATTCGAGCTTTGCCGGAAACCCGCCGTAAATCGAAAAATCGTACGCGGTGAGCTTAACCAGCGCATCCTGACCGGGACGCAGAAAAGCAATGTCCTTGGGTTTGACGCGCGCCTCGATTACCAATGATTGTTCCGTCGGCACGATTTCCACGATGTCCGAACCGGGCTGCACCACGCCGCCCACCGTGGTGATTTTGATGGTCTTGATGGTGCCGTTCACCGGTGATTTCACGATCGCGCGCTCCACGCGGTCTTTCATTGCAACGCCGGTGGCTTCGGTGCCCTGCTGATCCGAGCGCGCCTGATTGAGTTCCGCCAGCGCATCGGAGCGAAATTTTGCCTCGTAGCTTTGCAGCTTGTTGCGCGCCTCGGACACTGCACCTTCAAGCCGCGGAATAGTGACGTTGGCAGAATCCAATTCACCCTTGAGATCGTTGGCTTCGCGTTCCTTCGCCAGCAATTCCATTTCGGACATGGCGCCATCCTTGACCACCGGGCGCATCATGGCGATGGTCTGGTTGAGGATGGCGAGGCTGGAGGTAATTTGCTTCACACGACCGCGCTTTTCGACAATCTCCTGCGAACGCTGGTCTATCTGCTGGCGTAGCGCCGAAGTGTTGGCGCTGAATTCGGCTTGCCGCGTGCGGTAAAGCTCCTGTTCGCGGCGCACCAGATCGGGATTGGCGCTGGCGACCGCCGCAGGCACGATGAACGCCGACCCATTGACCTCAGCCGACAGGCGTGCGATTTTCGCTACCAGCGCGCTGTCCTTCGCGGTGTTTTCCTTCGCCGATGCTATGTACCGCGTGTTATCAATCTCCAACAACATATCGTCCTTGCGCACCGTATCACCGACTTTAACCTTGATCTCGGTAACGATGCCGCCTTCGAGGTTTTGCACCACTTGAATCTGTCCGGCGGGAATCACCTTGCCCTCGCCCACGGTGGTTTCACCGATGTTGGCGTACGCCGCCCACACAAAAAACGCGATGATAAAAAGCACCGCACCCCACAGCACAACGTGCGTGATCTTGGGCGGGCCTTGCAAGGCCGCAGCCGAAGTTTCACTCATATAATCAAGATCTTGCTCGCGTGCCAGCGACTTGCCGATTTTCGCGGAACCCAGCTCGGAGAAGATGCCTTTGATAAGCGCCATGCCGCCGATGCGCCGCGGCCCTTCAGTCAACCCCGGCAAATTAGCCGCCGCTACCGCAGCGTCAATCGGCTGCGCGGTTTTGGTCACGACCGGTTGAACAGCCTTGGTCACGTTTACTGGCGTCACGCGTGCCCCGGGTACACTAGCTTCTTGCGACATTAATCTTTCCTCCTGCCAGCGCCTGCATCACCTGTTCCTTCGGGCCATCGGCCACGATCTTGCCGCCATCCATCACGATCAATCGCGGCACCAGCGTCAGCAAAGAAGCGCGGTGCGTCACCAGCACAAAGGTCTTGCCGGTAATGGCGGCGCCCAGCCGGCTTTTGAAGTTTTCTTCCGAGCGATTGTCGAGGGCGTTGGTCGGTTCATCCATGATCATCATAGGCGGATCCAACACCAGTGCGCGCGCAATTGCCACCGATTGCCGCTGCCCGCCCGACAGACCCTCGCCGCGCTCGCCGATGGGCAGATCAAAGCCCTGCTCCGCAGGATGTATGAATTCGGTGACGCCGGCTATTTCCGCCGCGCGCAACATGGCCGCGTCTTCCGCATAGGGCGCGGCATAGAGTATGTTGCTTTTTACCGTACCGAAGAACAGCACGATATCTTGCGGCACGTAGCCGATGTTCCGGCGCAGGGTAGCGGGATCAATTTGATTCACGTCCACGCCGTCCACCAGTATCGATCCGGTCTCCGGTTTGTAGAGGCCGAGTATCAGTTTTTCGATGGTGGATTTGCCGGAGCCGATACGCCCGATCAGCCCCACCCTTTCGCCCGCTGCAATCTTGAACGAGACATTGGCAAGCGCGGGCACTTTGTGGCCGGGGTAAGTGAAAGTCACTTCGCGAAACTCGATGCTGCCGACAATCACCGGGCGATGCACAAAACTTTTGTTGGCCGGGCGCTCCACCGGCAGATTCATCACGTTGTTCAGCGTACGCAGCGAGGCCGCCGATTGGTGGTAGCGCGCAAGCAAACCCGCCACTTGGCCCAGCGGCGCCAGCGCGCGCGAATTGAGCATGGTGCAAGCCACCAGCGCACCGACCGTTAACACGCGGTCGTTGATGAGGTAAACACCAAACACCACGATGGCCACAGCGGCGATCTGCTGAATCATCTGCGATGAATTGATAATCGCCTGCGACAGAGTTTTGGATTTCAAACTCAATTTGGAAACCTGTCCCACCAATTGCTCCCAGCGGCGCTGCTGCACACTTTCGGCGGCCATGGATTTGATGGTTTCGACCGCGCTAAGGCTCTCGATCAACACACTGTGCTTTTGCGAGCCGCAACGGAAGCTTTCCTGAATCACCGCGCCCAATTGGCGTTGCAGGATCAGACTGATAAGGATCACTATCGGCACCGTCGCCAGCGGCACCACGGCGAGCCAGCCGCCGATCATGAAAATCGCGATAATGAAGATGAACAAAAAGGGCACATCCACCAGCGCGGTAATGGTGGCGGAGGTGATGAATTCACGAAACGATTCAAACTCCTGCACGTTGCTGGCGAATGAACCCACCGACTGCGGACGTGATTCCATGCGGATGCCGAGCGAGCGCTCGAAAATGTTCGCCGACAAAATCACGTCGATGCGTTTACCGGCGATATCCGTGAGAAAACCGCGCAGCATGCGCATGGCGAAATCGAACACCAGCACGATCAGCATACCCACGGTCAGCGCCATCAGCGTTTCGGTGGTGTCGTTGGGCACCACGCGGTCATACACATTCATGGTGTAGAGCGGCATCACCAGCGCAAAAACGTTGATCAGCAGCGAGGCCAACAGCACTTCGGCATAGATCGGCCACGCTTGCCCGACCACGCCCCAGAACCAGTGATTCACGCGCGGCACCGCCGACAATTCGGTGCGTGCATCAAAACGCAGTTTCGGATGCACCAGGATGGCGTGGCCGGTGTATTCCGCGCTTAGCGCAGCCAGCGTGGTTTGAGTCGCACCGCCGGTGTCGGGATTAATGATCTCACACGCACCGCTCTTGCCGACCGAGCGCAGCACGCAGGCGCGCTGGTCTTTGAGCAGCAGCACCGCAGGCAGGGTCAACGGCGAAATTTTGTCCAGCGCGCGGTGAACCAGCTTGGTATTCAAGCCGGCGCGCTCAGCGGCGCGACTAAACAGATCGGGCGTCAGCCGGCCCTTGTCGAGCGGCAGACCAGCCGCGAGCGTTTCCTCGGAAAATGGGTGGTTAAAGTAGCGCGACAGTATAGTCAGGCATTTCAGCAGCGGATCATTGGACGAGGCAATCGACTTGGGCACCTGCCACTGATCTGGATTTTCTGGATTGATATTTTGGATTTCTTGTTCGGCCACGCCGTCCCCTTCATGCGCAATACTTCGCCACTGTTACAACACATTCAGTCGCCCACAAAAAATCAACTATATCATGCCACTAGCGCTGTAACCGCATGTTTCAAAATGATTTCTTGCGAAATGCCCCTATTCCGGCTTGCCGATGTAATACCCCTGTGCGCCATCGACCAGCAATCCCTTGACAATATCGAAGTCGGCTGCAGTTTCGACATATTCCGTAATCACCTGAATGCCGAGTCCGTGTGCAATTCCCACCAGCGCTTGCACGAAAAACTGCTTGTCCGTGGATTCGGCAACGCCGCGCGTATAGCCGCCGTCGATCTTGATGTAGTCCACTTCCAACCCGCGCAGAAAACCCAGCGAAGCCGTGCTCTGGCCAAAACGGTCGACGGAGAGACGCGCGCCCGTCTGGCGCAGCTTGCTGAACACCGCTTTTACCACATCAAGATGACTGGTAATCGAGTGCTCCGCCACCTCGATAATGACGTACTTCGCAATCTCGCGCTTGGCATTCAGCGTGGCATACAGCCAATTGACAAACGCCGGATCCAGCAACGACTCCAGCGATAGATTCAGCGCGGTCGCACCGCCTTTGACCGGGCCATTCGCCGCGATATTTTGCATCAGCTTTTCGGTCACAATGCGATCGACCAGTTGCAGCGCGCCGAGCCGCTTGGCTGTTGCAATAAAGAGTCCGGCGCGCACGATGGAACCGTCCGATCCCAGAATGCGTATGCAGGCTTCGCTGCGGTAGTTCCATTTATCTGCGGCGACTTGACAGGCCCGCACCGGCTGATATTGCAGCACCACGCGATCAGCAGGCAACCCGACCTTGAAAAGACCATTGATTTCGAGGGTCATGGCGGTGTTTTGATCGTTTTTTTCTTCTTCCTGCAGATGCCAGGCGGGCACGCCGCGCGCCTGCGCCACCGTCAGCGCCTGGCCCGCGGTGGACATCAGTTTGCCGAAGCTGGCGCCGTCATGGTGGCGGTGATACGCGAAGCCGGCGTGCGGCATGACGCTTTGTTCCGTGCGTGGAAATTCCTCGATTTCCGCGAGACCCTTGATCAGCGCATCCCCCAATTTAGGCACGTTGGTGTCGGGAATTTCAGGCACCACCAGCGCGAATTCAGGGCCGTCCAGCTTAGCTACAAAAGCACTGGGATACGCCTTGCACACTTCCTGCATCAGGTACGCCGTGCGTTTGAGGAGCGCATCGCCGGCGGGGCGACCATTGCGTTCGTTGAAAATCGCAAATCCGCGAATCCGCACCACCGCGACAGCGCCGCTGCCGAATTTCGTGGGGGCGCCGATGAGGTGCGTCAATTGTTCATTGAAATCATTGCGGTTCATCAATCCGGTCACCGCATCCACATACGCCTTGTTGCGCATCTTGTCGGCCAAATCGGTTTGCTCGTTCAGCATGCGCTCCACGGAATGGACCATGGAATTTAGCGCAGTTGAAATGCGATGCAACTCGCGTGCCCATGGCAGCTTTTTGAGGATGGTGAACTTGCGCCTGGAGATATCTTCGGCCTGGCGCTCCATGTCGTCCAACGGACGCAGCGCCATCTTCAGCACAATCGCCACCACCACCAGCGATAGCACCGCCACGATCAGCAGCACCCAAAACGTTTTCTTGGCGATCTCCCACAGTTCTTTGTAGGCGTACCCTGGATGGCTCTCGACTTCGACCACCGCCGCCTTGCGCCAGCCGTCCATCACCACCGCACTCATGCGCGGCGTGGGCAGCTTGAACGATTCAACAAACCACAGCGGCACACCTTCCACCGCCAGATCGACGCGCTTCTTGAAAATCGATTCGCCGGTTACTTTTTTTACTTGAATTTCGCTGTAATACCCGCGGTCAAAAATCGCACTGGTCATCAGCTCAATGGTGACCGCATCGTTGTAGCTCTTGCTCTGCGTGATTGAAAGGCCGAGCGATGTCGCGGTATCCTGCGCGTGCGATTCCATGGCGCGGCTCAGATAATCGCGCGTGCTGTTAACCACCACAAACAGCGTGGCAAAAAACACCACCACCCAGAGGAGCGAAATTAAACCCACCAGCAGTCGTGAAAGCTTCATGGCATGTCCCGCCGTTTCAAAAAATATCGTTTAAAAACAAATGGTTAATGAAAAAACTAAGTCGCGCCTTTCATGCGCATCTGCAAATCTTTCCAGTGACCGATGCGATCCGAACTGCCCGCCGATTGTCCGCGGCCTTGTTGCTGCTTAGCGAGCCACAAGCCGGAACCGTTAAAGCTATACACCGGCACCAGATCGTTGCGGTTGGACGCAGGCTGAATAGTTTTATTGATGTTGTCGAGAATCACCGGCTCAGCGTCGGGCGTGGCGAGATACGCCAGCACCATGTGCGCCACGTTGAACACCTTGATTTCCTTGACGTAGGTGATCTGCAATTTGTCGTCGGGCACGCCCAGCGCGCGCAAGGTAAAGTATTTTGCAATGGAAAAATCCTCGCAATCGCCACCGTTGGTGGATAAAAATTCGATAGGCGTCGCCCAGTAATCTTCCTTGCCCCAGTGTTCGCGGTCGCTGATAAATCGCGTCTGATTCATGAAATCATTCACCAGTTCGAGCTTCTGCCGGTCGCTCAGGCTGCGATTTTTCGGGTTGATCATCAGGCCGCGCCAATTGGTCAGCCGCTCCTTCGCGACCGGACCGAAAGTCGTCGCGAGCTTGGCGATTTGCTCATCGGTGATGGTCACCGCTTCCTGTGCGAAAGCGAGCGCGATCAGCAGCGCCGGCAGCAGCCGGGCGAGCCAGGGAATCAATGCGTTGGAAGCGCGTGCGGGTTTCACGTGAATTATCCAGCCCCTTATTCCGCAACTTTAACGTACCGCGCGGGTTTGGTCGCGCGCGAAAAAATCCCTACCGCGGCTGGCGCAACAGCGAAAAAAGCGGCCCCGGCCGCTTTAAGAATTAGATACCGTGCTAAAACTTTTGGCGCGCCCGAGACGATTCGAACGTCCGACCCCTGCCTTCGGAGGGCAGTACTCTATCCAGCTGAGCTACGGGCGCCTTGTTGCTGACTTACTATTAGCGGATGGCGATTTTAACACGCGCGCTCACACAAGGCTTTTACCGCCTCCTCCGCTCACGCTATAATCCATTGTTTTAGTGCAGATAAATAGAGAGCCTTCTGATGAGCGATGCATCTCCCAACAATACCGGCTTTATCAAGACCCCGACTCAGTTGATTGTTGTAGTGGTGTTGGCGTTCGTGATCCCCATCGCGGCGATTTTCACCATCATTCACTTTGTGGTGGGCGGCGATAAATCGCGCACCAACCCGGCGATGTCCGACAAAGCCGTGGCCGAGCGCATCAAGCCGGTGGGCAGCACGCCGGACATTGAAAAAGGCCCGTCGCCGCTGGTGCCAGCGCCTGCGCCGGTAGTTGCCGCGACAGCCGCTGCCGATGCGGGCAAGGCAGCCGCTCCCGACGGCAAAGCAGTGTACGACGCCACTTGCCAGGCGTGCCATACGCCCGGTGTCGCCGGTGCGCCCAAACTGGGCGACAAAGCCGCGTGGGCGCCGCGCCTGGCCGCGGGGGCAGCCGCGCTGCAAGCCAGTGCGATCAAAGGCAAAAATGCGATGCCGCCCAAGGGCGGCAACTTGAGCCTGTCCGACGCCGACGTAAAAGCCGCGGTCGATTACCTGGTGTCTCAAGCGAAATAACCGTGGATTTCTATGCGCAAAAAGGCGCGGGGTTCCGCGCCTTTTTTGTTGGCCGCTTTTTTGGCTGAGGCGGGATGACGACCTACGCCATCGGCGACATTCAGGGCTGCCACGACGCGCTGCGGCGATTACTCGATATCGTCAAATTCGATCCGCCGCGCGACACCGTTTGGTTGGTCGGCGATTTGGTGAATCGCGGGCCGCAGTCACTGGAAGCCTTGCGCTTTATCATTAGTTTAGGAGACGCCGCGATATCGGTACTCGGCAATCATGATTTGCATCTGCTGGTGGCGGCGTCCGGTTACACCAAACAATATCCCGGCGACACGCTGAGTGACATTCTTGACGCGCCTGATCGCGACGCACTGCTGCACTGGCTGCGTCAGCAAAAGCTGGTACACGCTGGCAATGGTTACGCAATGGTGCATGCGGGTTTGCTGCCGCAATGGAGTATTCAAAAAGCGCTCGCGCTCGCCGCTGAAGTCGAAGCGGTGCTGCGCGGCGATGACCCTGATGCGTTTCTGCGCCCGCTCTATGGCAACAAACCCAGCGCATGGCGTGATGATCTGGCGGGCGACGAGCGGCTGCGCGTCATCGTCAATGCCATGACGCGCATGCGCCTGTGTACCGCGCAAGGCGACATGGAATTCACCCACAAACTCGCGCCCGTCAACATGCCGCCGGGCTACATGCCGTGGTATGACGTGCCGGGGCGCGCAAGCGCCGGCACGCCAATACTCTTTGGTCACTGGGCCTCACTCGGCGTATTGTTGCGCGCGGATGTGATCGGCCTTGATTCGGGTTGCGTATGGGGCCGCAAACTGACGGCGATGCGGCTCGAAGACCGGCGCGTGTTTCAGTGCGGGTGTGAGCGTGTGGGTCAGGGGTAAAGCGTACCCACGATCATCTCGCGCGCCTGCCGCGCCAGTGCCTTGCGATGCAAACCTTCGGCGGAAAGCGGCGGCAGAAAATGCACGTGCGCGTGAATTTCGTGCTGCGTGAGCATCAGGCGCAAGGTATCCAGCGCGGATTTATCGCCGTCGTAAGCGGCTTCGATGCAGATTGAGCCGTCGGCGCGGCGGTATTGAATCGCCACTGGGATGATGCGCACATTCGCCTCCAGCGCCGGACGCAGCAGCGAACTGTGAAACGGAAGCACCTGCTGTCCGTCGGTGGTGGCGCCTTCGGGAAACACGCCCATGCCCGCGCCGTTGCGCAGCGCTTCGGCCATGCCTTCATCCAGCCGCGCGAGATCGCGCCGGCGACCGCGCTCGATAAATAATGTATCGGCCTTGACGCACAGCCAGCCCGCCAGCGGCCAGCCGCGAATCTCGGATTTTGCGACAAAGCGCGTGGGGACCGCGGCGTTGATGGCGAAAATATCCAGCCAGGACACATGATTCGACACCAGCATGAACGGCGCATCGGCGTCGCGCGGCGGCTCGCCATGTACGGTAAGCCGCGTGGCTAGATGGCGCACCAGTTTTGCCGACCAGCGTTGCAGCGCGAGCCGCCGCCGTGCGGGCTTCATCAGCGGATAGCCGATACTTGCCACGCCGGCCGCTTGCGCAAAATGCGCAGCCAAGCGCATCAAGCGCCAGGCGCGGGTGAGTTTTGACGTGAGGCGCGGCGAACTACTCAAACCGTGCTCTGGTGCGCCAGACCATTTTCATAAACTTTCCCGTCTTACCACGGAGCGCTACCGAAATTCGCTTGATACATCGCCACTATCGAATTTCGCGTAAAACTGTGATTTTGCGGGCCACGTTGTGCGATTTTGATCGCGCCGATCAGCGATGCCAGACGGCCCGTCACCGCCCAATCCATGCCGTGGGTAATGCCATAGAGCAGGCCCGCGCGAAACGCGTCGCCGCAGCCGGTGGGATCGAGTATCGCCTCGGGCTTGACGCAGGGAATTTCAAATATTTTACCGCCGGCGTGTATCGCCGAGCCTTTGGCGCCGAGCGTCACGATGAGCGCTTTCACCTGTTGTGCCAACTGCGCTATCGATTGGCCCGTGCGCTCCTGCAGAAGCTCGGCTTCGTAGTCGTTCACCGTCACGTAATCGGCAAGGGTAATGAAGTTCATCAAATCGTCGCCATTGAACATCGGCAAACCCTGCCCCGGATCGAAGACGAAGGGGATACCCGCGTCGCGAAACTCGCGTGCGTGCTGCAACATGCCGTCGCGACCGTCAGGGGCGACGATGCCGAGCGTGACGCCCTGCGCATCGCGCACGTGATTCTGGTGCGAAAAATTCATTGCGCCCGGATGAAACGCAGTGATCTGGTTGTCGTCGAGATCGGTGGTGATAAACGCCTGCGCGGTGAATGAACCGGCCGCCTCGCGCACGTGCGTGCGCGCCAGGCCCAGCGTGTCGAGACGCGCGCTATACGGCGCGTGATCTTCACCCACAGTCGCCATAATCAACGGTTCGCCGCCCAGCATCTTAAGGTTGTAGGCGATGTTGCCGGCGCAACCGCCAAACTCGCGGCGCATGTCGGGCACCAGAAACGCGACATTCAGGATATGCAGCTTGTCGGGCAGAATATGGTTCTTGAAGCAGTCATGAAACACCATGATGGTGTCGTAGGCAATGGAACCGCAGATCAGCGTGGACATCATTAATCCTAGAATGAAGACGGCGCATTATATCAACGCCATGCCAGCCCCGTGGAGTGCTGCGCGCGAAACCGTGCATAATCCGATTTCGATTCGCTCCCGCGGATTCGACTTTAAAAAAATACACGCGGCATTTACACAACAGGAGGTCATACCATGCTTAAGGAATTTAAAGCGTTTGCACTCAAGGGTAACGTGCTCGACTTGGCGATTGGCGTTGTAATCGGCGCCGCGTTCGGAAAGATTGTGGAATCGCTGGTCAAAGATATCATCATGCCGCCCCTAGGCCTCTTGATGGGCGGGCGCGATTTCAACAACCTGTTCGCCGTGCTCAAAGAAGGCACAACAGCCGGTCCCTATGCCACGGTGGAAATCGCCGGCAAGGCCGGCGCGGTGACCTGGAACTACGGTATGTTCTTCAACACCATCCTTACTTTTCTGATCGTAGCGTTCGCGATATTCATGTTGGTCAAGGCCTATAACACCGCCAAGAAAGCCGAATCGCCCGCGCCGCCGGCAGCGCCCGCGGAAGATGTGTTGCTGCTGCGTGAGATTCGCGATTCGCTAAAGAAGTAGAATTAAAACCCTTCACCCCAATAGGACAAGCGCCCAGACAATAGCCACATTCACCAGCGCCAGCATTACTGCCGCGCTGCCGATATCCTTGGCGCGCTTGGCAAGCTGATGATTTTCGAGCGAGATGCGGTCAACCGCTGCTTCCACCGCCGAGTTGAGCAATTCGACAATCAGCACCAGCAGCACACTGCCGATCATCAGCGCCTTGCCCAGCCCGCTCGCCGGCAGCCACAACGCTAGCGGAATCGATAGCGCCGCCAGCACAATTTCTTGACGAAAGGCGGCCTCGTGCGCAAACGCCGCCCGCATGCCATCGATGGAGTAGAACAGTGCGTTCCACATCCGGCGCAACCCCGTCTTGCTTTTATGCGGGCTTTCCCTCATGGTTGTGAGTTCAGATTTATGGCGCGGGAATCAGCAGTAGTCCAAAGCCGCCCGCAGACAGCTCGCTGACATCCAGATCAATGCGCAGGGTGGTGGTGACGCTGGCTGCAATAACGGTTTTTTGCGCGTCGGCGCCGCGCAGATACTCGGCGGGCACAAATACGCGGCGCGCAATAGCATGATCGAATCGATCATTGAGCACCAAGTCTATCGCGGGATAGCCGACATCCAGCGGGGATTGATTTTGCAGGGTCACAATGAGTTGCACCAGGTGCGGCTTGGCCTTGTCCAGGATCAACATATCCGACGCCTGAATGTTCAACGCCGCGGGACGTTGCAACGGCGGGACCGTGCAGTGCGCCCAGCCGCACAACTGCACCAGCGCAGACTTCACCCCCGGAAAATGCGCGGCAATTTCGCTGCGAAAGGTATGTAACGCCTGGCCGCACAGCAGCAACGCGGCGAGCAGCGCGGCAAGCGCCCACGGCCATCTGACGTGATGCGGCGGCATCGGAACGGCATCTTCAACGCCATGCCGCGGCGCGGCTGCGGCAGGTTGCAATGCCAACGATGCCGTCGATGCCATCCGGGATTCGAGCAGCATCGCAGACGCAGCGTGAGCCGCCTGCGCTGCATCTGCTGCAATCTCCAGCGGCAACGGCGGCACTGGAACCACCGGCACGTCCGGCAGCATCGGCCAGTTTATCGGCGAGAATCCGTGGGTTGCGGGCGGATGCGCCGGTGTGGTTTGCGCTTGCGCCACCGCTTGCTGTGCAGCATCGTTGGCTTCGGCCAGCGGTGGCGGCACGCCGGCTTGCAAGGCCTCCAACGAAGTCAGATTCACCAAGCCGTCGAACACCTGCGTGCAGTGGCCGCAGCGCACGCGGCCGTCGCGCGCGAACAACTGGTCGGGCGTGACGTTGAACGCCGTGGTGCAGTGCGGACATTGGGTCACCATCGACATGGGTTAGCCTTTGCCATCACTTTGCCTTCTGTGGCCCGCGAGCAATACCCATTCGTCTTCAGGTTCGGTGGTATGCATGTCGAACCACGGGCGGTAGGCTTCGCGCACTTCGCCGGCCTGTGGCGCAAGTATGCCCGATAGCACCACCTGCCCGCCCGCTAGCGTCAGTCGCGCGAGCAGCGGCGCGAGCACAATAAGCGGGTTCGCCAGAATATTGGCGACCACCACGTTCGCGGGTGATTTTAATTCGTCCGCCACCGCAAAAAAAGAAACATCGGCCTGATTTTGCAGGGCATTGCGACGCGAAGCAAGCAGCGCTTGATCATCGATATCGACGCCCGCCGCGCAACTAGCGCCTAGTTTCATGGCGGCAACAGCCAGTATGCCCGAGCCACAACCGTAGTCGATGACCGTCTCGCCGCGCTTCAGATGGGCGTCCAGCCAGCGCAAACAAAGCCGCGTGGTGGGGTGCGTGCCGGTGCCAAAGGCCAAGCCGGGATCGAGGCGAATATTGATGGCGGCAGCATCCACCACCTCATGCCACGTCGGCACTACCCACAAGCGTGACGAGAGTTTTTGCGGCGTAAATTGCGCCTGCGTCAGACGCACCCAGTCTTGATCGTTGACGCGGTCTATGCCGTAAGGTGTTGTCGCGGGCAACGCCGACGCGTGTAGCGCATCGGGCACGAGCGTCGCGATCGCGGCATCTTCCGCGAACAACGCTACCATGCGATTGACCGGCCAGTTGACGGCCGGCGCGCTGCCAGGCTCGGCAAACAGCGGACGCTCCGTGGGCGTGCCCGCAGCGGCATCAGAAACGTCTACCGACAAGGCCCCGTTTTCTAGCAGTGTGTCGGAGAGCTTTTCGACACAGCGCGCATCGACGATGAGAGTTACGGCTTGCCAGGGCATTTTCTTGAGTTCGGAGGGGGGGAGCGCGAGCGGGGTTACGCCAAACACCAAACTCTGAACGCTAAACTTACTCCGCTTTCACCAGCCTGGCCAATTTTTCTTCAAGATAATGAATGCTCGTGCCACCGCGCAAAAACGCTGCGTCGCGCAGCAATTCCTGATGCAGCGGAATATTGGTCTTGATGCCTTCGATCACCGTTTCCGACAACGCAATCGACAGCCGCGCGATGGCCTGTTCGCGCGTGTCGCCGTAGGCGATGATTTTACCGATCAGCGAATCATAATTCGGCGGCACCATGTAGCCGCTGTAGGCGTGCGAATCCACGCGAATGCCGGGCCCGCCCGGCATATGCAGCGAGGTGATGCGCCCTGGCGAGGGCGTAAAATTATAGGGGTCTTCGGCATTGATGCGGCACTCAATGGAATGGCCCGACAGTTCGACGTCGCGCTGCCGCAGCGCCAGTTTTTCTCCGGCGGCGATACGAATCTGCATCTGCACCAGGTCAAGCCCGGTGATCATTTCGGTGACCGGATGTTCGACCTGCAAACGCGTGTTCATTTCAATAAAGAAAAACTCGCCACCCTCGTACAAAAATTCAAAAGTGCCCGCACCTTCGTAACCCATTTTGCGACAAGCTTCGGCGCAACGTTCGGCGGTACGCACGCGCGCGCGCGGGTTGAGCAACGGCGCGGGCGCCTCTTCGATGATTTTCTGGTGGCGGCGCTGCATCGAGCAATCGCGATCGCCCAGATAGAGCGCGTTTTTGTGTTTGTCGGCGATCACCTGAATCTCCACGTGACGTGGACGTTCCAGAAATTTTTCCATATAAATCATCGGGTTATTAAACGCCGCCTGCGCCTCTGCGCGCGTGGTGTTGGCCGCATTAAGCAGCGCTGCTTCGGTATGCACCACGCGCATGCCGCGCCCGCCGCCGCCGCCTGACGCTTTGATAATCACCGGGTAACCGATCTCGCGCGCGATTTTGATAACTTCCTTGGGGTCTTCGGGCAGCGCGGTATCAATGCCCGGCACCACCGGCACACCCGCTTTTTTCATGGCGTTCTTGGCGCTGACTTTGTCGCCCATCAGGCGTATGGTTTCTGCACGCGGACCGATAAACACAAATCCGCTTTGATCCACGCGCTCGGCAAAGTCGGCATTTTCGGAGAGAAACCCATAGCCGGGATGGATCGCTTCGGCATCGGTAACTTCCGCCGCGCTGATAATCGCCGGCACATTCAGATAGCTTGCGCTCGACGCCGCCGGGCCGATACATACCGACTCATCCGCCAGCTTCACGTACTTAGCTTCGGCGTCGGCCTCGGAATGCACTACCACCGTTTTGATGCCCATTTCGCGGCAAGCGCGCTGAATGCGCAAGGCAATTTCACCACGGTTGGCGATGAGGATTTTTCCGAACATGATTTAGGGGCAGGATTTAGGAATGAGGATTGAGGATTGAGCCAGCTCGCCGGTTTGGCTCAATCCTAGATCCTAAATCCTGAATCCTGAATCCTCATTCCAACACAATCACCAGCAAGGGCTGCCCATACTCGACCGGCTGTCCATTTTCAACCAGGATTTCTTTGATCACGCCATCGGCGCCGCCTTCGATTTCGTTGAGCAGTTTCATGGCCTCGATGATGCATACGGTTTCATCGGCCTTCACGCTCTGGCCCACATCAACGAATGGTTTGCCGCCAGGCGATGATGAACGATAGAACGTGCCGACCATGGGGGATTTGAGTACGAAGCCCTGTGGTTCCACCAGCGGCTCCGCTACGGCGGGCGCGGGCAATGCCGGCGACGCGGCAAACGCCGGCGGCAATACCACCGGTGCTGCCGTGGCGTGCGGCGCCATTACCACCGCGCCACGGCTGATGCGCACCCGCTCCTCACCCTCGGTAATCTCAAGTTCGGTGATATCGGACTGCTGGACCAGATCGATCAGCGTCTTAACTTTTCGTAAGTCCATGTTTTAACTCCATTTTTTACGCTTACTTACGAATCGCCGTATGGGCAAGCGCATAAGCAAGCGCTAACTCGTAACCCTTGGCGCCAAGGCCGCTGATGATGCCGACGGCGATATCGGTGAAATACGAGTGCTGCCGGAACGCCTCGCGCGCGAACACATTGGACAAATGTACTTCGATGAAGGGGATGCGCACGGCCGCCAGCGCATCGCGCATGGCGACGCTGGTATGCGTGTAAGCCGCCGGATTGATGATAATGAAATCGACGCTTTCACGTGCAGCCTGCTGGATGCGGTTTACCAAATCAGCCTCGGCATTGCTTTGATATGCCAGCAGCTTCGCGCCGCCATCCTGCGCCAGTTGCGCCAAGCGCTTTTCTATCGAAGCGAGCGTGGCGCCACCATAGATTTCCGGCTCGCGTGTGCCGAGCAGGTTCAGATTGGGGCCGTTGAGCAGCAGTATATTTTTGTTGGTCTTATTGGACATGGGGCACCCTCCCATCGCGGTTGCGGTTAAGTCAGTCTGGCGGAAGATACTATCACCTTAGCATTATTTAGTGAATTTTGATCGGAGGATAATATCCTTTATAGCAATGGGCCGATTAGCGCCTCCAGCTTTTTCGTGGTTAGGCCACCCAACTCGGTCGCGACGATCTTGCCATTGCGATCCAGAATTACGGTATACGGCAAAACCCCGGCCTTGTTCCCAGCCTTCCGTGAAATATCGATGGTGTCGAAGGTGCCGATTAGCGAGGGGTAATTTATTCTGAAGTTACGTGTAAATTCAGATGTTTTACCGACTTGATCGATGGAGATGCCTATAATTTGCAGTCCTTGAGTTCTGTACTTTTCTTGTAATTTGACGAATATTGGAATCTCTTCGCGACACGGCGCGCACCAAGTCGCCCAGAAATTCACCAACAGAACTTTGCCACGCCACTGATTGAAGCTCTGCGGTTTATTTTCAAGATCGGGCAGACTCAGTGCGAACAAGGTATCGGACACGGCGGCGGCTGTCGCCTCGGTTTGGCGCGAGACGCTTATCCAAACACCCGCACCGGTCGCCGCCAGCGCGACCAGCACAACGATCAAATATTTTATAATCCGGCTAGGCAAGAATTAGCGTAAATTAGAATCGGATAGGTTAAAGATAGACAAAGATGGTGCGAAATCAGAACTTTAGAACTTCGTCAAGAACGCCAGAAAACTTTTCTGCTTTTTGAAAGCCAATAACACGTAAGCCATTGATTTCTTTTCCATTTTTATCGAAGAATACAATCGCCGGTGGGCCAAATAACCTAAAGCGTTTAAGCAGCGCCTGGTGCTCCGCGTTGTTGGCGGTGACATCCGCCTGCACCTTGACCATGCCCGCCAGCCGCTGTTGCACTTGCGCGTCGGTAAAGGTGAACCGCTCCATTTCTTTGCACGATACGCACCAATCCGCATAAAAATCGAGCAGCACCGGCTTGCCGGCAGCGGCCTTAATGGCTGCGTCCAACCCCGCGCCATCGGCCACTCGCTTGAACAGCGACTCGCTGGCGGCTGGCGCCGCAACCTCCCCAGCCACCAGCCCGGACAGCGGCCGCAGGATATCCTTGGTGCCGGAAAACGCGCCAACCATATAAGCTGCGCCAGCTAACAAGGCGATTACACCCACGCCTTTAGAAAAGCGCTGAAAGCCGTGCGCATGTTGCGGCAACGGATCGATCACCCGCAGGAACACCGCGCTCACAATCAGCAGCGCCGCCCACGCCAGCATCTGTGCGCCCATTGGCACCAGCGGCGACACCAGATAGATCGCCACTGCAATCAGCAGCACGCCGAAAAACCGCTTCACCGTATCCATCCACGGCCCGGCCTTGGGCAGCAATGCCCCGGCTGACGCGCCGACCACCAGCAGCGGCACGCCCATGCCCAGCGCCATGGCGAACAGCGCCGCACCACCCAACACCAAATCGCGGCTCTGGCTGATGTACAGCAACGCCCCCGCCAACGGCGCCGCCACGCACGGGCCGACGATCAACGCCGACAGCACGCCCATCGCGAACACGCCGGCAAAACGTCCGCCGGGTAAGCGGTTGGAGACTTCGGTCAGGCGCGTTTGCAGGCGCTCCGGCACTTGCAATTCGTAGAGTCCGAACATCGACAGCGCGAGTATCACGAACACCGCCGCAAAGCTGCCCAACACCCACGGATTTTGCAGCGCGACCGACAGCATCGCGCCGGACAGACCCGCCGCCACGCCAGCGATTGCGTAGGTGATAGCCATGCCCAGCACATACGCCACCGACAGCGCAAAACCCTGCATGCGCGTCACCGGCGTGCCACGCCCGACGATAATCCCCGACAAAATCGGAATCATCGGCAGCACGCACGGCGTAAACGACAGCAGCAGCCCAAAGCCGAAGAAGCTCGCGATCAGCCACCCGAATTCACCTTGAAACAAGCCGGCGATGCGCGAGTCCTCGGCGGCTGGCACCGCGGCTTTGGTACTGCCCTGCCCCAGCAGGCGCGATAACGGATCATCGCCCATACGCGCACCCGTCATGGCGCCCACCGCCGTTGACGGGCCGCCGGCCTGTTGTACCATTGCCAGTTGTATTTTGCTTTCTTGGGGTACATAGCACACGCCCACATCGGCGCAGCCCTGCGAGGTGGCGGTGAGCGCAACCTTGCCCTCGACCGCCTCCGTCACCGGCACGATGATTTTCAGCTCGCCACGATGCGTTTGCACTTCACCGAAGAATTCGTCCTTCTTTTTCTTGCCTTGCGGAATTTGCGCTGTGCCCAGCTTGACGCCCGCCGGTTCCGCGGCGAAAGCAAAGCGCTCGCGATAAAGATAGTAACCATCAGCGATCTGGTAGCGCACTTCGATAGTCGAGGCGTCAAGCGCGCGCGCGGAAAAACGAAACGCCTGTTCGGGCTCAAGCAGCGCCGGCTGCGCCGCTGAAGCAAATTGCGCTACGGACAATAACATCAATAAAAACAAATAGTTACATATTTTTAACATCAAGTTTCTCGTAACTCTGGTAATTCCGGTATTTCCGCTGTTTCAGCTTCCACCCATTGCAGAAAGCCGGGCAAACCCTGCGTCAGTGGGACTGCAATGATCTCCGGAAGTTCGTAAGGATGCAGCCGGCGAATCACCGCTTCGAGCGCAGCGTAACGCGCGCTGGTGGTTTTGATTAGCAGCGGAATTTCTTCGGCATTTTCAATCGCGCCCTGCCAGCGGTACACCGAGGCACACGCGCTAAGGATGTTGACACACGCCGCAACGCGCGCGTCGATGACGGCGCTTGCCAACTTCAACGCCGCTTCGCGGTCGGGCAGATTAGTCAACACCAGCAGCACGTCGTTGGGCTGAGTCATAAACGCTACGCGCCGGCTTTGGCTGGCGCTTCCATCCCTGCGGCGATGCCTTCATGCACACTCGGATAGCGCAGTTGAAAACGCAATTCCTGCTTGAGGCGCTGATTCGACAGCCGCCGTGATTCGCTCATGAAGGACAGCAGATTTTCTGGAATCACCCGCGCGGCCTCGCTGCGCGCGATGCGCGGCGGACGCTTGAGCCCATGGCGATCAGCAACCAGATCAAAGTAATCCCCCATCTTCTGCGGCAAATCATCCACCGCGTTATACGTGCGCCCCGGCGTCGCGTGATGCAGCGCCGCGATCACCATGCGCGCAAGATCATCAGCGTGGACATGGTTGACAAAACTATCGTCCGCGTCGTGCAGCGCCGGTGTGCCGCGCGCCAGGCGCGCCAACGGCAGCCGGTCAGCGGCATAAATGCCCGGCACGCGCAACACCGACACTTGCACGCCGCTGCGCACGCCCCACGCACGCAGACGCTGCTCAGCATCCACACGCCGCCGCGCACGCGCGGTTTGCGGATGCGCTGGACGCGTTTCCGCCACCACCGCGCCGCCGCAATCGCCATACACGCCGCTGGTGCTAATGTAGACAAAGTGCTGTGGTAGACTGCCCCGATAATTTTTACTTTTACTGCTATTCCTGCTGAGCGCCGCAATCAGATGCGCGGTACGCGTATCGGTTGCGCCACTGGAGGGCGGCGGCGCAAGATGCACAACATCGTGAGCAATCCCGGCAATGGCCGACAGCGATTGTGGCTTGTCCAAATCTCCGACCACCGGCGTCACGCCCAACGCGCGCAACGATGCGCATTGCGCGGGGTCACGCGTGAGCGCGTACACACGCGCATACACATGATCGCGAGCCAGCGCCAGCGGAATCAGGCGCAAGCCCACGTCGCCACAACCAATAATCAGTAACCGTTTCATATAACCAACCATTTTACTCCATGCCCCGCCAAGTCACGATTAAGCCCAGCAACCATGTCTTTACCGTTGCCGACGACGAAACCATTCTGGATGCCGCGTTACGCGAAGGTTTCAACATCGCCTACGGCTGCCGCAACGGCGCCTGCGGCAGTTGCAAAGGCAAAGTATTGCAGGGCGCAGTCGATTACGGTGTGTTTCAGGAATCGGCCCTCTCCGACGCCGACAAGAAACAGGGTTACGCGTTGTTCTGTCAGGCCAAACCCGTGTCCGATGTGGTGATTGAGTGCCGCGAAATCAGCGCGATCAAAGATATTCAAGTACGCACGCTGCCGTGCCGCGTGCAGAAACTCGAACGTCTTGCACCCGACGTGACGATGATTCACCTACGGTTGCCGGCCAGCGAACGACTGCAATTTCTCGCCGGGCAATACATCGACATTCTCACCAAGAGCGGCCTGCGCCGCAGCCTCTCTCTCGCCAATGCGCCGCATGACGACGCGGTGCTGCAACTGCATCTGCGCAACTACGGCGGACCGTTCAGCCACTACGTGTTCAACACGCTAAAAGAAAAAGACATCCTGCGTTTTGAAGGCCCGCTAGGCACGTTTTTCCTGCGCGAAGACAGCAACAAACCACTGATCCTGCTGGCCAGCGGCACCGGCTTCGCGCCGATCAAAGCCATCATCGAACACATCATTCACAAAGCCATCCAGCGCCCAATGGCGCTCTACTGGGGTTGCCGCGTGCGCGCCGATTTGTATTTGAATGATTTAGCCGAAAGCTGGGCGCGCGATCACGGCATCACCTACGTGCCCGTGCTTTCCGAGGCGCGGCCCGAGGACAACTGGAATGGGCGTACCGGCTTCGTACACCACGCGGTGATGGCAGATTTCCCGGATATGTCCGGCTACCAAGTCTATGCCTGCGGTGCGCCGATTGTTATTGAGTCGGCCTTGAACGATTTTTCCGAGCAATGCAGACTGCCGCCGGACGATTTTTACAGCGATGCGTTCACGCCATCGGCACAGTAAGCCTCATACCCAAACGAGGGCAATGCGGCATGGCGCATAAATGGTTGATTCCGATACTGATATTGATCGGTGTTTTTGTATTTTCCAGCCAGGGTCTGAAAGGCGGGCCAGAAATTTCGGTGAAGGATGCGATGGGCCTGCTCAAGGCCGAGCCGCGCCCAGCGCTAATCGACGTGCGTGAGCGCACTGATTTCGACCAGGGCCACCTTCCCGGCGCGATATCCGTGCCGTTTGCCGAGTTCAAGGATCGCCTGGAAAGCCTCAAGTTAGCGAAAGTAGATCCCGTGGTGTTGTACAGCGCCGATGACGAGCGCGCGCGCGATGCCACACGCCTGCTCTATGACAAAGGTTATCAAGGTGCGCTCACCCTCAAGGGCGGCATAGACGCCTGGCGCACGGCGGGCCAGGCGCTGGAAAAAACGCTACCCCCTAAACCTTAGCGATCCATCCTCCCCTTCGTGCTCACGAAAATTTACAAAAGGATCGGCTATTTGCGTCTTGCCGCTATCAGTTTCTGTATTTGTGCCACAGCGACCGCGATCTTCATTTCGAGCCCCTGCTTGCCATAGGCCGCGCTCGCCCGCGCCGGATTGCCGCTTACACCCGTCACTTTGAAATCACCACCAAACGCCAGCTTGTCTTTGCGGATCAGGTTCGGGTTGATCGCCATTAATTCCGATGTATCTTCGATGCCCGCATGTGTGCCGATGTTCTCAACGGTTTCGCCCTGCCGCTTAAGCCAATCGGCAAAGCCTTGCTTGAAGTAATAGTCCGGAATGTAATGTACGCGCACGTCGCTGCCGGACCACGCCTTGTTAAGGACTGTAGCAACGGCCTGTAATCCTTTCTGGTTGGGGCCACTGTCACCAATGAGTACGATATCCCTGAAGCCGTTGATCCGGAAACTCCGCGCAGCGTACTCCGTCACCTTCATGAAAACTTCATCCGGCAGCGTGATGCTGCCGGGAAACAGCATGTGGCCATTCGGCGGATTGATGTCTCCCTCGGGCACATAGGCCAGCACCGGCGCCACCAGTGCATTGCCGAGCCTGCGCGCGATTTGCTCTGCCGTATGTTTAACGATGAAATTGTGCTTGCCCAGCACCATATGCGGCCCGTTTTGCTCCGTGCCGCCGGTCGGAAAGATGATGGTGGTTTTGCCAGCCTTGATCGCGTCGCGAACTTCCACCCAGGTGAGTTCTTCGATGAATACGCTGTCGATGGCCTGCGCTGAATAGGCCGATGGTGACACGAGCATCCCTAGAAGCATGACGAGGGCGAAATGTTTCATGGTGGCCTCACTTTATTGCTTGCGCTTTTCGTAAGCTTCGCCAAAGCGCTTTTCGACTTCGGCCAGCGAACGCGGTTTGAGGTCGTAGGTTCTCATTTCGTAAATCATGGTTGCTCCTGGTTGTCTATTAAAAAATCATTAGCCACAGATTTACACAGATGAACACAGATAACCCCGAACGCCCTTAATCTGTGTGTATCTGTGTTCATCTGTGGCAAAAAAGTCTTTGACGTTCAATTTAATCCACCCGTGCACCGGATTCCTTTACCGCCTTACCCCATTTGGCGATTTCGGATTTCATGTAGTCGCTGAATTCCTTGCGCGTGCCGCCCACCGGCGTAAAAGCGAGTGTGTTAAGGCGGTCTTTTACGTCCGGCTCGTTGAGCATGCGCTGCAGTTCGGCGTTGAGTTTGTCGAGCACAGCGCTTGGCGTCTTCGCAGGCGCGGCGATGCCGATCCAACCGACCGCCTCAAAACCCGGAAAACCCGATTCGGCAACGGTAGGCAGATCAGGCAAAAATGCAGAGCGCTTCAACGTCGCAATGCCCAGCCCACGCAGCCGGCCCGATTTGATATGCGGCATGGTCGCCGGAATCGCATCGAACATCGCCGGAATCTGCCCGCCGATCAGTTGCGTGTGCGCATCGCCGCTGCCTTTGAACGGAATGTGATTGATTTTGATGCCGGCGGCAGCGCGAAACATTTCCGAGGTCAGGTGGCTGGTCGAGCCGCTGCCCAGCGAGGCGTAGTTGATCGTGCCCGGTTTGTCGCGTGCCGCCGCTACGAATTCCTTTACCGTCTTGAAGGAAGCGGAAGGGCTGGTCACCAGCGTCTGCGGCGTCAGCGCAAGGTTGATGATGGGCTCAAAATCCTTCACCGCGTCGTACGGCAACTTCGCGTAAAGCGTCGGATTGATGCCGAACGCGCTGGATACCGCCATCGTCAGCGTGTGGCCGTCGGGTGCGGCTTTCGCGCCCATCTCGGTGCCCAGCACCGCCCCCGCGCCGGGGCGGTTATCGACGATGACTTGTTGGCCGAAGCTCGCGCTTAACTTCTGCGCCACCACGCGCGCCATGATGTCGGTCGAGGTGCCGGGCGTGAACTGCACGATGATGCGGATAGGGCGGCTGGGGTAGCCCTGGTTCGATTGCGCGAAAGACGTACTGCAAGCACACAAGGCGCAGAGCACGGCCGGACGGAAAGCGGGAATCATGTTTTCTCCAAGCCAGCGAACGCCGGCAGGGGATGAAAGTTATCGGCTTTCCGCGCCGCAGGCAAGCGGGTTTATAGTAAAGCGGTTTACGCGTGATGCTCCATCGCGGCCAGGGTGCGCGACTCGCGTTTCTTGATCGCTTCAAAACGCACGATAAGTTTGCGCGCGCGTACGATGATCGGGATGTCGATCATCTTGCCGTCGAGCGACCAGGAGCCGCGTCCTGATGCGGCTGCTTCCTGATCGAGCTGAATCACCTTGCGCGCGTAAGCAACTTCTTCTTCGCTGGGTGTGTATTCCTGATTGACGATCGTGACCTGCCCGGGGTGGATGCAGCCCGCGCCCATAAAGCCAAAATCGCGCGAGCGGCGCACCATTTTGCGAAACACGTCCCAGTCGCCGAAACCGGCAATGCTGTCGATAAAGCCCAGCGGCACGATGCCCACCGTGTTGGCAGCGAAAATCATTTGCTGCTTCGGATAAAACAACGCCTCGCCCGTAGGCTGCATATTGTTGTCGAGCGCGAAATCCTCGCCGCCGATGTTACAGGCAACGATGCGCGGTGAGGCGCGCACGATGTCGCGTATCTGAAAGAAGGCGTCCGCCGTTTCGATCATGGCAATGAATTTGGTATGGCCCACCGTCATGCCGCGCTTTTCTTCAAGCTCGCTGACGAGTTCATCGAGTAACTGCACATGCGACACACCCGCAACCTTGGTGCAGGCCAGCGCATCGACGTCCGGGCAAATCGAATATTCAAGATCGCGCACCGCCTGCGACAGCGGCTGGTTGAAGCGCACCACCACATCAGCGCCGCCGCGCCGCACTCTCGCGGCGGCCTTTTCGACGAGTTTGCGCGCACCGGCTTTTTCGGAGGGCGGCACGCTGTCTTCGAGATCAAGTTGCACCACATCAGCGCCGCGCGTGTGCGCTTTGTCCACATACTTTTCGACATTCACCGGGCAGTACATCAGCGAGCGCCAGACGGGTTGTTCGCGGTTCATGAGGGTAGTTCCTTGGTTTTTTTACGCTGGGGGCCGGCGTAGATCACACCGGCGTCGGCGAGCGATTTAATCTCGGCATCCGTGAGCCCGAGGCCAGCGAGAATGTCCGTGCTGTGTTCGCCGAGCCTTGGCGCGGGGGCGCGGATAGCGCCGGGCGTGCCGGACATTTTGGGCACCACGCTGTGCATGGGAATCATGCCCATTTCATCGTCGGGATACTCAGCGACGATCTCGCGCGCGAGCACATGCGGGTCTTGCACGAATTGCGCAATGTCGTAGACAGGGCCAACGGTCACTTCATGTTTATCAAAGAAGGCCATGTTTTCGGCCAGCGTCATTTTGACGATAAAGTCGCCGACGATGGCGTCCAGTTCGGTGGCGTGTTTGACGCGCTCGGCGTTCGTTTTATAGCGCGGATTGTCGAGTAAATCCGCACGGGCGATCACGCGAAACAGGCGTTCGGTCATCGCCTGCGTGGAGGCCGACATACTGACCCATTTATTGTCCTTGGTGCGATACACATTGCGCGGGGCCGCGGTCGTTGAACGGCTGCCGGTGCGCTCACGCAGTTTGCCGCCGGCTTTGTAACCCGCGGCCTGCGGGCCCATGAAGGTGAACAGGGGTTCGAGCAGCGGCAAGTCAATCACCTGGCCCCGTCCGCCGCTGACCTCAACATGGCGCAGCGCGATCATTACTGCGAACGCACCGTAGGTGCCCGCTGTGCAATCGGCAAGCTGGTTGGGCGGCAGCACCGGCTCACGGTCGGCAAAGCCGTTCAATGCGGCAAAGCCGGACATGCCCTCGGCCAGCGTGCCGAAGCCGGGTTTGTGTTTATACGGACCGGTCTGTCCCCAACCGCTGACGCGCACGATGACGAGCTTGGGATTACGTGCGTGCAACACCTCGGGACCGAGGCCCATTTTCTCCAGCGTGCCGGGACGGAAATTTTCGATGAATACCTGCGCGCCCTCGACCAGTTTGAGCAGCAAGTCCCTGGCTTCCGGTTTGCGCAAGTTGAGGCACACACTCTTTTTGTTGCGTGCGTAGACTTTCCAGTTCACTGCGATGCCGCCGACCAGCCAATCACGCAGCGCGTCGCCTTCGGGCGTTTCGATCTTGATGACTTCCGCGCCGAAATCGGCGAGCAGCAAACTCACCATGTTGCCGGCCACCACGCGCGACAGGTCGAGCACACGCACGCCGTCGAGCGGACATTTTGCGTCACGCGCAAATTGTTTTTGGGGAAGTCCGGGAAGGTCGATCATTTTCAAAACCGAAAAACTTCACCGCAAAGAGGCTATGGACACGCACGGAAAATCAGAAGAACCCATTTCCCAATCCTTGTGCGGCAAGACCACGCCGCGCTTGCGCACTTAAAACTGAAAGGGGCGCAGCGTGTTTATGCATTGCGCTACATTGCGTTGCTCAGTTGCTTTTCGATCAAGCGTGCTTCGTTTTTTAGCAGCGCTGCGATCTCAATCACGCGCTTTTCGGTCATACGGCTGGAGATGGTGGATACCGACAACGCGGCAAATGGCGTACCGGCCTGATTGCGTATCGCGTGACCTACCGAACGCACGCCCGCCAGGGTCGGCGCTTCGCGCATGGAGTAGCCGAGTTTTTGCGCTTTTTTTGCCTGCGTCAACAAGGTGGCGGCGGAAACGCCGTACTCCTCGTAGCGCGGCTGATTACCGTTGAAGATGGTTTGAATTTCTTCGTCGGCCAGCGCGGCAACAATGGCCAGGCTGCCGGTGCCCACGCCGAGCGGGCGGCGCATGCCGATGTCGAGTGTGAATGTCTTGATCGGAAAGGTGCCTTCGTGACGATCGATGCACACGGCGTCGGGGCCGCTGCGCTGCGTGAGAAACACGGTGTCGCCGGTGGCCTCCGCGATGCGCGCCATGCCGGGGTGCGAGAGCTCGCGCAGGTTAAAGCGCGGCGCGGCCGTAAGGCCCAGCTCGAAGGCCATCGAGCCGAGGTAATAGCGGTGCGTGTCGGCGTCCTGCTGCACCATGCCTTCATGCGCCAGGCATTTCAACATGCGGTGCACGGTGGGCCGTTGCAGGCTGGTGCGCGTGGCAAGATCGAGCAGACGCGACCCCGTGCGATTGTGGGCGGCGATTTCACGCAACAACAGCAGCGCACGTTCTATACTCTGGGTGCCGGTGAGCCGGCCCGGTTCGTCGGAAGGTTTTCTGGGCATGAGGGTGTAGTAGTCCGAAATATGGTTGTTGAATTTAGAGTCCACGATTATAACTCTACTTGCAAAAATAAGGCTATTACGCTAATTTCCGAGTCCTTGATATTTCTTATTCACCCTTTAAGTCCGTGAATTGGACATTCTGTATTAAAGGGAAAAACAGTTTTTCCGACCCCTTTCTGGAGCACGAACATGACTGATCTTTCCAGCGGCAATGCCTCCAATGCCACACATTCGGCTTCGGCGGGTGCGCGTTTTCGCGCCGCAGTCGCCGCCGAGAAACCGCTACAAATCGCCGGCGTCATTAACGCCTACGCCGCGCGCATGGCACAACGCACCGGCTTCAAGGCGATTTACCTTTCAGGCGGCGGCGTGGCGGCCGGATCGCTGGGATTGCCCGACCTGGGCATCAGCACACTGGATGATGTGTTGATCGACGTCCGGCGCATTACCGATGTGTGCTCGCTGCCGTTGCTGGTGGACGTGGATACCGGCTGGGGCGGGGCTTTCAACATTGCGCGCGCGGTGAAATCACTGATCAAATTCGGCGCGGGCGCGATGCACATTGAGGATCAGGTGCAGCAAAAACGCTGCGGTCATCGTCCGAACAAGGAGATCGTCAGCAAAGAGGAAATGGTCGATCGCATCAAGGCCGCAGTGGACGCCAAGACCGACAGCAATTTCGTGGTCATGGCGCGTACCGATTCGCTGGCGGTGGAAGGCCTGCAAGCGGCGATTGACCGCGCCTGTGCATGCGTGGAGGCCGGCGCGGACATGATTTTCCCCGAAGCGATCACCGACTTGCCGATGTACAAACAATTTGCCGATGCGGTGAAAGTGCCCATCCTCGCCAACATCACCGAGTTCGGCAAAACGCCGTTGTTTTCGACGCAGGAACTGGCGAGCGCGGATGTGGCGATGGCGCTCTATCCGCTGTCGGGCTGGCGCGCGGCAAATGCGGCGACGCTCAAGGTTTTTCAGGCGCTGCGCAAGGATGGTCATCAGAAAAACGTTGTCGATACCATGCAATCGCGCGACGATCTTTACGATTATCTCGACTACCACGCGTTTGAAGACAAGCTCGATGCGCTGTTTGCGCAGGGCAAGAAAAAATAAATCGAGACATGAGGCACGGGGCGCGGCAATGAACGACAAGAAATGGATGTGCATACTGTGCGGTTTTGTTTACGAAGAAGCGCCGGGCATACCCGACGAAGGCATCGCACCGGGCACGCGCTGGGAAGACGTGCCGGCCGGCTGGACTTGTCCACATTGCTCCGCGACCAAAGCGGATTTTGAGATGGTGGAAATCCAGGCTTGAGTGGGTCGGAGGTGTCTCACGCCAGTATTTGAAAACAACTCAAACCGGAAGTTGGCTGATTCGAAAAACAGTCGTACAAAACAGAAAATCCGCAACCCCGATAGCTTTGGGCCGTTTTCAGACCCGGCAGACACCGCCCTCTGAGACACCCCGCAATGACTTAGCCTAGCCCCGCTTCTTGGACTCCATCATGGCCTTCAATTCTGCAAAGGGATTGAACGTGGCAGCGGGTGATGCGTTTCCTGCATCGGTGCGCCCCGCCCCATCTTTCAGCTTGGAATGCTCATGCTCATGACAATAGGTGCAGAGGAGTTCCCAATTGCTGCCGTCCGGGGGATTGTCGTCGTGATTGCTGTTCTTGTGGTGAACTTCCAGCAGTTGAAGATTGCTGTGCGTAAAGTTACGCGCGCATCGTCCACACACCCACGGAAAGAGCTTTAGCGCCTGCGCTCGATAGCCCGCGGCCCGCTTGTCGGCGTTGCGCCGGGCTTCTCGTACCACTTGGTCCAGCCGCTCATTTGCTTGCGCCATAGGGGCCTCGTGCCTGCTATCTGGCTTGGTGATTGGGTACAGGCCGTCAGCTTACGACGAAATCATTTACTGAGAAACCAGCCCGGCGCAAACACACGCCACAAACGCAAAGCCCCGCGAAAATCTCGCGGGGCTTCACAGCTTTGCCACTAAGTGGTGGCTTCATTTCGTCACGTCACCGTGACGTATGCCGGACTAACTTTGCCGGCTTCAGATTAGCGCTTTCGGAATTTTCATCGATAGATAGCCTTTCCATTTGGGAAGTCACGCTACGCCTGACCCCAGTTGCATGCTCTGGTGTCAGCCCCGGGTACCCGGCTCGGAATAATCCTCAAACATCGTGTTGAGGGTGGTCGCCGCCCGTTCGCATCAGGTACACCCCTAACACGGGGCGCGCACAACAGCGAAACATGTGCAGCAACCGGATCAGTCGTTAGTCTGAGAATCCATCCCAAGCCGAATCACCGAAGTGTTTTCAGTTGACACCTTTCTTCGGTCGCCGTCAATAGGTGTGCATAACTATTTGCACGCCCGTACCTTTAATCACTAAACGAACGCTTTCTTGATTTGCATCAATGTGGCGCTGCCGCACCTTGCCAAACTTTCAAAAAAAGCCTTGTAAATCCGTTATTTCCGGTTTCTCGGGCCAGGGCGGTACGGTAAAATAGACGCCTTTTTGAACGGCTGCCGCGATGCAACTGTACGCCATAGGCTTGAACCACCACACCGCTCCGCTGAACATACGCGAGCAGGTGGTTTTTCACGCCGAGCGTTTGGTGGGGGCGCTGAATGATCTGGTGGCGCGGCGGCTGGTGCAGGAAGCGGCGATTGTCTCGACCTGCAATCGCACCGAGATTTATTGTCACGCCGAAGAGCCGCGCACCGCGGTTGAATGGCTGGCGGCCTACCATCAACTTAAGCCGCAACAGATCGAGCCTTATCTTTACAAGTTGCCGCAGGCGCGTGCCGTCAAGCATGCGTTTCGCGTCGCCAGCGGACTCGATTCGATGGTGGTCGGCGAGCCGCAGATACTCGGCCAGTTCAAAGATGCAGTGCGCGCCGCTGAAACCGCCGGCACCCTGGGCCTGCTGCTCAACAAACTGTTTCAACGCACCTTCGCGGTGGCGAAAAGCGTGCGCAGCGAGACCGACATCGGCGCCAGTACGGTGTCGATGGCGTCGGCTGCCGTACATCTGGCCGAACGCATCTATCCAAGCATCGCCGAGCAGGCGATTCTTTTCGTCGGCGCGGGCGAAATGATCGAACTCTGCGCCAGCCACTTCGCCGCGCACCACCCCAAGCGCCTGACCTTCGCCAACCGCACCGACGCACGCGCGCAGCACCTGGCTGATCGTTTTCTGGGGCGGGTTATTTCGCTTAACGATGTACCAGCGCAGCTCGCGCTGCACGATATTGTGGTGTGCTGCACGGCAAGTCCGTTGCCGATCATCGGCAAGGGCATCGTCGAAAGCGCGCTTGCCGCGCGTAAACATCGCCCGATGATGATGTTTGACCTCGCGCTACCGCGCGATATCGAAAGTGAAGTCGGCAAACTCGATGACGTGTTTCTCTACACCGTTGATGATCTCGGCAAAATCGCCAACGCGGGCAAGGCCCAGCGCCAGGACGCAGTTGAACAGGCCGAAGTCATCATCGAAAATCAGGTCACCGGCTTCATGCATTGGCTGGGCAATCGCGAGTTGGTGCCGACCATACGCGCGCTGCGCGATAGCGCCGAGCGCGCGCGCCGCAATGAAGTCGAACGCGCGCTGCGCAAATTGAATACCGGCGAAGACCCGCGGCGCGTGATTGAGGCGCTATCGCAAGCGTTGACCAACAAGCTGATGCATCCGCCGACGCATGCACTCAATCATGCGAGCGAAGCCGAGCGCACGGAACTCACCGCAATGTTGACGCGGCTTTACCAGATACCGCGGCAAGATTGACAATGAAGCAAAGCATAGCCGCGAAACTCGCACAGCTTTCGCGGCGGCTCGAAGAAATCAATCGCACGCTGAGTTCGGAAGACGTCACCAGCAATCTCGACAACTACCGCAAGCTCACGCGCGAAAGCGCGGAGATCGGCCCGGTGGTGGCGCTGTATCGAGAATACGAAAAGAGTGAAGGCGACTTCAAAGCCGCCGAGGAAATGGCCGCTGATCCGCAGATGCGCGAATTCGCTGAAACCGAAAAAACTGAGATCCGCGCGCGCCTTGATCAGCTTGAAAATGATCTTCAAAAACAACTGCTTCCGCGCGACTCCAGCGACGAACGCAATATCTTTTTGGAGATTCGCGCGGGCACCGGTGGCGATGAATCGGCATTGTTCGCGGGCGAACTGTTTCGCATGTACTGCCGCTATGCCGAGCGCAACCGCTGGCAGATTGAGATCATGTCGCAGAGCACGTCCGACCTCGGCGGTTACCGCGAAATCATTGCGAAGATCATCGGTCGCGGCGCGTATTCCAAACTCAAATTTGAGTCAGGGGCGCATCGCGTGCAGCGCGTGCCGGTGACCGAAACGCAGGGGCGTGTGCATACCTCGGCCTGCACCGTGGCGGTGCTGGCGGAAGTCGATGAGGTGAGCGACGTGGTGTTGAATCCCGCTGATCTGAAGATCGACACCTTTCGTTCGTCGGGCGCGGGCGGCCAGCACATCAACAAAACGGATTCAGCGATTCGCATTACGCACTTGCCCACCGGCACCGTGGTCGAGTGCCAGGATGACCGTTCGCAGCACAAAAACCGCGCGCGTGCGATGTCGGTGCTCGCCGCGCGCATTAAAGACAAACAGGTGCGCGAACAAAATTCAAAAATCGCCGCCGAGCGCAAATCGCTGGTGGGCAGCGGCGACCGCTCCGAGCGCATCCGCACCTATAACTTTCCGCAGGGACGCGTCACCGATCATCGCATCAACTTAACGCTCTACAAGATCGCGCAGATCATGGATGGCGATATCGATGACGTCACCGGCGCACTGGCCGCCGAGCATCAGGCCGAACAACTGGCGCAGCTCGCTGAAGAAATGCAACCGGCGTAATCGTGCCGTCCGCGTAAGGATTCCGCACCCCGATGGCCGCGGCATACGCTCTCATCGCCGCGGCCCTGTTCGGCGCGGCCTTGGTCACCACGCAATTCGGCCTGCGGCACATGGATGCGCTTGCCGGCGCGAAGGTCAGTATTCCCTCGGCGGCTGCATTGCTGTGGCTGCTGCTTCCGCTGCGCGGCCTCACCGGGTGGAACACGCAGGGTGCAGGCGTGTTTCTCGCGCTCGGACTGTTTTTTCCGGTGGCGGTTACGCTGCTCGCCTACGAGGCCAACCGGCGCATGGGGCCGACTATCGCCGGCGCCATCGGCAGCACCGCGCCATTATTCGCCGTGCTGGGCGCGGCGCTGTTTCTCGGTGAGTCGCTGGGTCCTACGCAGATCGCCGCGACACTGGCCATCGTGGCGGGATCAACGGTGCTGGTGTGGCGCAGCGGTGTCCGCAGTGCCGGTGCTGCTAACGGGCAAGGCGCCGCATGGGCATCGTCGGTATCATGGTTCGCAGCGGCATTGCGCGCACTCGCGCAAGTGATAGCCAAAGCGGGCTTGTTGCTGTGGCCCAATCCGTATGCGGCGGTGCTGCTCGGCTATTCGGTGTCGGCGGCTGCAATCTGGATCATCGCGGCGCTCAGCCGTCGAGCGGCATCGCGCGTATACACGCGGCGCGGCATCCTGTGGTTTGTGCTGACGGGGTTGTTTAATAGCGCCGCCGTACTGGCACTTTACACCGCGCTCGATGGCGGCGCAGTGAGCGTCGTATCGCCCATCGCGGCAACCTACCCGCTGTTTACGCTGGCGCTCAACGCCATCGTTCTGCGTGAAGAACGCTTGAGCGCGCGCCTGATCGGCGGTGTGGCCCTCATGGTGAGCGGCGTGGTGATATTATTGATCGCATAATATGCAAACAAAATACTTATGGTATCTATCGCTCAGTTGATGCGAAACAGCGGAATCGCCGCTGTTGATGCACGCGTGTTGCTGCGCACTGTGCTGGGCGAGAACGATGCGTATCTCATCGCACACGCCGGCGACGAAGTTAGCGCACAACACGAAACACAATTTCGCGTGGTTGCCGCGCGCCGTGCGTGCGGCGAGCCGGTGGCATACATCGTGGGTGAACGCGAGTTCTATGGACGCGTATTCGCGGTGTCTTCTACCGTGCTGATTCCGCGCCCCGAAACCGAGTTGCTGGTCGAATTGGCGCTGCAACGCTTGCCACGCGACGAACCACGCCGTGTGCTTGATCTGGGTACCGGCAGCGGTTGCATCGCCATCTGCATCGCGCTGGAACGCAGTACGGCGCACGTGACTGCCACCGACAGGTCCGAAGCGGCGCTGTACGTTGCAATGAAGAATGCGCAGCGATTGAGCGCGAGCAACATCGAATTCAGAGCGGGTGATTGGTTCAGCGCTATAAAGGGCGAACGGTTCGATGTCATCGTGTCCAACCCGCCGTATGTAGCTGCGGGTAATGCGCACCTCGCACAGGGTGATCTGCGTTTCGAGCCGATGGCGGCGCTCGCTGCGGGCACTGACGGGTTGGACTGCATACGGGCGATCGTTGCAGACGCGCCTGGGCATCTCGAACGGGGTGGATCGCTTTTGCTTGAGCATGGCTACGACCAGTCCGAAGGTTGCCGCGCCCTGCTTGCCGCCGCGGGATTTACCCAGGTGCAATCGTGGCGCGACATCGCGGGTATCGAGCGTATTACGGGCGGACGGAACGGCACCGGCGCTATCGTGAAGGCCGGCGCCAGGATGACACGAGAGGGCTAGATACCTATAATCATATGTGTCAATTGCAGAAGTCGGCGATGAGCAGAAAACTTACCATTTTGATCGAAGACTCGGTATACGAAGGCCTGCACCGGGTCGTAGGACGCGGCAGCATCAGCAAGTTCATTGAAAATCTCGCCCGCCCGCATGTCGCGCAGAAGGATCTTGGCGCTCAGTACCGCGAGGCGGCACGGGATGCAGCACGAGAGCACGAAGCGCGGGCCTGGACGGAGGGTCTGACTGGGCACGTCGATGAAACGCGGTGAGGTCTGGTGGGTGGATTTCGAGCCCGCCACAGGCTCCGAAATCAAGAAGATCCGACCGGTGGTCATTGTCAGCAACGATGCATCCAACGGGGCCATGCACCGCGTGCAGGTAGTTCCCGTGACCAGCAATACCACCAAGCTCTACGTATTCGAATCCCGGATCGAGGTCAAAGGAGCCCATGGCAAAGCGATGGCGGATCAGATCATGACGGCGGACAAGCAGCGGCTCAAAAAGCGGATCGGCAAGGTATCCCCAGCGGAAATGCTTGGCCTCGAGCGCGCCATCAAGATTCAACTTGGACTAGTTTGACGCCATGCGCCGAGTACCGGTAAACTAATACCCTATTGAACTTGTCGGATATAAATTTCCCGGAACAGGATTTGGAGAAAACCATGAGTATTCAAGAAGATATCAAAGCGCAGATCAGCAAGAACAAGGTCATGCTGTACATGAAAGGCTCGCCGGATTTTCCGCAGTGCGGCTTTTCGGCCAACGCGATAAACATTCTGCGGGAGTGCGGCGTCGAGGACATCGGCTCGGTCAACGTGCTGGAGAACCCGGAAATCCGTCAGGGCATCAAGGCGTTTTCCAACTGGCCGACGATTCCGCAGCTTTACGTCAACGGCGAATTCGTTGGCGGCTCCGACATCGTGACCGAGATGTACCAAAACGGCGAGCTGCAAAAGATCCTGAAGTAGTGCGCGTATCAAGGCAGCGAGCAAAAGGGCCATGGTGACATGGCCCTTTCCCATTGGTGCATTGCGCCTTGCGCGCTGGCCGCTAACGCAAGGCATACCGCCGCAGACAACCGTTGAGCGATTAATTTTCTCCTTGCCATCTCCTTTGAGCGTTGCCATCTCCTTTGAGAATTCGCGCATTGCGCGAATAGGTTAAGCGCCAAAAGCATATTGAATGACTAGCACCAACGCGATCACAAACAGCAGCCGTAACAGCCAGCGCCGGTAAGTCGCGGCATCGATGTGCTCGCGACTCCGTATGCCGACCAGCGTGGTCGCAGCCGCGATAGCGGCAAAGGGCAGGGTTGCCATCCATTGTGTCAGCGTCACGCCGCCTTCTATGCTGAGCACCACCAGTTGCGCGGGCTTGCCGACGGAAAAACACAGGTTCAGCACTTGCACAAAGGCCATGCGATCCACGCGCAGCGAAAACAGGTACATCAAGAGCGGCGGCGCAGCGATGTTCGCGGTGCCTTCCGAAAGCCCGGCGAGCAAAGCGAATAAAACGCCAAACAAGGCCGGATGCCTCGCGATGAAGGGCCATTGCGCATGCCCCATGTGATCCAGGTAAAGGTAAAGCATGATCACGCCGGCCAGCAGCAAGCTATACGGAAACGCCGGGTGTGCCACAAACAGTCTGGCGCCCACGGTCGCGCCGGCCAGCATGCACAGCGGCATGAACCAGAATCGCCGCAGCGTCGGCAGTATCGGTCCCGAGCGCACGACGTTGGTAACAGTAGCGGCCACACAAGGCAGCAGCACCAAAATCACCGCGGTGCGCATATCGGTAAGTGCAGCAATCATCGGCGTAGCCACCATCGGGAAACCCAACCCCAACGCGCCTTGAACTACGCCCGCAAAGGCCAGCACAAGAGCGATCCAGATGACGAGGGTCAAAGACAGAGATTCAAAGCCGGGCATTGAGAACCCTACCGCAAACGGGCATTGTAGCTGGAATAACCGGAGGGCCTGACTATCGCTTAACTATTTGTTTTTAAACACTATTTATATATGTGTTGTTGACTTTGAACTTTATTTTTCCAGTGCTGTTCGCGTATAATCGGCAGCGTCTCACCGTTGCGCGCACCAGCAAACGAATTTACCAATAGCGGGCGGCGCAAGCGCGCAAGTTCCGCCAATTTCCGAGAGGGGTTCCAGCATGAACACCATGACCGATAGCAAAATGCTCGCCAAACAAGTCGCCCACGTTACCACTGGCGGCAAAATCCGCATGACACCGAGCGAAGCATTCGTCGAAACGCTGGTGGCGCAAGGCGTGAAAGATACCTTCGGCATCGTCGGTTCGGCGTACATGGACGCACATGATTTATTTCCCCTGGCCGGCATACGATTTTTATCGGTGGCGCATGAACAGAATGCCGCGCACATGGCCGATGGCTATTCGCGCGTCACCGGCAGGCACGGCGTGTGCATCGCCCAGAATGGCCCCGGCATCACCAATTTCGTTACCGGCATTGCCGCCGCTTACTGGGCGCATTCACCGGTGGTTGCGATCACGCCGGAATCCGGCAGCCTGAGCATGGGGCTCGGTGGTTTTCAGGAAACCGAGCAGATGCCGATTTTCTCCAAGATCACCAAGTGGCAGGTGCATGTGAATTCGCCGATGCGCATCGCCGAACTCACCGGACGCGCGTTCGACTACGCCATGGCCGAGCGTGGCCCGGTGCAAGTCAACATTCCTCGCGATTACTTCTACGGCGATGGCGAATTTGAAATTCCGCAGCCGCAGCGCATTGAGCGATCCGCCGGCGGACCGGAGTCGCTCGACGCCGCAGCGAATCTGCTGGCCAAAGCGAAGTTCCCGGTGATTCTGTCGGGCGGCGGCGTGATCATGGGCAATGGCATCAAGGAATGTCAGGCGCTCGCCGAATACCTCACCGCACCGGTGGTGAATTCCTATCTGCACAACGATTCGTTCCCGGCGTCGCATCCCTTGTGCTGCGGCCCGCTCGGCTATCAGGGTTCGAAAGCGGCGATGAAAATCATCGCGCGCGCCGACGTGGTGCTGGCGCTCGGCTCGCGGCTGGGGCCGTTCGGCACGCTGCCGCAGCACGGCCTCGATTACTGGCCGAAAGACGCGAAGATCATTCAGGTCGATTGCGATCCGCGCATGATCAATCTGGTCAAGCGCATTTCCATCGGCATTTGCGGCGATGCGCGGCTGGCGGCGATTGCGTTGCTGGAGCGCTTGAAAGCGCAGACCAAGCTCACGCCCAACAAGGTGCGTCTGGCCGAAATCAAAATCGAAAAAGCCGCATGGACTGAAGAACTCGCCAAGTGGCCTTCCCCGAATGAAAAAGGCCGCATCGGTCCGCGTCAGGCGCTGGCCGCGCTGGCGCGCGCCATGCCGAAAAACGCCATGGTCTCAACCGACATCGGCAATGTGTGCTCGGTCGCCAATAGCTATTTGCCTTTCGAAACCGCGCCATCGTTCCTCGCGGCCATGAGCTTTGGCAACTGCGGCTACTCGTTCCCCGCCGCCATCGGCGCAAAAGTGGGCCGCCCCGACCGCCCTGCGATCGCCTATGTCGGCGACGGTGCGTGGGGCATGAGTTTGAACGAAGTGCTGACCTGTGTGCGCGAAAACATCCCCGCCATCGCAGTGGTATTCAATAACGGACAATGGGGCGCGGAAAAGAAAAACCAGGTCGATTACTTCGAAAAGCGCTACCTCGGCACCAACCTCAAAAATCCCAATTTTGCCGATGTCGCCGAAGCGATGGGGGCGCACGGCTTGACTGTCGAGCACGTGGACGAAATCGGTGACGCGCTGCGCGGTGCGGTGAAGTCCAACAAGCCGACAGTGATTAACATGATGCTCACGCAGGAACTGGGCGACCCGTTTCGTCGCGATGCCTTCAAACAACCGCGGCGTCTGCTGCAGAAGTATCGGAAATTCAGCGCGAAAGAGTTTCGGTAGTACCCGGGCGCATCAGCGCCTAAAATTTTCCCCTCGCCCTTCGGGAGAGGGAAGGGGTGAGGGAAGCGGGCGCATCAGCGCCTAATACCTCCGGCTTCGCCCCCCTCGCTACGCTCTCCCCATCGGGACAAGGGCACACTTGAAGCGGAGCAGAGGGGTCGGGGGTGAGGGAAAGCGCGCATCAGCATTCCCTCATCCCCAGCCCTTCTCCCGGGGGGAGAAGGGTGAAAAACTCCTCTCCTCTAAGGGAAACTGCGCGATCACTTAAGCGCCTTACGCGCCTTTGCAATCGCCGACTTCACGCGCGCCGGGGCAGTACCGCCGATGTGTGACCGCGCATTTAGCGCGCCGTCCAGCGTGAGCGAAGCGTAGACATCGTCGTCGATCAATTTTGAAAACTGCTGCAATTCCTGCAGATTCAAATCGGCGAGATCACAGCGGCGCGTTTCGCAAAACCGCACCGCTTGCGCCACCGCTTCGTGCGCCTCGCGAAACGGCATGCCCTTGCGTACCAGATAGTCGGCCAGGTCGGTGGCGGTGGCGAAGCCCTGCGCCGCCGCCGCGCGCATGGCGTCCTTGTCGACGCTAATGCCCGGAACCATCTCGGTGAATACCGCGAGGCTGTTGCTTACGGTGTCGATGGTATCGAACAGCGGCTCCTTGTCTTCTTGATTGTCTTTGTTGTAGGCCAGTGGCTGGCCCTTCATCAGGGTGAGCAGCGCGACCAGATGACCATTGACGCGCCCGGTCTTGCCGCGTATCAACTCCGCCACGTCCGGATTTTTTTTCTGCGGCATAATCGATGAGCCGGTGCAGAAGCGATCGGCGATGTCGATGAAACCGAAACGCGGGCTCATCCACAGGATAAGTTCTTCGCAAAAGCGCGACAGGTGCGTCATGCTCAGCGCCGCGCACGCGCAAAATTCAATTGCGAAATCGCGATCGGACACCGCATCCAGCGAGTTCTCGCACACGCCGTCGAACTCCAGCGCCTTGGCTACCATTTGACGGTCGATGGGGTAAGAGGTGCCGGCGAGCGCGGCCGCGCCCAGTGGCAGCCGGTTCACGCGCTTGCGGCAATCGGCGTAACGTGCTGCATCACGCGCGAGCATTTCGTAATACGCCAGCAGGTGATGGCCGAATGACACCGGCTGCGCCACTTGCAGATGCGTGAAGCCCGGCATCACGGTGTCAGTATGCTTGTCGGCCAGATCGAGCAGCGCGGTTTGCAGCGCGCGGATTTGGTCAATGATATGATCGATGGCGGCGCGCAGATAAAGCCGGATGTCGGTCGCCACCTGATCATTGCGCGAACGCGCGGTGTGCAGCCGCTTGCCGGCGTCGCCCACCAGATCAATGAGCCGCCGCTCGATATTCAGATGCACGTCCTCGAGATCGAGCGACCAGCTGAATGCGCCCGCACGGATTTCGCCGCGTATCTCGCTTAAACCCCGCTCAATGGCGGCCAGATCATCCGCGCCGATAATACCCACGGCGTGCAGCATGCGTGCATGGGCAATCGAGCCGTTGATGTCGAATTCGGCCAGCCGTTGATCGAAACCTACCGATGCCGTGAAGCGTTTTACGAGATCGGAAACGGGCTCATTGAACCGACCGGACCAGGGTTTGCTTGCGGGCGTGGGGTGCGCGGGCGCCTTACTCTGCGCGTTCATGATGCTGATAGTATGATGCAACCATGGCTCGGAGTATAAATCAAATCGCGCGTCCCGACGGTGAACAGACCGCGAATCTTCATACCAATCAGAATGCCTACGGCGGCAGGTTGCCGAATTTTCGCAATCTGGGTATTTTGTTGCGGCTATTGCTGAGCGTGAACGTGGTGGCGCTGGTTGCGGTGATCGTCAAAAGTCCCTCGCTCGGCGTGATGGGTGATCAACTCATGGAAACCGCAGCGTTGGTCGAACCCTTATTGATACTCACACTGGTGGCGCTTTATATTTTGAATGGCGTGCTGGCGCGTCTGCGCTATTTTGCCGGAGCGGTGGCGGTTATTGTGCTGACGCTTGCGCTAACCACCTTGCTGTACCAGAGCACGCACAGGTACCTGCCGATTGATCTGTCGGGTATCGAGCGCTACTGGCTGCTGGTGGGGCTGGTAACGGCGATGCTGCTGTGTTACTTCGATCTCAGAGGGCGCGCGTTATCGCCGGCGCTGTCCGAAGCGCGCTTGCAGGCCCTGCAAGCGCGTATTCGTCCGCATTTCTTGTTCAACAGCATCAACGCAGTACTGTCGCTGATTCGTCAAGACCCCAAGCGTGCCGAAACCGCCCTCGAGGACATGGCGGAATTGTTTCGCGTACTGATGGCCGACAATCGCGAGTTGACACCGCTCGCGCGCGAAGTCGAACTGTGCCGCCAGTATCTGCGCCTGGAGCAGTTGCGTCTGGGTGAAAGGCTCAAGGTCGAATGGCATATCGACAACATGCCCGCCGACGCGATGATCCCGCCGCTGGTGTTGCAACCCTTGCTGGAAAATGCCGTGTATCACGGCATCGAGCCGCGCACCGAGCCCGGCATCGTCAGTATCAATATCTACGCCAGCCGCGACGAAGTGCATGCCGTGTTGCGCAATCCCTATGCGCCTGAAAGCGACCATCGCAGCGGCAACAAGATGGCGCTGGGCAATATCCGCGAGCGTCTGCAACTGCACTTTGACGCCGAGGCGAGCCTCATCTCGCGGGTGACCGGCGACGCATACCAAGTACACATTATTCTGCCCTATCGCAGGGGAACGTAACGTAACGAGGGTCCCGATGATTTCTTTACCTTTGCGTATCGCCATCGTCGATGACGAAGCCCCGGCGCGCAGCCGGCTGCGCGATTTGCTTGCCGATTGCGCGCACACGCAACCGCTCGATATCGTGGGCGAGGCTGCCGGCGGCGTGCAGGCGCTTGAGCTGCTGTCGCAAAAGCCCTGCGATGTGGTGCTGCTCGACGTGCGCATGCCGGGCATGGATGGCATCGAGACCGCGCAGCACCTGCGCAAACTCGACCACGCGCCGGCGGTGATCTTCACCACCGCTTACGACGCCTACGCATTGAAGGCGTTCGAGGTACACGCCATTGATTACTTGCTCAAGCCGATACGCGCGGCGCGCCTGGCGGAAGCGCTGGCCCTGGTACGCGCGGCGCCGGCGTCGTTGCCGAAGGCCGAGGCGCTGACAGCACTGCGACGCACGCCACGCACGGCGCTATCGGCCAGCGAACGCGGCAAAGTGCATTTGATTCCGCTGGCGGATATTCTTTATCTGCGCGCTGAGCTCAAATACGTGACCGCACGCACACGCGAACGCGAGTTTCTGCTCGATGAATCATTGACGCGGCTTGAAGAAGAATTCGCTAAGCCCTTCGTGCGCGTGCATCGCAGTTGTTTGGTGGCGCGCGCGGCCATTCGAGGCTTTGAGCGTGGCGCGGGCGAAGGCGGGGACGGTCATTGGGAAGTGCTGCTCAAAGGCTGTGACGAGCGCATCGCGGTCAGCCGCCGCCAACAGCACCTGGTGCGGGATATACAAAATAATCAATAAACACTCACTACTGCGCCTTGAATTTCTGTATGCGCCGCCCGAAGCCGACTTCCGCCGTATAGAGGTTGCCTTTTGAATCGATAGCGATGTTGTGGATGCCGCGAAACTCGCCGGCTTGGCGTCCCGGCCGGCCAAAACTGCCGAGTTTGCGACCGTCTTCGCGCGCGAGGATGTAGACCTCGGAGTTCGCACCGTCGGCTGAAAACAGATAGCGCTGCCGTGCATCCTGCGATATCGCGATGTCCGCAATCGGACCGCTCAGCGTTTGCGCTTCGACGAAAAACTCGCGCAGAAATTTGCCGCTGCCCAGAAAAACCTGAATGCGGTTGTTAGGCCGGTCGCACACGTAAACCTGTCCGTCGCGAGCGCGGCGCACGCAATGCGGGTTGCCGAATTGTTTGGACGGTGTTGCGCCCGGTTTGTACGGCGGCATTTTGCCGTCGTCGGGCACGCCACCGTAAGCGCCCCAATGGCGTTTGTAGGCGCCGGTGGCGCCGTCAAACACGATCACGCGCTTGTTGCCGTAACCGTCGCCGACGTAAATTTCAGCGGCTGCCGCATCGGATTCAATCGCGGCCGGCTGCCCCAGTTGCGTGCGGCTGTTGCTGCCCTCCGATTTGCCGGGCTTGCCAATCTGCAGCAGGAATTTGCCCTCGCGTGTGAACTTCAGCAAGTGATGATCCGCGGCATCGTTGCCGGAGATCCACACATTGCCTTGACTATCGACATGGATGCCGTGCTCCTGCTTCGGCCAATCGTAACCCTGTGCTGGCCCGCCCCAGCCGCGCACTAAGTTACCCTCCGGATCAAATTCCATCACCGCCGGCGCGGCGACGCAGCAGCGGTTGGTCGGTGGGTTGGCCTGCGCGCCTTTTTCGTCGGGGAGCAGCGTATTCGGACGATGCAGCAGCCACACGTGATCGCGGTTGTCTACCGCCACACTCGTCACCTGCCCGAAAATCCAGTTGTCCTGAAGCGGCTTGGGCCAACTGGTATCAACCTGATAATGGGGCAGCACGCCGTCGCCGCTTTGCATGGGTTGTTGCGCACAACCGATAACCATGACGATCGTCGCTACTGCCAACGCGGCTACGCCCATCAGACTTTTGGCTCGCTTCATAGTATCTCCCTGTCGTCCTATTGAACCATCAACGGGTGCATCATGGGTTGCGCCGCAGCGGCTTGCAAGCAACCTGCTCCTCCTCACAAAAAAATATTTAAAAACAAGTAGTTACAATTGTCCATTGGACGATTAACCCCATTTCGCATAAAGCCGCGTTTACCCTTGGGCATAGCCGCCGCCGGCGGTAGCACATTCCGGAGACAAAAATGAATCGACGAAACTTTCTGATGAACATGCGCGCGCTGGCCCTCGCGGGATGCGCGCTCGGCTACGCGCAAAGCGTCACCGCGCAGGATTTACGGCCTGTGATTCTGCCGCCGCGCTTGACGGTGGCACAGGGCGCGGAGACCCCGGTGGTGCTGCAAGCGGTGCGCATCGAATCTGAAATCAGCGGCAGCCGCGCGCTCACCACGGTAGAGATGACTTTTTTCAATCCCAACCGCCGCGTACTGGAAGGCGAGTTGCAGTTTCCGCTGCTCGACGGTCAGCAAGTCGTAGGTTTCGCGCTCGATATCAACGGCATGCTGCGTGAAGCCGTGCCCGTTGAAAAAGCCAAGGGCCAGCAGGTGTTCGAAGACGTGATTCGCACGCGCATCGATCCCGCGCTGTTGCAAACCACGCTCGGCAACAATTACAAACTGCGCGTCTACCCGCTCCCCGCACAGGGCACGCGCCGCGTGCTGATACGTTATGCGGAGACCTTGCCCGTTACCGGCGCTTTGCGCCGCTATCGCGTGCCGCTGGCCTATGCCGGGCAACTGTCGGGCTTTGCGTTACGCGTCACCGTGCGCGCGCCTGAACAAGCGCCGCTGCTGGGTTCGAAACCCGAGGGCCTGGTGTTTCACACGCGCGGCGTCGATTACGAAGCCGAAATTTCGCGCAAAGATTACATCGCACGCGGCATGCTCGACGTGCAACTGCCGGCCTCCACCCGGCCCGAAGTGCGCACCCAGGTTGTGGGCGACAAAACTTATTTCGTCGCCGAAGTGCCCGCGCCGCGCGACGTTGCGACTCCGCGCAAACTGCCTGCGTTGGCAGGCATCGTTTGGGATGCCTCCGGTTCGGGCGCCAGTCGTGATCACGCGCTTGAATTCGCGCTGCTCGACGCCTACTTTAAGCGCATGGGCAACGGCGAAGTCCTGCTGACGCGCGTGCGCGACGCGGCCGAGCCAACAGAGCGTTTTCGCATTGCCAATGGCGACTGGAGCACCCTGAAACGCGCCCTGGAAAACACACCCTACGACGGCGCGACTCAGCTTGGTACGTTCGCGCCGGAAGCCGGCGTGGGTGAGTACCTGCTATTCAGCGACGGGCTGGATAACTTCGGCGAGCGCCCGTTCGCCAAACTCAACGTGCCGCTCTACGCCGTGAGCGCAGCATCCAGTGCCGATCCCACGCGCCTTAGACAATTGGCCGAGGCCAGCGGTGGCCGCTTGGTCGACCTTACTGCCGTCAAAGTGGCCGATGCCGCGCGCCTGATGTTGAGCGTAACTGCACGCGTGCTTGACCTCTCTGCGGATGGCGCAACGATGCTTACCATGGCCTCGCGTCACGCCGACAATGGCCGCTGGCTGGTGGCCGGACAACTCACCGCCGATCGCGCAAGGCTGCGCCTCACCGTAGGCCGCCCGGGCACTTCGTCACGCGTGCTTGATATCCCCGTCGAAGCAGGGCGCAATGCAGACACCCTGGCCGCAGCCGCATGGGCGCAACAGCGGCTGGCAGCGCTGGAAGCCGAACACCGATTGAACAAGGCGGAGATCCGCCGCCTCGGACTGGCATTCAACCTGGCCACGCGAGAGACTTCACTGATTGTGCTCGACCGTGTTGAAGACTATGTGCGCAACGAGATTGTGCCGCCGGCGGAATTGCGCGCCGACTACGAGCGGCTGCGCCGCACGCAGCACCTGCGCGCCACGGATGAGCGCACCCGCCAACTGGATCGCGTGTTGCAGATGTTCAAGGAAAAAATTGCGTGGTGGGAAAAAGATTTTCCCAAAAATGAACCGCCGAAACCCGAACCCAAGGCCAAGATCGGCGGCGGGCCGCGTCTGGATGGCGCCGTGATGCAAGACCGTGCAGAGCGCGATTCCCGCCGCGAAATGCAATCGGAAAACCGCTCCGCCCCGGCTCGCCCTGCCATGGCGCCACCGCCGCCAAGCCCCTCCCCTGCAGCGTCGATCGCGGCAGGAAGCCTCGCCAAAAAATCTGCCGATGGATTTGCGGGCACATCGTCCGCCATCAGCATTCAGTTAAAACGCGCAACTCCCGACGCGCCCTACTTCGCGCGGTTTCGTGATGCCTCAAACACCGACTTGTATCGGGTTTATCTGGATGAGCGAGCGAGCTACCTCAACAGCACGGCGTTTTTCCTCGATGCAGCAGACGCCTTCTTCGACAAAGGTTTGACCGCGCTGGGTGTGCGCGTGCTCAGCAATCTGGCAGAGATGGAGCTGGAGAATCGCCACATCCTGCGCATACTCGGTTACCGCCTGATGCAGGCGGGACAGGCCAAGCTGGCGATACCCGTGTTAGCCCGCGTGCTCGAACTCGCGCCCAACGAGCCGCAGTCGTACCGCGACCTCGGGCTCGCTTTTGCGGCAGACAAGCAATTGCAAAAGGCCGTTGATAACCTGAACGAAGTGGTGATCCGCCCCTGGCAGGGCCGCTTCCCCGAAATCGAACTCACCGCACTGGATGAACTGAGCGCCATTATCGCAACGGCAGCCGTCCCTGTGGACGCGAGCCGTATCGATCCACGCTTGATACGCAACCTGCCGCTCGATTTGCGTGTCGCACTGTCGTGGGATGCGGACAACACCGACATCGATCTGTGGGTCACCGATCCCAACGGCGAAAAAGCCTATTACGGCAACCGCATCACCTATCAGGGCGGTCGCATGTCGCAGGATTACACCGGCGGCTACGGCCCGGAAACGTTTTCGCTGAAGAAGGCGAAGCCGGGCAAGTATAAGGTCGAAGCCAATTTCTACGGCCACAACCAGCAGATCGTCGCCGGCGCCACCACGCTGCAACTGAAACTCGCCACGCGCTTCGGCACGCGCGAGCAACAGGAACAAACTGTCACGCTGCGGCTAAAAGGCAAGAGCGAAGTAGTAATGGTTGGCGAATTCGAGGTGAAGTGAGTGTAACGCGCACGCATTGCGGGCGGAAAGTCGGGTAGCGCTTCCTGTCGTTACAGCGTGCCGTCGCCCAACAATCTACCCCGTGAGGTAGCGTGCGGCCTTCGCACGAACACCGGCCGTTTGGTTCGCAAGGCGGACGCGACGCGGGGCGAAATTTTTTGGCGGGGGCCAAATAGCAGC
>JANMXV010000201.1:0-2103 GCA_031381325.1 Betaproteobacteria bacterium | reverse complement strand
CGGAACTGGTCGCGTTCTCCGGCTTATCCATTGCCGAGCTGCAACATCTGGTTGACTGTGAAGCCTTGTTGCCGGTGACTGCCGTTGAACCGGCCGCCGATCTCGGCGCGTCTCACGCGCGCTTCAGCGCGGATTGTTTGGCGCTGGCGCGCACAGCGTCGCGCCTGCGCAATGATTTCGATCTTGACGCAAACGGGCTCACGCTGACGTGGCGGCTGATTCACCGCATCCGCGAACTCGAAGCGGAACTGCTCCACCTGCGCGTGCAAGCACCGCGCTCAGTACGATGAGTTGAAGGCCTAGCGTAGTTACACGGCGTCACTACTAAATTTGTTCCCTCTCCCTTGCGGGGTGTGTACGCACGCAGCGGCGCGCGCAGCAGCCGCAAATCCTCAATGAGGCCACTGCAAATTTCTTTTTTTATCAAGCTCGCGCATCGCATACTGACATGGATCAGCGTGTGCGCGGCCACGGCCCTTTGGATCGCACCCGCCACGGCGGCCGATCCCGCACCGCTCGCCTGCAATGCGGCAACCGCCTGCGAGTTTCAGTTCTATATCGAAAACGACATGTTGTCCGGCACCGATCGCTACTACACCAATGGCATCAAATTCGGTGGCGGCGTAAAGGCCGACCCTTTAATCGAGCGTATTTTTCATGAGCCGGCGGAAAGCGTCCTGCGGCGCATCTCCAAGGATCCCGGCGACGTAAAGTTCGGCTTGTTTCTTGGGCAGAACATCTACACGCCCAGAATCATCAATACGGCTTTGCCACAACCTTTTGACCGCCCGTGGGCCGCGTGGCTGTACGTGGGCGGTGTCGCACAGGCTGTGCAGGGCGACCGGCTGCAAACCGTTGAACTTGATCTGGGCCTGATCGGCCCTGCGGCCCTCGGCAAACCAGTGCAAACCGAGTGGCACAAGCTGATAGGCGTCGACACGCCGCAGGGCTGGGGCAACCAGTTGCACAACGAACCCGGCGTGCTCCTCGCCTACCTGGAAAAATGGCGCTACGGAGCGGCGACGGGATTGCAGGCCGTGCCCCACTTCGGCGCTACGGTGGGCAATGTGATGAGCCTCGCGCGCGTGGGCGGCATCGTGCGCGTCGGGCAAAACATGTCGGGATTCGGCCCCGATACCATCGAGCCCGGCGGCGCCATGCTGCAGCGCACGCGCCGTAGCGACAGTCAATCGCAGTCGAAGGGCAGCGATCCCAAATCGTACGAATGGTACGTGTTCGCCGGAATCGACGGCCGCCTGGTCGGGCGCAATATTTTTCTCGACGGCAATACCTTTCGCGACAGTGCGGCAGTGGATCGCCGGCTTTTTGTGCATGACCTCAAGGCCGGATTTTCCCTGCGCATCGCGCCCTTGCGCGTTTCGCTGACACACGTGCAACGCAGTGCGGAGTTCACCACGCCATTGGGTAGCGCGGGTATTCAACGATTTCAGTCGATCAATGTGAGTTGGGAATTTTAACGCAGCGCGCCGCATAACAGCCGGCTCACCCCCGTCGATCTATTTCATCTGAAGCGCCGCGAGCTCGCTCATGGACAGCGGCTTTAACGGCGGACGCACATTGAACACGCCAACCTTGCTCGCGCTGACCCCACGCGCGTGCGCGATAATTTCAGCCGCGGCCAAACCACACATGCGCCCCTGACACGGGCCCATGCCGCAGCGGGTAAACGCCTTCATCTGATTCGGTCCCAGGCAGCCGAGCGCCACTGCGTCGCGTATCTGACGCGCGGTGACGCTCTCGCAGCGGCACACCAGCACCTCGTCGTGCGGCTTGAACAGACTGGCGCGCGGCGCAAATAGCGTATCGAGAAACGGACGAATCGGCAGGTGCCGGCTTAGCGCGGTGCGCAAGGGCGCAGCTTCCGTGTCGCGTTGTGCTTCAGTGATAACGCCCAGCGCACGCGCGGCTTCCAGCGCCGCAAGCCGCCCCTGTAACGCCGAGGCCTCCGCGCCCACGATGCCCGCGCAATCACCTGCCGCCGCGTAAGCTTCAACACTGATATTGCCCCATCGATCGGTCACCGGCGCGAAGCAGCGCTGTGCATCGTCCCAACGGTGCGCCGCATCCAGCGACAAAGTGGCA
>JANMXV010000048.1:0-8197 GCA_031381325.1 Betaproteobacteria bacterium | reverse complement strand
ATCATAGGGCACGAAGATTCTGTCTTCGTCGCTCCGCTCAATGAGGCCGAGATATTCGAGGCGCGAAACATCCGTGTATACGTTTGAGTAGTTGCGCTCAGCGGCCTTTGCCAAGGCATAAACGCTACAAGGACCTACGCGGCGCAATGTGTCAAGCAGTTCGAGGCGGGCCGGAGTGAACTCGGCAAACAGCATTTTCGCTGACTCAAAGCTGAGTCGATAGTCGGGCGACCGACCTCGACGTGCGGCGGCCAGTTGCAACCTTGCTGAGCGAACCGCTGCACCCCTTTTCGCGACCTCAATGATTGCTTTCATGGATTAACCCCAATTCGCAATGGCACATTCAAAATCGTCTAGCAACTGTTCCAGCGTGGTGAAGGTATACCTTTCCTCGATATCACCTAGATGCCGATGGTCGCCCTTGCCCCGCTCGTTGTCGTAGCGAACCCGACTGGCGCCACTAACACCGTAGAACAGTCGATACCGGTAAAGATGCGTGCTACCCAATAAAGGCTCCGGCAGTTCCCAAATCACGACCTCGACAATAGAGCCGTCACTTCGAACGTCTTTGGTGTGGGCTAGCAGCGTAGCCTTCATATATTGCATTGTAGCAATATAAGTGAGGCGTGTCCACTCTGTGTCGCTCACGCATTGTGACGACGGTGTCGTTGCTTGTGGTTGCGTCTGATCGTGCCGCAGTAGCCTGTTAGAATCCGCCAGTTGGCAAGCGGCCTTGCCCGGCGCTACGCGGCGTGAATTCTCAAAGGATGGTGGTGATGCGCTGGCCCATTGGATCGATACGACACACCGTGCCGCTGCTGAGCCTGTGTGCTGCAATGCTGGTTCCGGCACTGCTGTTTGCGGTCAGCTCGACCGTGGTAATCGCCCAAACCCCGCCTTCGCCAAAACCCGTTGCTGCCGATTCCGGCGCGCGTGCCTACAGCAACTACTGCGCTTCATGTCATCAGGAAAATGGTCAAGGCATAGCCGGCGCTTTTCCGCCGCTTGTAGGTCATGTGCCGGGTTTGCTGGGGCGTGCGGGTGGCCGCGAGTATTTGATTCGCGTGGTGTTGTTTGGGCTGGCGGGCGAGATCAGTGTCAATGGGCACAATTTTTCGGGTGTGATGCCGCCGTGGGAATCAATTAGAGATAACGACATTGCCACAGCGCTGAATCATGCGGCTACGGCGTGGGACAACACGCTGCGTCTTCCCGCCGACTTCAAGCCGTTTCAGGCAAGCGAGATTGCAGCGGCGCGTGGTGAAAAGCTGGCGTCTACAGCGGTGCATGCGCTGCGGCAAAAACTGGTTCCTGCTTCTTCGGCGAGTGTTAGCACAGCGGTAGCAAGTGCGGTCACTTTCACCGAAGCGCAGGCTACGGAAGGCCTAGCGACGTATGCGAAGAACTGCGCGGATTGCCACGGCTCAACGCTCGACAATGGCGAGTTCGGCGGCGCACCGCTGCGTGGCTTATGGTTCCGCAACAAATGGGGGAATGGCAGCGTCGCGAGTCTTTACGCTTTCACCAAAGCCAGAATGCCGCCCGATCGCCCCGGCGCATTGAGCGACAAGGTCTACGCGGACCTGGTGGCCTACATCCTTAGCGTCAACGGCTACAAGCCGGGGAACCAGGAGCTGCCGGCAGACCCGAAGGCGCAGCAGCCCCTGTCGTTGAAACGCGATTAAGCGTCCTACCTATTATCCGGCAACGCAAACACCCACAGCGCGGAGCCGCCATCCGGATTGCGGATCTCGGGCGTGAGTGTCGCGAGCGATCGTGCGTGGCTCGATCCGTTGCCGACTGCCACGGCGACATACTGCTTGCCCTTCACCGCATAGGTGATCGGGAACGAGTTGACCGCATTGCTGGTGCGAATTTGCCACAGCAGTTTGCCTGTGCGGTCATCGAACGCGCGGATGTAGCGATCCCACGAGCCTGAAAACACCAGTCCTCCGCCGGTTGCCAGCACGGCGCCGGTCTGTGGCGCACGGGTGCGGTACGACCAGGCTTGCTTTTGATTGTCCAGCCCCACCGCATCGACGCGGCCGATGTAGCCGTCGCTATTCGTAATCGGTTTCCGCGCATAAATGGCGCGTCCGCCGCCGGTATAGACCTGTCCCGGATCAAGCGGCGTAGGCGTGGTATCGGAGCAATACTCGTTCAACGGCAGATACAGCATCCTGGTCTTCGGGCTGTATGAAGTCGCCGGCCAGCCGCGGCCGCCGGGGTCCGCCGGACAGTTGACGGTGGTTTTGCCTATATGCGGTACTGATTCCTGATTGATGGTTTTTGCGCCGGTGGTGGGATCAATACTTGACACGACGTTTTGATACACCGTCTGCTTGTGCCACAGCCATTCGCCGGTGGTGCGATCCAGCACCTCGATGATGCCCAGTTTGCCCACTGTGACCAGCGCCTTGCGCGTCTTGCCCTTGAAGGGCAGGTCAACGAGGATGCGCTCGTAGGCATAGTCGAGATCCCAGGTATCGTTCGGCAAGTGTTGGTAGTGCCACTTCAGTTTGCCGGTATCGGGATCAAGAGCCAGCGTTGAATCGGTATACAGCGCGTCGTTTTTCACGCCATCTTTCTTGGGCGACAGGCCCGACATTTCGGCAATCCACGGGTAGGGCTGGCCGACGCCGACGATGTAGGTGTTGGTTTCGGCGTCATAGCTGCCGGCGTTCCAGGTCGACGCACCATGACGTTTCTCCACCGGCATGTCGTTCCAGGTATCGCCGCCCGGCTGACCGGGCTGGGCGATGGTATTGAAGCGCCAGATTTCTGCGCCGGTTTTCGGGTCGTGCCCGGTCACGAAGCAACCGCCAGGCTGCGCATTGCCGCAACCGCTCATGCCTTGCATGATCTTGCCGCCGGCCACCAGCGGCCCGCCGGTGTAGCGCCAGCCCTTGGTCCAGTCCGCAGTGGCGTGGTCCCAGGTGATCTTGCCGGTCTTCACGTCCAGCGCGATGAGATGCGCATCGGAGGTGGCGACGATCAGGTTGTCGCCGAAGATTGCCATGTTGCGCTTGGCGAGCACATTGCCGCCGTCGGCCACCAGCTTTGCGGGCAGGTCGCGCTTGTATTCCCACAGCAGGTCGCCATTGGCCGCATTGAGCGCCTGTACCTTGTCGGCGTAATTGAAAATGAACAGCACACCGTCATGTACGATCGGCGTGATTTCAGTCGCGCCGGTGGTCAGCGCCCAGGTCCATGCGACCTGCAGGCGATTGACGTTGCTCTTGTTGATGGAGTCCAGCGGGCTGTAGCCCGCGCCATCGTAGGTGCGCCGGAACATCAGCCAATCCGCTGCCGGTGGATTGCGCAGCATCTGCTCCGTCACGGGCGTTATCGATAGGGTCGGATCGGGACGCTTCGGTTGCACGGGTTGCTGCGCCAGCGCGACGGCGCACGCGAAGGACAGCATTGAAATACCCAGAACGGATGCTTTCAGGCGGCGGTAGCTCATCTTGTGTGTCTCCTTGGGATTGCAGGAAAAGCGCGGTGTGCGCTTTTGGGATGCGGATCGATTCAACTGCGGATGGTAGTCTTTGCTTTCATGCTAAGCAATGGCGCAATATCCTGGTTGCCCCGGTTTTTGAAATAACAATAAAAACAAATAGTTACGGTTATTTCTGGTTTTTGCCCGGTGCCTGTTGTTCACGCTTGCCCGCGCGTCTAGAATGCACTGGCGCGGCGCAGGCTCCGGGCCGCATGATTACCTGATCAAGGAGGATGGCATGACTACAAAAATCGATGTGACGCTCACTGTGAATGGTGTGCGCCAAACCGTGTCGGCAGCGCCCGATACACCGCTGCTTTGGGTGTTGCGCGAGCAACTCAAGTTGAGCGGCACCAAGTTCGGCTGCGGCGTCGGTCAGTGTGGCGCTTGCACGGTGCATCTGGAGGGCCGGCCGGTGCAGTCGTGCCTGCAAACGATCAAAGATGTCGCCGGTAAAAGCGTGACTACCATCGAGGGCTTGTCAAAAGACGCCAGCCACCCGTTGCAAAAAGCGTGGGTTGCCGAGCAGGTGCCGCAGTGTGGTTACTGTCAGTCGGGGCAAATCATGCGCGCGGCGGGGTTGCTCAAGGAAACGCCGCGTCCCAGCCGCGAGCAGATTGTTGAATACATGAGTACCAATATTTGCCGCTGCGGGACTTATGTGCGGATCGTGCGCGCGATAGAACGCGCGGCAGAGGAGACGGTGTAACCATGACAACCAAAATCGACAAGAATCGCCGTCACTTCATGATGGGTGCGGCGGGATTCACATTCGGCGTGGCGGTAGGCGTGCCCGCTTTACTTACTAGCGAGGCACTCGCACAAAACACCAGCGTCACACTCAATAACTGGGTGACGATATTTACCGATGGCACGGTGGTGATCATGTCGCCGGCGGCGGAGATGGGGCAGGGTTCGCTTACGTCACTGCCGGTGATTGTAGCCGATGAAATGGATGCGGATTGGGCCAAGGTGCGCATCGTAGCGTCGCCGGCTAACGACAAAATTTATGGCAATCCGGGTCGCGGCTATGTGCAATATACCGCAGGCAGCGCGACCGTCACCGGCTATTTCAACAGCTTGCGCGAGTTCGGCGCGCAAGTGCGGCAGGTGCTGGTGGATAACGCGGCGCAGCGCTGGGGCGTGCCGGCGACGGAACTTTCCACGCAACCGAATGTGGTGCTGCACGAGAAAACCGGCCGGCGTCTCACGTACGGTGAGATTGCCGCCTTTGCAAAAATTCCGGCGCTAGCGCCGCAAGTCTCCATAGCCGAGGTATCGAAGGCGCAATTTCGCTTGATCGGCAGCGACCTGCCACGGGTGGATGTCGCGGGCAAGGCAAACGGTTCGGCGCAATACAGTATCGACGTGCAAGTACCCGGCATGGTGTATGGCGCGATACTGCGCGAGCCGGTCGAAGGCGCCGGCATCGAGAACATCGACGATGCGGCCGCGCGCGCCATCGACGGCGTGATGCGTATTGTGCCGCTGAAGTACGGGGTGGGCGTGGTAGCCGAAACGCCGTGGGCGGCATTTCAGGCGCGCAAGGCGCTCAAGGTCAACTGGGGCGGCAAGGCGCAGGGCAGGGCATACACCACCGAGGCAGGCTATGAGCGCTTTGCAGCGGCGGTGCGTGACGAATCGCGCACAGGCATCAACTGGGAAACCAAAGGCGATGCCGCGGCGAAAATGAAAACCGCAGCGACCTTTGTGGAAGCCGAGTATCGCTCGGACTACGCCTACCACGCGCAGATGGAGCCGCTGAATTCCGTCGCGGCGGTATCGCCGGCGGGCGATGCGGTCGAAATCTGGTGCGGCACGCAAAGCCAGACGGTCACGGTGACAGCCGTGGCGCAGGCGCTGGGCATTGCGGAATCGAAAGTAAAATTCAATCACTATCTGCTCGGCGGTGGCTTCGGACGGCGCGGCAACCGTGATGCGGATTTCATCGTCGATTCGGTGTTGTTATCGAAAGCGGCAGGCAAGCCGGTAAAAGTAATGTGGACGCGTGAAGACGATATTCACGCCGGGCGTTTTCGTCCGCTGTATGTGAACCGCATCCGCGCCGGACTGGATGCCTCGGGGCGGGTGGTGGCGTGGCATCACCGCGTGGCGTGCGACCATGTGCTCGCGTTCATGGACCCGCTGCGTTATGAGCAGGCCAAGGGCCGCGACGGCATTGCGCTGCGCGGCATTGAAATGCCCACTTATGACATACCCGACCGCACAGCCGAAGGCGTGCTCGAACACACGGGCATGCGCACCAATCCGTTGCGCGGCATCGGTGTCGGGCCGAACAGTTTCGCGACGGAAATTTTTATCGATGAACTGGCAGCGAAGACAGGCGTTGATCCGGTGCAGTTCCGGCTTAACCTGCTGAAGAACACGCCGCGCGCACGGCAGGTGATCGAAGAAGTTGCGAAAATGGCAGAGTGGAGCCGCAAGCGTGCAGGCCGTGGCCTGGGTGTCGCCTACCTCGATTATTCGGGTACGCAAGTGGCGGGTATCGCGGAGGTTTCAGTGGATAAGCAAACCGGCGCCATTAAAGTGCATAATTTCTGGTGCGTCATAGATGCCGGCGTGGCGGTGCAACCCGATAACGTCGTCGCGCAGACCGAGAGTGCGATTGTGTATGGGCTGGGACTGGCGCTCTCTGAGCGCATCACCATCGTCGACGGCGCGGTGCAGCAGTCAAACTTTTTTGACTACCACGTGCCGCGCATGCGCGATCTGCCGGAGATACACATCAAGCTCATCCAGACCAAAAATCATCCGACGGGCGCGGGGCAAATGGCGACGCCGCTGGTGCCGCCGGCGATATCCAACGCGGTGTATCAAATGACCGGCGTGCGGCTGCGCCAGCAGCCGATGCTGGCGGGGCGCATGAAGCAGGCGTTGCTCGATTCGGGTAAGGGCATAGCATAAAAATTAATTATAAGTTCTTCGGCGTTGCACCACCCGCACGGCGTTGGCTGCGAAAGTGCAAAACAGCCAGCACCAGCGCGGCAGCCTGCAGCACGGCACAAAAGTAGAACGGCGCACCGATACGCCAGTCGCCCTGGGGCAGGTGTGACACCACGGTCAGCAGCGGCGCGCCGATGGCCGGGGCGACCACCGCCATCAGGCTGTTGAGGCCGCTTACCGCGCCCATTGTTTTGCCCTGACTCTTTTCGTCGGCGGCGCTGGAAATGATGCTCTGGATAGTCGATGAGACCGTGGCCCCCAGCAGGTTGGCGAAGATGATGGCGAACATCATCCAGCTTTGCGTGGCCGCGCCCCACATCGCGTAAGCGAGCGTTGATGAAATCAATCCTAAGACGGCAAGCCGGCGCGGGCTGACGAGTTTCAGTATGCGCCCGAGCAGCAGCCCCTGCACTATGGCCGACACTACGCCCACCGCCGCCAGCGACCAGCCGTTTTCCAGCGGCCCCCAGCCGAACTTGAAGGTCGTATACAGCACCCATACGGTGTAGAGCACGAACTGCGCAAGCCCACTGCACGCCACCACGGCTGCCAGCCGCCCCGCGCCTTTCAATTGCGTAAGCCCGCGCAATGCGCTGATCGGGTTGGCCGCCTTCCATTCAAACGCGCGCCGCCGCTCCGCCGGCAGCGACTCGGGCAATACGAAATAGCCGTAGAGCAGATTGAGTAGCGCCAGAGTGCCGGCCACGTAAAACGGCAATTGCAGGTTGATCGCGCCCAGCAGCCCGCCTATTACCGGTCCGAGGATAAAGCCCACGCCGAACATTGCCCCCAGCATGCCAAAGCGCTTCGCCCGTTCTGCGGGCGGGGTGATATCAGCGACGTAGGCGTTGGCGACCGAAAGATTGGCCTGCATTGCGCCGCCCACCAGCCGCACGGCGATCAACACACCCAGGGACGTCGCCAGTGCAGTGGCGAAGAAGCTGAGCGCGAGGCCGCAAAACCCGATCAGCAACACCGGCCGGCGGCCATAGCTGTCGGACAGGGCACCCAAAATCGGCGAGCCAAAAAAATTCGCGAAGCTGAACGCAAACGTCACCACGCCATACCAGAAAGCCTGATCCGTCTGCGAGCCGGTGAAACTGCCCACCAGCGCCGGCAGCACGGGAATGATCAAGCCAATCGAAATCATATCGATCAGCGCCGTCAGCATGATGAACGGCATCGCCGCGGTGCGGTCGCTGCGCGCGGCAAAAAGCTTGAAGCTAGGTTTGGACTGCGGCATGCCTGGAAGGTAGCAGACTTCTTATGCCCAAGCGTTTATGCAGGCATTAGAAGCGCATTTCAAACTTGAGGTTGCGCAGGCGCTCTCGCCCGCCCCCTCAACAAAGTGCAACGGCCTGCCGTGCAGCATTTCGGCGCGAGAGGGCAGGCCCGAAAAACAGAAATGCCGTCACCAGCCCGGCAAAGGGCGGGGTGACGGCATCCGGTATTACGAGTCTTACCCGGCTTATTTGGTTTGCACCATAATGTCGTTCCTGACCGAGGTCACGCCCTTGGTATCGCGCGCGATTTTTGCGGCCTGGTCCGACTCAGCCTTGCTCTTGGCGTTGCCGCTCAGAGTCACGATACCCTTGTCGTCGGTGTCGACCTTGATGTGAATCGCGCTGACCGTCTTGTCCTTCGCAAATTCGGCTTTGATCTTGGTGGTGATTACCGAATCCGCGACCGCTTCCTTGACGCTTTCCGTCTTCGATTTCTCGGCGGCGTAGCCCG
>JANMXV010000199.1:0-2624 GCA_031381325.1 Betaproteobacteria bacterium | reverse complement strand
CGCCGCGTGCAGGATAGCGGCATTGTGTGGGGACTCGGCTCCGACGCCACGGCCGTGACGACGTCCAATCCGTTCTACACGCTGGCGTTCGCTGTGACTGGCAAGATGGTCGGCGGGCATCACGTCAATCGCCAGAGCATTACGCGCGAGGAAGCGCTGATCGCGCATACGCGCAGCAATGCCTTCATCCTGTTTCAGGAAGCGAATCTGGGTTCGCTGGCGCCGGGCAAGTATGCCGACCTGTTGGTGCTCGACCGCGATTACCTGACGGTGGCTGCGGATGCGATCAAGGATTTGAAACCGGTGATGACGATGGTGGGAGGCAGGGTGGTATTTGAGAAGCTGTGAAGGAATGAAGGGGTGAAGGGGGTACCCCATTCACTCCTTCACGGTTCTTGCACTCATTCACTCCTTCACGTTCCGCAGAAGCAAGCGCGTATGAAGCATTGGCAATCCATAAAGTAGATCAAGCGGACCAAAGAACCACATGAACATCATCATGCCGCAGCTCGGTGAAACCGTCACCGAGGGCACCGTTACCAAGTGGTACAAGAAAGTCGGCGACGCAGTGAAGGCCGACGAAACGCTTTTCGATATTGAAACCGACAAAGTGAGTACGGAAATACCTTCGCCGGTGGCGGGCGTCGTCAGTGAGATACGCGTGGCTGAAGGCGTTACCGCAAAAGTGGGCATGACGCTGGCGGTGATTGCGGAAAGCGGCGTTGCGGCAAAGCCGCTGGCGATAGCCCCGACCCCGGTGGCAACAGTGGTCACACCGGTGCCGGCCACGCCTTCCGTGCATACGCGCAGCGCGCAACGCGTGAATGCCGCCGAGCGCTTGTCGCCGGTAGTGCGCCGCTTGATTGCCGAGCGCAATCTGGACGCGACGCTGATCAAAGGTACGGGCCGCGATGGCCGCCTCACACGCGACGACGTGATTGAATTCATCGCCAGCGGCATCGATGCCTTGCCCGCCGTGGCCGCGCCTGCCGCCAAGCCGGCGATTCAAACGCCCGCTGCTCCGGCTGCCAACACGACCACGCTGCCGTTGAACGCCGTGCGCAAAAGAGTCGCCGAGAATACGGCGAAATCGTGGGCCACCGTGCCGCACGTGCTGCAAGTGGTCGAAGCTGATTTTTATAGAGTCGATCAGGCGCGGCGTGCGGTGAGTGATGCATGGAGGCAACACGAAGGTTTTGCGCTCACTTACCTGCCGTTCATCGTGCGCGCAGTGTCGATTGCGCTGGGCAAGTTTCCCAAACTTAATGCGACGTTTAACGGCGACAGCATCACACTAATCAAACGTATCAACATCGGTATTGCGGTGGATCTGAATTTTGACGGGCTGATGGTGCCGGTGGTGAAAGATGTTCCGAATAAGTCGCTGCCGCAAATAGCGCGTGAAATCAATGATCTGGCGCAACGCGCACGCAACGGCAATTTGAAGCCGGATGAACTGGCCGAAGGCACGTATACGATCTCCAACAACGGCGCCTTCGGCACGGTGATTACCGCGCCCATTATCAACGTGCCGCAAGTAGCGGTGCTATCTACCGACAGTATACGCAAGAAGCCGGTGGTGATCGAGAGCACTGATGGCGACAGCATTGCCATACGGCCCGTGGGTGTACTGGCACAGAGTTTTGATCATCGCGCGGTTGATGGCGCTTACTCAGGCGCGTTTTTGAGTGAAGTGAAAAGCATCATCGAAACGCGGCTTTGGGCGCAGGATTTGCAGGTGTAGTTTAGGTGCCGATGGTTTTTCGCCCTGCAGCGGCGATTGAATCCAAATATCAATCATGGAAATAACGCTTGAACGGATCATAGTTTTCCGAGTCGGTCTATGTGTTGCATGTGTTTCACAAGAAAACGCAGCGCACCGCGCATCAGGACCTGGAATTGGGTGCAAAGCGCTATCGCGATTTGGCTACAGAGCGGAGAGAAAAATGAGCGGCAAGGCCAGGATGATCGTCGGTAGTGGCAACGTGTTTCGCGATATCGGGTTCGCGCAAGACGAAGCGCAAAACCTCCTGTTGCGCACCGATCTGATGATTGCGATAGAGCGTTTTGTTCGCAAGTCCAGTTTGTCTCAGACGGAGGCTGCGAAGAAACTTGGGATCACGCAGCCGAGACTAAGCGATCTTTATCGGCATCGTATTGAACGGTTCAGTCTCGATGCATTGGTGATCCTCGCGGGCAAGGCGGGACTGAGTGTGCGATTGAGTGTCAAAAAGGCAGCTTGAGGTTTCGGTGAATTCGTCGCTGGCCGCTTTGATTCGGACTTTTCATTTTTCCAGCATTGAGCCACTAAATGTCATTAACCAAGGAATCAAGCATGGCAAATCTAAAACAACACAAACTCGGCTGGATCGGCATAGGCCGCATGGGCTACGCGATGGCGGAGCGTCTCGCTAAAGCCGGCTGCGATATTTCGGTATGGAACCGTACCCAATCAAAAGCCGAGCCGCTGGCAAAATCGGGCGCGAAAGTGGTGAATAGCCTTAGCGATCTGGCGGGCTGCGACATCGTGTTTACCATGGTGTCCACCGGCAAGGACGTAAAGGAAGTTTTATTCGGGCCGCATGGCGTCATGTCCAAAGGCAGCGCGCCGAAAATTGTGGTGG
>JANMXV010000010.1:0-41619 GCA_031381325.1 Betaproteobacteria bacterium | reverse complement strand
CGACAAGCGCGAAATCGTCACCTTGATGACGCTGGGCCTGGCACCGGAAGCCCTCGCGCTTGGTTATCTGCGCAATCAGCGGCTGGTGCTGGCTATAGACGAAATCACCGAAGTGCAGGTTGATTGGGAAACCAACGCGGTAGCCGTCACCACACGCAAGGGATTGAAAAACCTCGCGCAGAAAATGAAAAAGCGCACCGTCACCACCGGCTGCGGTCAAGGCACGGTATTCGGCGACCTGATGGAAGAAATCGACAGCATCCAACTGCGAAACGATGTAACACTCAGCGAAGAAACGCTCTACGCCCTGCTCGACGCCGTGCGCCGCCACGAAACCATTTACAAAAGCGCCGGCGCAGTACACGGCTGCGCGTTAGCCAGCGGCCAAGGCGAAATCCTCATGTTCGTCGAAGACGTGGGCCGTCACAACGCGGTGGACGCCATCGCCGGCAAGATGTGGCTTGAGGATATCGACGGCTCCGACAAGATTTTTTATACCACCGGACGGCTCACCTCGGAAATGGTGATCAAAGCGGCGCAGATGCAGATTCCGTTTCTGGTATCACGCTCGGGCCTAACGCAAATGGGCCACGACATCGCCAACAAAACCGGCATCACCATGATCGGCCGCGCGGTCAATAAGCACTATTTGCTGTTTACCGGCAAGCAGCGGTTTATAAAGACAACGACGCCGACGATGTTGGCCTAACGTCGGCGAAATGACCGCCTCACGCGTCACGTCTCACGCCTCACCAATAACCGGCGTCATCCTAGCCGGCGGCCAGGGCCGGCGCATGGGCAGCGTCGACAAAGGACTCAAGCTGCTGCGCGGCAAGCCCATGGTGCAATGGGTGCTTGAGCGCTTTTCACCGCAAGTCGATGAAGTGCTGATCAACGCCAATCAGAATCTCAACGAGTACGCAAAGTTTGGCCATCACGTTGTGCCGGATGACATCGCCGGCTTCGCTGGCCCGCTTGCGGGGTTGCATCGCGGCTTGTCTGCTGCAACACACGATTTGATCGCCACCGTTCCCTGCGACTCGCCTTTTCTGCCACTGGATTTGATCGAGCGCTTATACGCGGTGCTGAATGCGAAGCAAGCCGACCTTGCCGTCGCGCGCACCGGCGATCAGCCGCATCCGGTTTTCTGTCTGTGCCGCAAATCGGTGCTGCTAGGACTGACGACATTTCTAGAGAACGGCGGGCGCAAGATTGATGCTTGGTATGCCGTACTTAAGGTGGCGGAAGTGCGGTTTGATGATGAGGCGGAGGCGTTCAGTAATATCAATACTGTGGAAGAGTTGCGGACGTTTGAAGGTTCATCGTGAAACTCACGACGTTTGAAGAAAAGGTAGCCCGCGTAGGATGCGGTGACGAAGGAACCGCATCGGTCGAGGCTTTACGCACCACGTAGGGATGCACGCGATTGATGCGGTTCGCTGCGCTCTCCGGCATCCTACAAAAGCAAGCGTAGATGCGCATTGCGCACGTCTTGCGAAGGTGGATGGTGCGCAGTGCGCACCATCCCCACTACATGGCTTTCCGAAAAGTAAGATTCACGCGATGCCCGCCCAATGCCGCGTGATAGCGGTCCTTCAACGGCATCACGCCGTGATAACGAAGCCGTGCCGGCCCGCCCCACACCACCACATCACCATGCGTGAGCGACACGCGGCTCGGCCGATCGCTTCGATTCAATCCGCCAAATAGAAGCACGGCAGGAATACCCAGCGATACGGAAACGATAGGCGCATCGAAGTCGCGTTCGTTTTTATCCTGATGCAATGACATCCTTGCGCCCGGCTCATAGCGATTGATCAAGCAGGCATCGGCCGCGAATCCATTGAAGCCCGCCTGAGTAGCCGCCTCGGTGGCAAGTTCAGCAAAACAGGCCGGCATGGCGGGCCACGGAGTGCCGCTCAGCGGATCGACGGCATCATAGCGATAACCGCTGCGATCGGTGACCCAGCCTGCCGCGCCGCAATTGGTCATCGCAACGGACATCCGAAAGCCACCGGGTGTGACCATATGGCGAAACGGCGCGGCTGCGGTCACTGTTTCCAACGCGTGTAGCAATGACGGCATGGCGGGCAAAGCAAATCCACGCAACACCACGGCGCCCGGCCCCAATGACTCGCGATCCGATGCCGCATCGACGGAATCCTCAAACAGATTCAGCGATGCTGCAGGACTAGCGCGCGTCATGACGTCAAACCCTCGACAGGCTCATTGACGCCGTTCGGTTACTAATGAAGCGCGATAGCACATGCATGCAAAACACGTCAGGGAGTCATGGTTTCACTTTTATCCATACACCAGTCGTCGTATCAGGACTTCGCCCCACGGCGCACCACTTCTTCCGCCAACTCGCGTCCCGTCAAATAGTGCGGCACGCGAAACAGCAAGCGTTTCACCCGCTGCACGAGGGCGTTGGAGCTACTGACCTCTTCTTTCCAATACTTATCGGCGAGCGCAATGTTACGCGGCAGATCGAGATAGAAGCCGTCGCGAGAGCCTTTGCCGCCGAAGGTATACAGCTTGCCATCAATGATGCGCCATGAATCGGCATTGCCGCCCCACGGGATGCCGTAGACGATACCATTCGCGCAATAGCCGCCGTACTGTGGCAGGTAGCGCTTGGGGTCTTTATCGAACAGCGCTTTGTGCTGCGCCGTGGCAAAGCGAAAGGTGACGCCTTCGAGCACGGATTTAATAGCGGGGTCACCCTGCCGGTGTTGGCCCTCGGTGAAATAGGCAACGACGTCGGCGCCGAACAGCATGAGATGCTTATCATCCCCTGCGGCGATAGCGTTCACTGGGCTCAGGCTGCCGCCAGGGCTTTGCACGATCAGAGGTGCGCATCCCGCCAGCGTAAGCCCGAGTAGCATGCCCGTGAGCAGGAGTAGCGTTTTCATAAATGGCCTTTTATAAATTTGTTCAGCACTACGAGACTAACGGAAATCGGTGCCGCTCGCAGCAAACCGCACTATATGCGCCGTTTGTAGACTTGATATACCAACACATCCGGCGCAATGCGCTGCGCCCTTCGATAAGCTCCGGACAAGCTCATTGACGCCCTAGCATTTTTTAATCCGCTTCTCGTTCAATCAAAGCCCGCTTGCGTTCAACGCCCCAGCGGTAACCCGCCAACCCGCCGTCATTGCGCACCACACGATGACAAGGAATCGCCACCGCCAGCGCGTTTGCCGCGCAAGCGCCTGCCACGGCGCGCACCGATTTCGGCGCACCGATGCGTTTGGCAATCTCCGTGTAACTCGCAGTTGAGCCGGCGGGAATCTTTTGCAGCGCCTGCCACACGCGCTGCTGAAATGCGGTGCCGCGCACATCCAGCGGCAGGTCCAGTCCGCGCGCAGGCGCCTCGACAAAGCCGACGACTTTGGCCACCAGCTGTTCGAACTTTTTGTCGCTGCCGATCAACCGGGCGCGCGGAAACCGGTCCTGCAAATCATGCGCCAGGGCATCGGGATCATCGCCCATGAGAATAGCGCATACGCCGCGCTCGCTGGCGGCAACGAGTATGGCCCCGAGGGAACACTCGCCTATCGCGAAACGCATTTCCGTGTTCGCGCCGCCGGCGCGATAGTTTGTTGGTGTCATGCCCAATACCGCATTCGATTTTTCGTAGAATCGCCCGTTGGAGTTGTAGCCGGCGTCGAAGATAGCTTCGGTGACAGTTCCGCCCTGCCCTAACGCGTTGCGAACGCGCTTGGCACGATGCGCCACTGCGTAGGCCTTGGGCGTCAAGCCGGTAGCCGATTTGAACACGCGATGAAAATGGTAGGCACTCAGTCCGGCATGGTTTGCCAATTCCGTAAGACTGGGCATAGCCTCGGCGCTCTCGATCAGGCGGCAGACCCCTGCAACCGTTGCGGCATGCTGTTCAGCCAACGGTGGCTGGTCGGGCTTGCAGCGCTTGCAGGGACGAAAGCCCCTTCGTTCGGCATCCGCACTGGTGGCGTGAAACCGTACGTTTTCGGGCCTTGCGGGTCGCGACGCGCAGGACGGGCGGCAATACACCCCGGTGGTTTTGACGGAATAGAAAAATTTTCCGTCGGCCGCAGGCGCGCGCGCTACAACGTCCGTCCAGCGCGGGTCGTTCAATGTTGCAGTTGCAAGCTTTTGCTTATTCGCTAAAGTGTTCATGTTCGTTTCTTTCAACAGATTGGTAACGGTTGCAATATAACGATAGCCGCAACGCCGCGCACTCCGGGTCTTGCTTTTGAATTCGGGGTTTTGTCGATCATTCGCAATAGCCCCGTAGGATGGGTGAAGCGTAGCGTAACCCATCACAACCGGAGGTAAAGTGCCGATGGGTTTCACCCATCCTACAACGGCGTTGAGGCCACGCGTTGCGCCGGATCCTGCCGGTAAAACAATACCAGTTGCGCATAGACATCCGGATATTCGCCGCGCACCGCCAGCGGCGTCTCAAAAAAAGCCTCACTGATGACCGCGAAAAACTCTGCGGGACTCTCAGCGGCGTATTCGTCGATTGCGGTTTCTTCCCAGTCATCGACGCGCTTGCAGAAATGTTTGTAGGCAGCGCTAAAAGTCTTCGCCCACAGTTCACGGTTCATGTCGGCGTGCAGCGGTGGAAATCCATTGGCGTCGCCGTTGAGCATGTCGATCTGGTGCGCGAATTCGTGTATCACTACGTTGTAACCCCTGCCGTTCTTTGCTTTCCCCGCCTGCTGCGCGTCTGCCCATGACAGCACCACCGTACCGTGACCCCATGACTCGCCGCTCATAGTCTCTGCAACCGTATGTACTACGCCCGCTTCGTCCATCTCCTCGTGACGCGCAACGAATTCGCCGGGATAGACGATCACTTCGGTCCAGCTCTTATACCAGTCGAGATCGAGATTGAGGATCAGCGTGCAGGCTTGTATCGCAATCGCGAGCCGCGCGCCGTTGTCGATATGCAGATTGCCCGCGCCGTTGATCGGCTTTTCGGCGAGAAACAAAATCACCCACTGCTTGAGCCGCGCACGCTCGTCGGCATTGAGCAAGCGGGTGAAGCTGTAACTCTCTATCTCGCGGCCCCACGCGGCATCATCAATGTGTGCCTCGCGCAGCACACGCTCACGTCGGCGTTTCTTCAAAAAACTGAACATAAACAAATACTTAAGTACAATTTAACCACAGATAACCACAGATAAACACAGATGAACACAGATAACCCCCTGTTTTATCTGTGTTCATCTGTGTTCATCTGTGGTTCAAAGATTTTTACTGCCGTCACCAACTTCAACAACTTTGAGCAACGGCACCGGTGTTTCCTCAAGCTCAACGCCCTCAATCTGCGCGAAGCGTTGCGAGATTTTTTTGCTGCTGATCTGCACTTGCTGCGCGTCTTCGTGCGCCTGGCGTACGTGATCGGCGAGCTTGCGCATGCGCTCATCGAAGCGTGCGAAATCGTGGCTCAGCTTAACCAGTTCGTCTTTGATGACGTGAATCTGGTTGCGCGTTTCCACGTCCTTCAGCACCGCGCGCGCGGTGTTCAGTACTGCCATCAAGGTGGTCGGCGACACAATCCACACATGTTTGCCGTTGGCGTACTCCACCACTTCGGCGTGATGCGCGTGTATCTCCGCGAATACCGCCTCCGCCGGGATGAACATCACCGCGCCATCCGACGTTTCACCGGCGATGATGTATTTGCTGCTGATCGCATCGACGTGGCGTTTGACGTCGGCCTTGAACTGCTTTTGCGCCAGCGTGTAATCGACCTCGTTGGTCTCGGGGTCGAACATACGGTGATAATTTTCCAGCGGAAACTTGGAATCCACCGCAACCAGCCCGGTGGGCGGCGGCAGCTTCAGCACGCAATCGGCGCGCGTGCCATTCGACAATGTGCATTGCATCTCAAACGCGCTGGCCGGCAGCACATTGCGCACCAGCGCTTCGAGCTGCACTTCGCCGAATGCGCCACGCGCGCGCTTATCGCCCAGCAGTTCTTGCAGGCTTAACACACTGCCGGTGAGGCCGTCGATTTTTTTCTGCGCCTCATCGATGGTGGCAAGCCGCGCCATCACGTTGACGAAGGTCTCGTTGGTTTTTTTGAAACCTTCATCAAGGCGCTCGCTGACCTTGCCGGAAATCTGATCCAGCCGTTCGTCGATTTTGGCATTGAGCGAACGCGTGGTTTCCACCAGCCGCTCGTTCAGGGCGGCGCTTTGTTGCGCCATGTTCTGGATCAACGCCAGTTGCAGCGCCTGCAGGGTGTCACGCGTTTGCTTGAGTTCGACGCCCACCGATCCACGCAGCCGCTCGCTGGTATCGGTGAGATGCCCGCCGAGACGGTCGCCTTGCTGCGTCAGCCCGCTGTGCAGATCGACCAGCATCGCGCGATGTTTGGCTTCCAGACCGCTGTCGAGTTGCCCGGACAGTGTTTCCAGCGCGCGCGTTTGCGCCTGCATGCGCAGGTACACCAGCACCAGCGCAATCAGCACGACTAGCAACAACACAACGACAACGATATCGATCATAAAATCAGTATACCGCCGTTCAGGCCAGTTCCCGCAGCACCAGCATCGGCGGTGTCGCCAGCACGCGTCGCGTACCCAGATACCCTGCAATCGCGATGCCCGCGCTGCCGCACACCACGCCCACCAACCACGCCAGCGGACTGAAGTTGTAGCTCAAGTTGAGTATTTTCACCGCCAGCAGATAACCTAATCCGCTCGCGCCTGCCGCGGCTATCAGCCCGGCCAGCGCGCCGATCACCGCGAACTCGGCCAGGTGCGCGCGCGTCAGTTGCGCGCGGCTTGCACCCAGTGTACGCAGCACGGCGGCCTGCTGGATGCGCTCATCCTGCGTGCTGGCGATGGCGGCATAGAACACCACCAGCCCCGCCAGCAAGGTAAACAGGAACACGAACTGCACGGCCTTCGATACCTGCGTCATCATTTTTTGCACCTGCGCCATAACCTGCGCCACGTCGATGATCAACAAATTGGGAAATTGTTTAATCAGTGCGTTGAGCAGTTCGGCATTGCGCGGAGGCAAGTGAAAACTGGTGACATAACTCACCGGCTGGCCTTCGAGCAGCGCTGGCGGCGCGATCATGAAAAAATTGACGTTGAAGCTGTCCCAATCCACTTTGCGCAGGCTGGTTACCGCAGCGCTGACCGGCGTACCCGCAATGTCGAATGTCAGCCGGTCACCCAGTTTTACGCCCAGCCGCTGCGCAATGCCGTCTTCCATGGAATATTGTTCGCGCGGCGCGCCACTGACATCCCACCACTGTCCGGCCGTAATGCGATTGTCCTTGGGCAGGTTCGCCGCCCACGACAGATTGAATTCGCGCTCGATCTGGCGCTTGGCGCGCTCGTCGGGGTAATCGGCGGCGGTGACGCTGTGCTCGTTCACCTTGACCAGCCGTCCGCGTATCATCGGATGCATCAGCGGCTCGGCTATTTTGCGTTCCGCGAAAAATGCCTTCAGCGGCGCCACCTGATCGTTTTGTATATTCACCAGAAATCGGTTCGGCGCATCCGGCGGCAGGCTCGCCTGCCAGGCGTTAACCAAGTCGTTGCGTATCAGCGTCAGCGTCAGCAACGCCATCAACCCCAGCCCCAGTGCAATGATCTGCACAATAGTGCCCAACGGCCGCCGGCTCAGATTGGCGATGCCAAAGCGCCAACTGATGCCGCCGTTACGCAGCCCCGACACCGCTTTGAGCAGCAGCCACGAAGCCGCGCCCGCGATCAGCATCGCACCGCTGAATCCCAGTACGACATAGGCGCCCAGACGCAGATCACTGGCTTTCCAGAAGATCATGCCGGCGATAACCGCGTAGCCCAGCATATAGCCCGCGACGCCGCGCCCGCCGGGCGCGCCCAGATCACGGCGCAGCACGCGCATGGTCGGCACGCGGCCCAGCGCCAGAATGGGCGGCATGGCAAAGCCCAGCAACAACGCGATGCCGGTTATTAAGCCCTGCGCTAGAGGCAGCGCGCCCGGCCGCGGCAAATCCACCGCGACCACACTGCCCAGCCAGTACGCGAGTGCCTGCTGTGCCAGCGCGCCGATCACGCAGCCGATGACACTCGCCGCCAAACCCAGCACCGCGAAATGCACTAAATACATGCGCATCAACTGACCCTGACTCGCGCCGAGGCAACGCATCATGGCGCAGGCATCCAGATGCCTTTGCAGAAAACGCCGGGCCGCCAGCGCAATCGCCATCGCAGCGAGTATCACGCTGACCAGCGCCGCAATATTCAGAAACTTTTCCGCACGCTCCAGCGCCGAGCGGATTTCCGGACGCGCGTCGCGTATGCCTTCGATGCGCTGGCCCGGTTGCAGTTGCGTGGTGAGCCAGTCGCGATAGCTGTCTATCGCTTCAGCGCTGCCGGCAATCTGCAAGCGATAGCGTATGCGGCTGCCGGTTTGCACCAGCCCGGTGGCAGCGAGATCGGCCTCATTCACCATCACGCGCGGCCCGGCATTGATGAAGCCGATGGTGGCATCCGGCTCTTGCGTCATCACGGAAGCAATAGCTAAATTATTATTTCCAATGGATATTTTCTCACCTACTGAAACATTGAGTTGCGACAAAATGCGCTCGTCCACCCACACCGTTCCCGGCGCGGGTATGGATGGCGCACGGCGATCCTCGCCGTAAAGTTTGTCGGCGATACGCACTTCACCGCGTAACGGGTAACCCGCTGCCACCACTTTAATGTCGGCCAAAACGTTTTTGTCGCCGCGTACCGCCATGCTGGGAAAACGCAGCATCTGCGTCACCGCCAGTTGGCGGCGCTGCGCTTCCTGCACCATTTCAGACGGCAGCGCGCGGTCGTGTGACACCACTAAATCCGCACCCAGCAATTGATTCGCCTGCCGGTTCAACGCAAGCTGCACCCGATCGGTGAAAAACCCGACGGTAGTCACGCCGGCCACCGCGATGATGACGGCGATGGCAATCAATGTCAGTTCGCCCGCACGAAAATCGCGCGTAAGCAAGCGCAGCGCCATGCGCCATTCATTTATCGCGTGCAATAGCGTCATGGTTGCAGCCTGCCGCCCGCCAGGCGAATTACACGCCCGCAGCGCGCCGACAGCGATTCGTCGTGCGTCACCAGCACCAGCGTGGCGTGGCGTTCGCGGTTCAATTCAAACATCAGATCGATCACCTGCGCGCCGGTAGTCGCATCGAGATTGCCCGTCGGCTCATCGGCCAGCAGGATCGACGGCGAGGTCACGAACGCGCGCGCAATCGCCACGCGCTGTTGCTCGCCGCCGGACAACTGCTTCGGATAATGATGCAACCGTTCACCCAATCCCACGCGCCGCAGCAAGGTGGATGCTTTTTCGCGCCCCCCCTCGATGCCCGCCAACTCCAGCGGCACCATTACGTTTTCCAGCGCGGTCATCGACGCCAGCAACTGAAACGACTGGAACACAAAGCCCATGCTACGTCCGCGCAGCGCAGCGCGGCCATCCTCATCCAGCGCGAACAAATCCTGGCCTGCAATGTGAACGCTGCCCGTGCTGGGCGTGTCCAACCCGGCCATCAATGCCAGCAGCGTGGATTTGCCGGAACCGGAAACACCTGCTACCGCCACCGCTTCGCCGGCCGCGACGTTGAAACTCACGTCGCGCAAAATGGTCAATGCAGTGTCGCCGGTGGTAACCTCTTTGCCGAGCAGAGAGACTTCAATCGCAGGAGTAACGGGAGTGTCGGGCATGTTGCGTAGTCTTTTATTGTTGGGGGTGCTGATTGTTTTCGCCCTGTGCGCGCCGGTTGCATCGGCTGCAGCAGCGCCCACGCTCCTCGTTTATGGCGACAGCCTGTCGGCCGGCTACGGATTGGCGCAGGATAAAGCATGGGTTAGTCTGCTTGCGCAGCGCTTAAAGCGGGAAGGAATTGATTATACGGTAGCCAACGCCAGCATCTCCGGTGAAACCACGCTCGGCGGATTGAAACGCATAAACGCCACGCTCTCACAATATAAACCCACGCTGGTGTTGCTCGCACTCGGCGGCAACGACGGCCTGCGCGGGCAAAGCGTAGACGCCATGCGCAACAACCTCGAAGCCATCATAGATGCGTGCAGCAAGTCGAAATCACAAGTGGTGTTGATCGGCATGCGTTTGCCGCCCAACTACGGCAACGCGTACGCCGACAAGTTCCATGCAACTTATTTGGAGCTGGCAAAACGCCGCCACTTGCCGCTGGTGCCGTTTTTAATGGAAGGCTTTGGTGACAAGCCGGAATGGTTTCAGGCGGATGGCGTACATCCCGCGCTGCGCGCGCAGCCGGTAATGCTGGCGACGGTGTGGAAGACGCTGAATCCACTGCTGATGAATGTCGTAAAAAAATGATTTAAAACAAATAGTTATAGAATACCGCCCTTTCCGTGCAAACGTTTCAGCGTAGGCCGCAACGCGCGGCCAACACCACTGAAAAAATTATCGATCGGGCACAGCGCTCGCGCCCGACGACGGCAATGTAACCGCCTCCACGCTGCTTAGATCACGATCCAGCCGCAGCATCGGCACTGGCGTGGCGTTGGTAAGCGCAGGCGCGGCCGCCTGTGCAGTCTGTGAGGGCACAGGCTGCGGCGTGTGCTGCGTTACATAAAAACTGCCTGCGGCTAAAACCGTTGCCAGCAACCCAGCTACCGCGTACGGCAAAGCACCCTTGGCTTGCGCAGGACGTGACGCCATGCGCACCGCGTGTTCCACACGCAACGTGCTCAGCGTGCTGTGTTCCGCATCAGCAGTGTCGCGCAAACGCATCCTCTCGGCCGTTTGCGCCTCGTGCGCCTGACGCTGCGCCGCGGCAGCATGCCATAACCGCTCCTTTTCGAGACGGCGCGCCGATGCGAGCTGCAAACGTTCTTCGAGCGCGGCGCGTTTCAAGGTTTCGCGCATCGCCTGTTTTTCTTCACGCTCGCGTTCCAGCAGGGTTTGTTCCCGCGCCGCTTCCGCCGCAGCGCGCTCCTGCGCCATGCGCGCCTGATCCGCTTCGGCTTCGCTGCGTTGTTTTGCCGTGGCCAGCGTCTGCGCTTCCAGCGCGAGACTTTCCCGCGACTGTGCCAGCGCGGCCGCCTCTTCACGCGCAAGCTCCGCCGCCAGCAGCGCCGCGGCTTGTTCGGAGGACAGACGTTCGGCGGCCAATCGATGGGCTAGCGCGGCCGCCTGCGTGTGGTCTTGCGCGGCGCGCTGCGCCAGCAACGCGTTATGCTCCCGCGTGCGCGCGGCATCCAAAGCCGCCGCCTCGCGTGCGGCCAGTGCCTGTGCCGCTGCATGCAAAGCGCCTTGCGCATCCGCGCGCTCCTGCGCGACCGCGGCAAGCCGAAGTTCTGCGTCGATCCGGGCATTGACTTCGGCCATGGCACTCGCTACTGCGGTCTCACGCTCGCGTGCTGCGCGCATCTGCGCCTGCTCGGCTTCCAGCTTCGCTTCCAGCGCAAGCCGCACAGCCTGCGATTCTGCCGCCTGCTGCCGCGCCGCGGCTGTCGCCTCCATCTCGTTGCGTTCACGCGCCTGCGCCTGACCCAGCGCACCTTCTTCCAGCAAACGTTGCGCCGCAGCCGCGCGCGTGGCTTCTTGTTCCATTGCGATACGCGCTTCGGCTTCGCTACTCAGTTTTGCTTCCAGCGCTACGCGCTCACGTGCCGCCGCCTGGGCGGCCTCGGCAGCCTGGTTTGCGGCGGCGGCGGCCGCACGCAGGGCTTGCTCGGCATCCAGGCTTGCCTGCATTTCAGCGGCGACCCGCGACTCGGCTTGCGCACGCTCCCGGGCGGCCTGCGCAGCGTCGTTCTCGGTGTGGATGCGTTTCTCCGTTGCACGCCGTGCCGCTAGCTCTTTTTTCTCGCGCTGACGCGCCTGACGCGTAACGGCTTCGTCAATTTCGCGCGCTTCGAGAGCGCGTTTTTCTGCCTCGCGTTCCACGGTAAAGCGTGCTTCGACTTCGTTATTCAACCTGAATTCCAGCGACTCACGCTCGCGCGCCGCCGTCAGCGCCGCTGCCGACGCTTGCAACGCTGCGGTCTCGGTATCGCGATGGCTAACCTCGATTTCCAGCCGCGCTTGTAATTCGCCGGCGGCGCGTGCATCGGCCACCAGCCGCTCGCCGGCGGCGCGTTTAACGTCCAACGCCGCCTGCCGGTGCGCCTCCGCTACACGGCGCAATTCCGATTCCCGGGATGCGCGCGCTTGCGCAACTTCGAGCGCGGCGATTTCCTGTACGCGCTGCACCTCGGCCAGGCGCTGCGCCTCGTGCTCCGTGGCAATACGCGCCTGTGCTTCATTGTGCAGATTGTTTTCAAGCTCCAATCGCTCGCTAGCCGCAGCCGCGGCCGCCTGCGCAGCCTCGACCGCCTCATTCGCGGCACGCTGCGCCTCTGCCTCTTGTGCAATACGCGCCTGCAGTTCTGCCGCCGCCTCGGCTTCGACCTGTGCGCGAGTCTCGGCGGCCTGCCGTGCCTGATGTTCGCCGATGGTTCGTTCGCGCAGTGCCTGCATTACTGCGGCATTCTGTACACGCTGTGCTTCCATCAACTGCGCCGATAGGTGCTCGGCCTCCACCCGCGCCCTGGCCTCGTCGCGCAGTTTGATTTCCTGCGCCTCGCGCGCCTGGGCCGCGGCCATCGCTGCTTCAGCCGCCTGCGCCGCGTCAGCGGCTGCTTGATGCAGCGCCGCCTCGGCAGCCATGCGCGTTTGCAATGCTTCGCCGGCGCGCGCTTCGGCTTCTGCACACGCCCGAGCCACACGTTGCGCCTCCACCTGCGCCCGCGCACTGAGCTGTGCGGCTTCGGCGGCCTCGTTCTCCGCCAATGCGCGCTGTTCCGCCATCTGCAATGCCGCGGCATTCAGTGCACGTTGCGCTTCGGCGAGCTGCGCGGCCTTGCGTTCTTCATCGAGCCGCGCGATGGCTTCAAAACGCAATTGGTTTTCGTTCGCCTCACGCGCTTGGGCAACGGCAATCGCCGCCTCGGCCGCTTGTGACGCTGCGCCAGCCACATGGTGCAGCGCTTCTTCGGCGGCGATGCGCATTTGCAGTTCCGTGCCGGCGCGAGCTTCGGCATCAGCACGCACCTGCGCCACGCGCTGCGCTTCCAACTGGCCCTGCGTATTATCATGCATGGCCTGTTGCGCTTTTTTCTCCGTGACTATTCGTGCAATCGCGAGTTGCGATACGGATTGGTCGAGGGCCACTTGCTGTTGCAGCAAACGTGCAACTTCCTGTTCAGTCTCAAGCCGCGCGGCGGCGGCGGCGCCCAGTTCATTTTCCAGCGCTTCAAGCTCGCGCGCCACGGCTTGTTCGGCCTGCGCTTCCTCACGAGCCGCCAGCAGCGCCTGCTGCTCGGCCTGCTCCGCGTTAATACGCGCGCGTGCCGCTTCCGCCGCGCGCGTCCCGGCCTGCACGCGTTCGGCGGCGGCATTGGCGGCTTGCAGCGCCACCTGCGCACGGGCATCGCTGGCACGTTGGGCCGCCAGCTCTTTTTTCTCTCTCTGGCGCGCTTGCCGGATTACGGTCTCATCCAATGCGCGTTGCTCTTTGGCCAGCCGCTCTTCATTGCGCTCGTCCGCGAATAGCGCTTCGATCTCTGCCGCCAAACGCGCTTCGAGCGCCTCCCGCGCCTGCGCGGCGGCGTGCGCGGCCTCGGTGTTGCGCAGCGCCTCGGCGGCAGCGCCACGATGTTGCTCTTCCGCTTGCAGGCGCGCCTGCAATTGAGCGGCGGCACGGCTTTCGGTCTCTAACCGTTCGCCGGCGATGCGTGCGGCGTCCGCGGCAGCGCTGGTTTGCGCTTCAATGGCAGTGCGCGCGGCCAGTTCGCTGGCGTCACGTTCACGCGCGGCTGCCAATGCTTCGGCCTCACGCTGCGCCAGCCTCAATGCAGCCTCGTGCGCTTCTTGCGCTGCCCTTTCCCGCGCCTGCGCGATCGCCGCTGCGCGCCGTTCGGCTTCGATTTGAACGGCTGCGCTCTCCAGCGCTTTGACGCAGGCGGCCTCGCTGTTGCGCTCTGCCAGCACTTCGGCATTGCGCTGCTGCTCTTCCGCCACCAGGCGCGCCTGCAATTGCAGTGCGGCGCGGGTCTCGGCCTCTACACGTTCAGCAGCGATACGCGCGGCTTCTGCTGCAGCTTGAGCATGGGCTTGCGCTGCGTCATGAGCCGCCAGCTCACTGGCTTCGCGCTCATGCGCGGCCGTCAGTGCTTCGGCCTCACGCTGCGCCAGCGTCAGTGCAGCCGCGTGTGATTGTTGCGCTGCCTTTGCGCGCTCCTGCGCGATCACCGCTATGCGCCGTTCGGTTTCAATTTGCGCGGCCACGCTCTCCAGCGCTTTGACTCTTGCGGCCTCGCTGTTGCGCTCTGCCAGCGCCTCGGCATTGCGCTGCTGTTCTTCCGCCACCAGGCGCGCCTGCAATTGCAGTGCGGCGCGGGTCTCGGCCTCTACACGTTCGGCGGCGATACGCGCGGCTTCTGCCGCAGCTTGAGCATGGGCTTGCGCTGCGTCATGAGCCGCCAGCTCGCTGGCTTCGCGCTCATGCGCGGCCGTCAGTGCTTCGGCCTCGCGCTGCGCCAGCGCCAGCGCCGCATCGCGCGCATCTACTTCCGCGCGTGCGCGCTCCTGCGCCACCACCGCCATGCGCCGCTCGGTGTCGATTTGCGCGGCGACGCCTTCCATCGCTTGCGCGCGCGCGGCCTCGCTGTCGCGCGCCGCCGCCGACTCCGCCGCAAGCCTGGCTTCGGCCGCCAGACCCGCTTCGTGCGCGGCGCTAATTCGCGCTTGCGCGGCCTGCATCGCCTGCGCTTCTATGTGTGTGCGCTGTTGTGCCTTTTGCGCGGCTTCTGCGTCCAGCGCGCGGCGCTCGTCGGCCAGCCTGGCGGCCTGTTCTTCCATCGCCACGCGCATGCGCGCCACCGCAACCGCGCGTTTTTCAGCCTCGATGCGTTCCCGCGCTTGAATGATTTTGGCGGACTCCGTATCGGCGCGCGCCTGGGCGCGTTTGGCCCCTTGCGTATCCTTGGTAATGCTGGCCTGCAATGCATCGAACGCCGCAGCCTGCGCCATGCGGACGGCGGCGGTTTCATGCGGCGGCGATTCCGGCCCGCCGGAGTACACGTCTGTCAAAACAGTCGCGTCCTCCGGCTCTTCTGCTACGGCGTCACGCAGGGCCTTGCGCATGCGCTCGGCCTGTTTGAGGTTGTCGAGTAGTTTGCTCAATGCCGCGATGGCTTATTCACGTGATTGAAACATCATACAGTCATCTGACGAAAAATACCTAAAAACAAGTATTTAGCAATACCCTCCTGCGGTGGATTGCTGGCGCCTTTCACGCTTGGACTTGCGCCCTGTGAAAACGCACCGCGTGATTCGAAAGGAAACCGTTAATTACCGGCCTTTGAATACCGGCTTGCGCTTTTCCATGAACGCAGTCTGGCCTTCTTTGTAGTCTTCGCTGGCGAAGCAATCGTTGACCATTTTGTCGCACAGCGCGAGGTCGCGCTGGTCGTCGTCCTTGCCGTATTCAATCAGCGAACGCTTGATCGCAGCCAGGGTGAGCGGCGCATTGCGGCTAATGGTGTCGGCGTAGTCGCGCACATACTTTTCGAGTTCCGCGACCGCTACCACGCGATTGACCAGTCCCATCGCCAGCGCTTCTTGCGCGTTGAATTGGCGTGCGGTGAAGAAAATTTCCGCGGTGAATTGCGGGCCGACCAAATCAGTCAAACGCTTCACGCCGGGGTAACGATAACCCAGACCCAGCTTGCCGGCAGGCACGCCGAATTTGGAATCATCCGACGCGATACGCAGGTCACAGTTAGTCGCCGTCGCGGCGCCGCCGCCGATGCAATAGCCACGGATCATCGCGATGGTGGGTTTCGGGCAATTGCGGATCGCCTCGCCGGCCTTGTCCGAAGTGCGGTTGTATTCCGCTATCGCGTCGGTACTGGAGCGGCGCTCTTTGAATTGCGAAATATCCGCGCCCGAGACGAATGCTTTTTCACCGGCGCCCTTAAGTATCACCACACGCACGTCGGCATCGTGATTGAAGGCTTCAAACGCCAGCGGCACGCTTTGCCACATCTCCATCGAAACGGCATTGTGCTTTTCAGGATTGTTGAAAATGATCCAGCCGATGTGGCCTTCTTTGATGGCGAGCAGTTTTTCGGTGAGCGTGGGGATGGTGTTTCCGGGTTGGTTCATGATTTTGCCTTTTGCTTTGGAGTGGGGGGAATGGGGTTCGGCGTTGAGTGTTGGATGTCGAAAAACATTTACCACAGATGATCACGGCTGAATACGGATCAACGGCGTGCATGCGCTGCGGCAAGGTAAGTATTTGTTTTTAAATGTTATTTTATGCATCTCGGGCGGCTCATTTCAGCAGCAGCAGCCAATCCACCGCGCTAACACCCGCCGGGCCCGCCATCACCGGATTGAGATCCAGTTCTTGCAGGCGTGGCCCCGCAGCGGCGCCCAAGCACGACACCACACTGATCATGCGCGTGAGCGCCGCGCGATCTACCGGCGCTTTGCCGCGCACGCCGCTGAGTATGACGCGGCTCTTCAACTCATCGAGCATGCGCCCGGCTTCGGCTTCAGTCACCGGCGCTTTGCGAAACGCCACATCTTTCAACACTTCGATGTGGATGCCGCCCAGCCCCACCATCACCACCGGGCCAAATACGGGATCGTTTTGCAAACCGATCACCAACTCGACGTCGCCTTCAACCATGGGCTGCACCAGCACGCCATCAATACGTGCATCAGGCTTGTGGCGGTGCGCGGTTTCGGTCACCGATGTATACGCCCAGCGCACCGCCTCGGCATCTTTCAAGCCCAGCTTCACGCCCTGCACTTCGGTTTTGTGCGCAATGTCGATGGATTCGATTTTGAGTGCGACGGGATAGCCCAGCCCGGCAGCGGCTTTCACCGCTTCATCTGCGTTGCGGGCGAGTACTGCGCGCGTGACCGTGACACCCGCTTGTTCGAGCAAGTCACGCGCCCGCAGACTCGCCACCGGCCCGGCGTCAGGCGGCAAATCGAGTGTGGGCAAAACCAGCGCTGCGCGCGCGGCTGTGTCGGCTTGCCAGTTACGGCGTGCTTCGGCGTAACGTACCAGCGCTGCAACCGCATCCACCGCCGGTTCCGCGCCGCGCAGCACGGGGATGCCCGCCTCGCGCAGCTTGAGCAGCGCAGGCTCGGGTATGCCCACCCAGCTCACTACAAAAGGTTTGGGGGTGGCTTTTTTCGCCTCGATAAAACTCTGCACCGTGACATCGGCTTCTTTCTCGGTGAAGGCCAGCCAGGTGATCGCCACATGCACCTTCGGGTCGGACAGCAGTATCTTGAGACTTTCGCGCATCAACGATGGGTCCACCAGCCCCTGCGCCGTAATATCGACCGGATTGCCGGTTGAACCAAACACCGGCACCACCTTGCGCAGCCGCGTAACCGTATCCGCGCTCAATGCGGTCACATCCAGACCCAACTCTTCCGCGCGATCCGCCATCAGCGCGCCCGCGCCGCCGGAACGCGTAATGAAGCCGATGCCGCAGCCTTCGGGCAACGACGATTTGCTGAATACCTCCACCATATCCAGCAAGTGCTCGTCGCTGCGCGCGCGCATAATACCCGCGCCGCGAATCACACCGTCGAACACCGCATCTTCACCGGCGAGCGAGCCGGTATGCGACGCAATCGCTTTCGCGCCGGCACGTGTGCGTCCGACTTTGGTGATGACCAGCGGCTTGGCTAACTTAAGCGCGGTTTCTGCCACCTCCAAAAGCCCAGGGCCGTCCTTCAAACCCTCGATGTAGCCCGCCCCCACGCGCACCTGCGCATCGCCAATGATCTCGCGCATCATGTCCACGAAATGCACATCGGCTTCGTTGCCGGTATTGACGAAATAACCGAAACTCAAGCCTCGACGCCGCGCGAGGCCGGCGGTTGCCGTACCCAGCGCGCCCGATTGCGTAACAAAGGCCGCAGGGCCAGGCAGCGTCGGCCCCAGTGAAAACTGGCTGAACGTCGCCATCACGTTTTCAAACGCGTTGATCAGGCCGAGGCAGTTGGGGCCGAGCACGCGCACACCGCTTTCACGTATCGCGGCTTTGAGTTCCCGCTCCAGCGCCACGCCCTCACCGCCAATCTCTGAAAATCCCGAACTGAACACCACCGCCGCACGCACGCCTTTTTTGCCCAGCACCCGCAAAGTATCCGGCACTTTCTTCGCCGGTACGGCGACGATGGCCAGCTCAATGCCGTCGGGCAGTTCGCTGACATCGGCATAGCATTTCAGATCGGCTATCGACGCATATTTGGGATTGACCGGATAAATCGCGCCGGTGTATTTTTTCTCGAGCAGCGCTTTTAGCGTGCGCCCATTGAGCTTTTGAAAATCCGCGGATGCGCCGAGTATCGCTATCGATTTCGGATGCAGCAGCGCGTTGATTGCATTGTCCATTTTAAAACTTGACTGAACCGCGCCTCAGTTGCGTCTCAGTTGCGTCTCAGTTGCGTATTAATGCACTCAGTGCGTTTTTGCCGCCAGATGAGGCGGCACCGGCAGCGAGACCACCTCGATACCCTCGTCGCGCAATGACTCAACGTCTCTCGCCGTGGCGGTGCCCCGTATTTGCCGTTCGGGCGCTTCGTTATAGTGAATCTTGCGCGCCTCCTCGGGAAACTGATTACCGACGTCTTCGGTGGTCTTGACGATGTGTTCAATGATTTTAGCGACCATTTCCGGCGACACGTTCGCATATTGCTGAGGCACGCTTACGCTGGAAGACTTTTGCTTTTCACGCTGCGGCTTTTCAACAGCCCCCGTATTGACGTATGCGGCGCTGGGACGGCGCACCACGTTGCCGCTATTGCACATAGGGCAGCACAACAGCTTGTCCGCAAGCTGCGTGTCAAAATCGCCAGCGGAGCCGAACCAGCCTTCGAAGCGGTGGCTGTGTTCACATTCCAGGTCATAAACAATCATATTAAATCCAAGAGAAACATTTGACAGCCCAGCAATACCTGAATTACAAACTCATTATACTAGGATACGCTATGAGCACACTGACAGACCTTGAACCATTGTTGCGGGCATGGGAAGCACGCGACCGCAATACCTGGGGCGCTGATCCCAGGCACTATGTTGAACTGGGCCGGCAAGCCATTGCATTGGGCCAGTATGCATTGGCGTCGGATATTCTGGGTGAGGCGCTGACGGCATTTCCGGACAACGCGACGATATTGTATTTCCTGGCTCTTGCATGCGCCCGCAGTGGCGCCCGCGGCTATGCCATGAAGCACGTGGAACGCCTGCTGGCTCGCACCGATCTCGAATCCAACCTGCGAACCGAAGCGCTCAGTCTTGCCGGGCGTATCGCCAAGGATCGCATGGCAGCGGTGGGGAACGGTGCACAAGGACTGCAAGCCGCTGAACAGGCGCGCGCCTATTACCGGCAGGCCTGGGTTCAGACTGCGGATTCTTTCCCCGGCATCAATGCGGCGACGCTGAGTCTGCTGACCGGAGATGCGGCGGATGCACGACACATTGCGAGCGCGGTGAGAACGCGCTGCCTTGATACGGCAAACGCGGACCATTGGCTGCATGCCACTTTGGGTGAAGCATCGCTACTGCTGGGCGACCGTGACGGCGCATTGCATTGGTATGCCAAAGCTCGTGAGCAAGCCGGCAGGCGCTACGGCGACCTCGCCAGCATGCGGCGTCAATTGCGTCTGCTTGTGCCGCAGTCGCCGCTCGCGCAAGAGATGCTCGGCATACTGCACGTGCCATGCGTCGTCCTGTTTACCGGGCACATGATTGATCGCGCGGGACGGCCTGCGCCACGGTTTCCCCCGCATCTCGCGCCGGCCGTGGAAGCGGCACTCGGCAAAGCGCTTGACGATGCCGACGCGGGCTTTGCATACTGCTCGGCGGCCTGTGGTGCAGACATCCTGTTCATCGAGCAGGCGCTTGCACGGGGCATTGAAGTTAACGTAGTGCTGCCATTCGGTCGCGAGGATTTCAAACGCACCAGTGTGGCATTTGCCGGGGACGAATGGGTTGCACGGTTTGACCGGGCGCTGTCGCGAGCCGCAACCGTCAACGTATGCGTGGACGAAGGCTACCTGGGCGATGATGTGTTGTTTGATTTCGCCGCGAAGCTGATGCAGGGACTGGTGCTGCTGCGCGCGCAGCAACTGGAGACTCGCGCGCTATTGCTTGCCGTGGCAGAACCCGAATCGAATCCGTTAAAGGGCGGCACCTGGTCAAACGTGCTTGCGTGGCAAAGTTTGGAGCTCGACGAGCGCACGATCGATATAAGCGATTTGCGGAATAAAGCGCCTCATGCGCCAACCATCACCGCCGCACCGCTCATCACCACAAGCGCCGTCGAATCAAAAGCCCGCTCGTGGGGCAAACGTCAGATAAAAACCATGCTTTTCGCAGATGTGGTGGGCTTTAGCAAGCTTACCGAAGAGAGTGCGCCCGCGTTCTTTTTTGATTTTCTCGGTCGCGTTGCCCACGAAATCAAGACATCAAGCGTCGCGCCGGTTTCAAGCAACACCTGGGGTGATGGGCTGTTTATCGTGTACGACGAGGCCGCGCCGGGAGTCGAGTTCGCTTTGCGCATGCGCGACGCCATTGCAAGCACCGACTGGCGCGCCTTGGGATTGCCGCCGCTGATTGCGCGCATCGCGATCCATAGCGGTCCCGTTTTTCAGGCCTTCGATCCGGTGATACAGCGGATCAACCACTTTGGATCACATGTCACGCGAGCGGCTCGTATTGAGCCGGTGACGGCTGCGGGGTGCGTATACATCACCGAGCAGACTGCCGCACTGCTCACGGTCGACGGCAACCACCCTTTCACCTGCGACTACCTGGGCAAAGTCACCCTCGCAAAGGGTTACGGCGCCTCCACGCTCTACCGCGTACGCCGGGCTGCGGAAGATGAATAGCCGGGATTTATAATCGAATAGCCAGTCAAATCGCGTTTCGCGATGGTGGCTCAATGCTTGAGACCGACGACGTTGAACACAGGCACCGGTTGCGCGATGCCTTTCATCATGGCCTCGCCCAGCGGCTCGACCTGCGCGTCCTCTTCAATATGGGACAGTGTCTTCTGATTCGTAAGTATCTGCCCGCCTTTGGCCTCGCCGCACAGCCGCGCCGCGAGATTGGTAACGCTGCCGATGCAGGCGTAATCCCACCGCCCCTCAAATCCAATCGCACCAAGCGTCGCGTAGCCTTGCGCGATGCCAATGCCGAGATCAAGATCGTAGCCGCGCTTCTTCCACGCGGTGCGCAATGGCGCGAATTTCTCCTGCATTTCGAGCGACATCTTCACTGCGTTTACGGTTGGATTCTCAAGCTTGATCGGGTCGTTGAAAAAAATCATCAAACCGTCGCCGGCAAAGCGCTCGAGTGTCCCTTCATGGGCCACCACCAATTGTCCCATCACGCGGTGATATTCACCCAGCACCCCCATCACCTCCTCGGGCTCGGACCTGTCGGTGAACGCGGTAAAACCGCGCAAGTCCAGGAAAACGACCACCACTTCGCGGCGATGCGTTTTCAACAAGTCTTCGCCACCGCCGTTGACAATTGACTCCGCGAGCTGCGGTGAAAAAAAACCTTTCAGCCGCCCCAGGCGGTCAAGTTGCGCGACCTGCTCCTGCACGCGCGCTTCGAGTTTCTTGTTCCAGTCATGCACTTCGTCACGCAGCGCTTTTTTCTCAAGGCTCGCCCCCACTCGTGCGCGCAACAGCGTCGCATCAAAGGGCTTGGGCAGATAATCTTCGGCGCCGAGTTCGATGCAGCGAATCACGCTCGCCATTTCGTCCAGCGCCGAGATCATGATGACGGGAATATCGCGGCGCTTCGGGTCAGCCTTCAGGGTCTCCAGCACCTGGTAGCCATCGACTTCCGGCATCATGATATCCAGTAACACGAGATCAAATTTTTGCGAAGCCAGAAGTTCTAGCGCCTGCCGGCCGTCCACGGCAAGCGTGACTTGCCGGTACCCTTCGCGCGCCAGCCGGCGCGACAGCATTTCGCGATTATTCTCGTTGTCGTCAACCACCAGGATGGAGCTATGCCCGGCACGACCGGCGCCTTCTCGAACGGTAACCGTATTCACAGGCATGGGAACCGGCGCGACAATCGGGGGCGCGCGCGCTGTCCTGCCATGCTGGAGAAGATCTCGCAGGTGTTCCGCTGCGGCGGACATGCGCTCCACATCCGGCAGCATCTCCTTGCTGTCAACCACTTGCGCACCGATGGTTTTCGCCGTGCTGATGATGCGATCCAGCGGCGCGGCCAGTTCCGGCGGCAGGTGCTCGCCGTCTACCGATCCTGCTTCGATGTTCGACGGAGAGAGAAAACTGTTGATGAGTTCGACCAGACGTCGTGCATCATCCAGTATGCTGCGCAGCTGCGGCGCGAGCACCGCATGGGGACCGCCCTCGACGTCCTCGACCAGCATTTCGCCATAGCCAATGATGTGATTCAGCGGCGTACGCAGTTCGTGACGTAATTGCGCAAGGTGATCGGGCGTCACGTCGCAGATCCTTTTGTGAGCAAGGCTTCGATTTTTTGCGTGAGCCGCTCGATATCGACCGGCTTGGTGTCGAAGTCATCGCAGCCCGCAGCAAGTGCCTTGTCCTTGTCCTGTACCATCGCGTGAGCGGTAAGCGCAATGATCCCGATCGTCTGCAATTCAACCATGGCTTTGATCTGCCGGGTCGCCTCCCACCCGTCGATCACCGGCAAACTCATGTCCATCAAAATCAGGTCCGGTTTCGACGACCGGGCCATTCTCACGCCTTCCTCGCCATCGACCGCGATGAGCACCTCGTAGCCCTTGCGCATTAGCCGGCGCGAGAGCATGTCGCGATTCATCTCATTGTCTTCAACCAACAGTATTTTTGCCATCGTCATTCCTACAAATCAAATCATACCTTTCGCCGTCACCACCACAACCGGTATCGCACGCCATTGCGCCCGTTCCCGGATTTTAGCGCACCTTGCGCGCCGGGCAGTGGCAGCACCGCCACGTCGGCCCTGGCCTCCGCCCCCTTGAGCGCAGCGTCCTTGACTGTAGCCGGCAGGCGCAGCGTGAAGGTCGAACCGCTGCCGGGTTCGCTCTGTACCGTGATGTCTCCACCCATCATCTGGCACAGGTGGCGGCTCAGCGCCAAGCCCAGTCCCGTGCCGCCGAACTCGCGCGTGGTCGAGGCATCCGCCTGGGAGAAGGCCTGGAACAGCCGCCCTATCTGCTCGGGTGTCATGCCGATGCCGGTATCGTGTACGCTGACGACGATCCAGTCGCCGCTGTTGTGCCCCTCGTGCCCGTCGTACGTTTGCCGTTCGACTTTCATCGTCACGGTTCCGTTTTCAGTGAACTTGCAGGCGTTGCTCAGCAGGTTGAACAGCGCCTGGCGCACCTTCGTCAAATCGGCATGCATGATGCCTGCGTTCTCCGCGCATTCGATCACCAGACGGTTCGACTTTTTCTGCGCCAGCGGCTTGATAACGTCGGTGACGCCCGCCACTACGCTCGCGACGTTGAACGATTCCAGATACAGTTCCATTTTGCCGGCCTCGATCTTGGACAGGTCCAGCACGGCGTTAATGAGCTCCAGCAGGTGCTGTCCGGAGGCTTGGATTTTCTGCAGGTCGGCCACGAACTGCTCTGCCTGGAGTTCAGCCGCGTCTTCCTGCAGCATTTCGCTGTAGCCGATAATGGCATTTAACGGCGTGCGCAATTCGTGCGACATGTTCGCGAGAAACTGCGATTTGTGCAGGCTGGCGAGTTCGAGTTGCCGGCTCTTGTCCTGGATCTCGTGGAGCAGCCGCACGTTTTCGATGGCGATTACGGCCTGGTCGGCGAAGGTGTTGACCAGGTCGATTTCCCGGTCGCTGAAAGGCTCTACGATGTCACGGGTCAGGACGATGACGCCGATCGGCACGCCTTCACGCAGCAAGGGAACGCTGAGCACGGTACGGTAGTCGCCCAAGCGGGCGCCTTCGCCCCACTGGTACTCGGCATCAGTGCGTACATCATGCACGTGTACCACTCGTCCCTCGAGTGCCGCGCGGCCGCTCACGGTGCCGCGACCGGGCGTGATGGGATTCGATTCCAGGTAGTGCCGCAGCTCGGGTGTCGTGTTGTAGGTGACTGATGCTCGATAAACTTCACCGTCCTGCTGAAACAATACGCATCGTTTGGCGCGGCACAATCTTGCAGCGCTGTCCATCAGCGTTTGCAGTACCGGCTGCAGGTCGAACGTTGAGCGGCTGATGATCTTGAGCACTTCCGCCGTTGCCGTCTGCTGCCCCAACGCCTCGGTCAGCCCAGCGTTCGCACTCGCTAGCTCGCGCGTGCGCGCCTCGACCTTCGACTCAAGTCCCGCGTGCGATTCCATCAGTTGTGCCGCGGTGCGGTTAAACTCCGCCGCAAATGCCTCGAGTTCATCACCGGTGTGTATATCGATACGATGTTTGAGATCGCCTTTACCCACCCGCGCCGCCGCTTCGGACATGCGCATGATCGGCCGCACTATGAGCACGTTCATCATGACATTGAGGATAGCGAACAACAGCAGAAATACCAGCGACAGCGAAACCATGAACGTATAGAACGCGTGATTGGCATTCTTGACGGGAAGTGACATCGGCACCAGCACGATCTGGGCGCCGATAACCTCCATGTGCTGCCAGCCAAAACCGTTGTTCGGGCCGTAGATTTTCACCATCGCCGGGGGCGCCCTGGCTGCCGTATCGTGGCACACGAGGCACGCCTTGTCCGTGATCTGCAACGGTCGCGCGACATACAAAAAACGGCCTGCCGGCGTATCGCGCACCCCGCTCAATTCGCTGCGCTCCGCCGCGCTGCGAAACGCGTTCACGATTTCGGCTTCCCACGCCACCGCCTTGTGTAGCGGATTGGTGGGATTCAACGTTGCCTCTTTATACGAATAGTCGGCGTATTTCTCGCGCAGAGAACCCATAATCTCCGTAGCCGAATAGGCGGGCACCGTTTGCGGATGAAACGCGTCTGCGCTGTACGGAATGAGCGGCCCGATCTGCTTGCTGGTATAGCTGCGCATCGACAGCGCTGCTTCCATCATGATTCCCGCGTTGCGCATCACTTCGTCACGCGCATTGCGGTGCAGAAGGTCGTACGAGATATAGCCGGTGACGCCCAGCCCTACTGCGAATACCAGCAATAACACCAAATTAAACTTGAGCCGCAACCCCATGATGTCCCCTGTTTAATTTATTTTGCGTGGCACTACGAACAGGGTGAATATTCAGTTGCACTGTTGAACGTAAGCATTTGATTTATAATAACTTTTAGACCAATAACCCTGCTAAGGCATGCCCTCTAGGCAATAAATTTTTCGGGATTGATGCGAATTGCAGCGCCGGTAGGACAGGCGCGCACGCACGCCGGGCCGCCCGACAAGTCTTTACACATATCACACTTCACCGCCTTCTTGCCCATTTCCTCATTGTGGTAGTGCGCTTCACGTCCGGGTTCGGTGGTAAATCCAGTCGTCAGCCATGCCAAAAGGCTGGGCGCGCGCCGCTTGGGATTCACCTGCGACATCTGAATCACGCCGTACGGGCAATTGCGTTCGCAGTTGCCGCAGCCGATACAGGTGTTGCTGATGAAAACTTCGCCGCTGGGATTCCGGTGAATCGCATCCGGCGGACAATCTTTCATGCAATGCGGATTCTCGCAGTGCCGGCATGAAGTCGGAATATGTATGTTTGCAAAGGTCGGACCCGCCTCGCGATCCAGACGCGACGTCCCGTCATGCACATCGGCGCATGCTTTCTCGCAATTGTCACAGCGCACGCATAGGCTCTCATCTATCAGCAAAACGTCCGTGCTCTCGCCGAGCCCCTGCCCGATCAGGAAGTTGATCAGCCCCCCGGATCCGCTGTCGGGTTCCGCTTCGCGCTGCGCGTCTTTTGACAGCCGCTCCCGGACGCGTGTCTGCATGCCGCTACGCAGTGCCGGATTGCGGCTGATCACTTCATTGAAGGCCTTGGCCGACAGCAGAATGGTTTCGCAATTGACCGCAGCGCGCACCGTTGCCGAGCGGCGGTCATTGGAAGACAACAGCGCCATTTCGCCGACATAGTTGCCGGCCGCGATATATGCCACTATGACTTCCTTGCCCCCAAGCGTGCGCGAAATGGTAACCGAGCCGCGGCGGATGAGATGCAATCCGTCCGCCTCGTCGCCTTCCTTGAACAGCGTCTGCCCCGCGGCAAAACTCTTGATCGTTGCGCCCTTGAGCATTTCGTCCATGTCTGCTTCCGACACGAACGGCGCGATATGCACACGCACCGCGCGGCGCAGAGAGGTTTCGTCGATCTGGCGCCGCACCGACTCGATGCTCGCGAGCAACTTCAGCATCGAACGTCGCGGCGTTTCAATCAGCACGCAATTTGCGCCCGCGCGCACCGTGTTCGAGCGTCGCCGTCCGGACAGCAAACCCAATTCCCCGAAAAACTGGCCGCGTTTGAGAGTAACGGTCTGCCGCTTACCGTCCTCGCCGGGCACTTCGACCGTAACTTCGCCATCCACGACCGAGAAAAACGAATTGGTATAGTCATCTTTCTTGAAGATCACTTCATCGTTCCTGGGTGCGAGCACCTCGCTGTCCAGCATGAACTCGCGCAACTGCAGCGTGGTCAGATCTTTGAACAGCGGCACATTGGCTTGCACCAGCGCAAGCGCTTCAGACACATTTTTCGCACGCTTGAAATTTTTGAACTTGGCCTTCAACAGGGATTCGTCGGCGGGTTCCACTGCATTGCCGAGTATGTATTCCACCACCTCGTAGCCCTGGTTCATCGCCTGCTTGATGAGCGGGTAGCCGCCCAGTGCGCCAATGACGTGAAGACCAGGCACGTTTGATTCATAGGTTGCCGACACCTGCGGCACCGCTTCCATGGTCTGGTTTGGAAACTGCACGCCAAAATTTTCAACCAGCTTGCGGGGTGGGATCGCGCCCAGCCTTGCGATGACGCGATCACACGCGATCTTCTCGACACCCCGCGGCGTCTGCGCGGTGAAAAACAAGGGCTTGCTTTCTGCTTCGACGGCTTCCACCTTGATCGCGGAGGTGCTGTAGCGGCACTCCATCTTGTCGTCGTGGATTGCAGCAGTCACCAGGTCGATGTTGCCCTGTTTGACACGCGGGAATTCGTCCACGCGGTTGATCAGAATAACGCGGTTGTTTTCGGCAAGCGCAAGCGCGTTCTCGATGCCGGCATCCCCGGCGCCGACCACGACAATCACTTCGCCGTTGTATTCGTCCGGATCATCGAGCTGGTACTGCACGCGCTCAAGGTCTTCGCCGGGCACACCAAGCTTGCGGATATTGCCCTGCAAGCCGATGCACAGTACCACGTGTTCCGCGTTGTAGGTATCCCCTGCGGCCGTCTTGATCTCGAAAGCGCCTTTGGCGCCGGCGATTGAAGTCACCGCCGAACGGTATCGAACATCAACTTTGTATTTCGCGACCTCTTCATCCCACTTGTTGAGGATTGCTTCGCGTTTTCCGGCCGCAAACGTTATGGGGCTGCGCAACGGCAGAATCCCCGGCTCCGCCATCACGTGCTTGCCCTTCTGATAGCGGAATATGGTATGCGAAGGATGTTCCTCTGCCTCCAGCAACACGTGCGGCACATTGAGTTCCGCCGCGTGCGCTGCGCAGGACAGGCCGCTCGGCCCTGATCCGATAATGGCTATACGGACGCTATCGCTCATTTGTTCGTCCCCGTCTCGACGCTCGTCTTAAGTTCACGCAAGACCTTGCTTAATGCAGCCGGTTGATATTTCTCATCTTGGGAAACCACTGCCAGCAATCGTTTAATCATGGGCTTTAGCGGCTGCGTGCGCAACAGCTTGTGCCTGCCCATGAGGTCGGCGACGCTCTGCACGGCCATTACCGCCTGTTCGGCGCCTTGATAGTCACTGTATTGACCGGCAAGGCCGTCGTCAATCAGTCCAAGCATAATTGCCTTTAAATCTTCACCGGAAAATCCATGGGCGCTAATTTTGGAAATCATTGCTGCAATCAGGTGTTCGACAACGCGCGCCTGCGCGAGGGCGTCGCTACCGCTGGCAACGGCCTTGTGCAGTTGCGCGACCTGTTGTGCGAACGCCGCCGCTTCTGCCGGAACCACACGGCGCACTATCTGCCGCAACATGAGCAGGTTTGCGTCGTTCAGGCGAACAAATCCCGGCCCCGCGCCGACCCGCGCCGCTGTATTACGCTTGTCGGCCATGGGGTGATGGCATGAATGGCAATCGAACAGCACCAGCTCAGGAAAAAGTCCGTCACGCCCGCGCGGGCCTTGCAAGAGTGCCAACAGTTCCTGAGCCGCAACCGCTTGACCGATTGCCCAAGCGCGCACGTCATTCCAGTTGCCCTTACGCCGCTGCCAATCTGCATCAATTCTGAAATGTGCAGGCGCAATTTGTGTGAACGTATCCAGCTCAAAACTCATGCGCGGGTGCCCTGCCGCCATGATTTTGTGGGTAACAAATTTGTCCTTAGTGCCCAAATGGCAAGACAAACACAAGCGCGCGCGCGCCACGTCGTCATCGGTCGGATACAGGCCGCGCGCCACGTTGTTCGCGTGCGTCACGCCGGTCTCGACGTGACTCCGGACCCAACGCTCCGCAGGCCCGTGGCATGCTTCGCAGGCAACACCGTCGGCGATCTGGAAGCCTTGAGTACGCTGCGCCGGTTTGGGATTGTGCGTATGGCAATCAAGGCACAGGTCGCTCTCATGCGCTGGCTTGGGTAATGCCAGTCTTTTTGCGATCTCTTTTGACTTGTCGTTCAGCAGCACCGCATAGGCCCGAGCGTGCTTGTCCGAGCGTGACCATGTCACATATTCGTTCTGCAACACATTGGAATCCCTCCAGGTTTCTATGGCGCCGTGACACAAGCTGCTGGCGCAACTGCCTACACCGAGCGTCTTGTCGTGTGCGTACTGCGGCAACAGCGCTGCGCTATGGGCGGCTGCGGCCTGTAACAGGCCGGCAATGGCAACAATCATCAGCAATTTATACAGTGTTGTCATGGCTTTACCTGATGAGATTCAGGGTTGTCTCGTACTGTCCATGGCGTACCATCGGGCTTGAGGTACATTTTGCGTTGCTCCTCAAGATTAAGCGGCCGCGAGCCGATGCGTCCAAACACGGCAACTTGCCCGCCGGTTTCATCGACTCCGCGATCACGTTCGAGTGAGCGCGACAGCGACAACGCCGGCGTTCGTGTTTTACGCCACGCAATCACCTGTGGTTTGGGATCGGGACTAAAACCATAAAATTTTGGCTGCGTGTCTGGCGCCGTAAGTTGGATAACTTTGAGTCCGTTGCTGCCGTCGGCAACATAGGCGAAAGCAGACGCATTCGTCGAAGCGACAGTCACGTCGCGCACGTCATTGAGCGTGCCGTCCGCCGTGAACTTCATGTAGACCCGCGGCTTTTCCGGTTTTTCGATATCGACGATCACGAGCCCTTCCTTGCCCGCGGCTACGTAAGCGTAAGTGCGCGCAAGGTGAATGCGATTGGCGTCGGCGAGTGGCACAAATGCGGACTCCACGAGTGTTGCCCGCTCCGGGATAGTGACGTTGATCATGCGAAATCCCGTGTCGTCGGTAACAGCCAGATAACGAAACTGCAGCGCAGTCGAGCGCGCACCCTTGAGCGGAATCACTGCCGCAACCACGGGTTTGAGAGGACTTTTGAGATTGACGATAACAACCCCTGCGTTCGCGGTAATGTAAACATACGAGCCGCCCATCGTAATGTGCCGTGCGCCTTTCAGTACCCCATTCCCATCCCAGGTCAGCGCACGCTTGAGAAAGTTGTTGCGCGGATCGCCATCTTGCAGCGTATTCACGTCCACCAAAATCAGCCCCTCCTCTGCATCCGTAATCAATGCATAGTTGTAGATTGGGTGAAACGGCTGCTCCTGGTTGACGATACGCATCTTGTCGCCCTGATTCTTTAGCGGCGCAATCGGCTGGGTAGTAGGCAACACGACACAGGTCGCATTCTTGCTCGGGATATGCGTATTTTGACCAAGCGCCGAAAACGGTGCGGAAATGATGCGCTGGGATACGCCCTTGTTTGCAATCGAAGCAACGTCGTAGACGCGCATGCCGCCAGGCCCTTCCGCCACATAAAGGTATTCACCCCGTAGTTGCAAGCAGGCAGCGCGTCCCGCAGTCGTATGATCGTGCGCCTCAGACAACTTGCGACTGACTTTGAGATGTGCGGCATACCAGTCGGGGTAGGCGTAGCGGTGAAGATAACTGCCTATCACGGCTTGCGGCTCCTCCCACTCCGTCACCTGCACCGCTTCAATATGTTTTTCCTCGCCCACCCATGCGTTGTAACCGAGCAGCCCGATATAGCCGGTGCCGTGCAACAGCAATTGCCCCATGATGGCGTTGTTATCATTGTCGGCAGATACATGACAATCGGAACAGGTCTTGGTTTCGGTTTTGCGCTCGGTATGCGGATAATGCGGCGCAAATGCCTGGCTCGAGAATCCGCTCGCCGCGGTGGGCGGCTGCTGAATGTAAATTTTCTCGCGATTGGCGTTGGTGGAAGACAGCACCAGCGCCGAGGAGGAACGTATCGGCGTAATCTTGCCACCCTTTACCGGACCATGACGGCCAAGGTGGAACATGTCGTCGCGTACCACTTGCGGATTGTAGGTGGCGTAATTGCGCGTGAATCCGCCTTCATAATGGTGGCGTTCGGTCTTTTCGTTGGCCTCGATGGGCAAGTGACATCCGGAGCAACTGGTGGTCCATGAGGTGTGACAAGTCTGGCAAGTCATCTTGTCATCGCCATGCGCGCGATTGTTCTCCGGGACGCCGAGTCCCCAGCGTTGCGCGTAGTTATCAAAGTCGCCTTTCGCAACCAGCTTGGCGCGCGCGGATTTGGCGTTGTAGCGCGGATGCTTTGGATTTACCGAATCCTTCACCAGCGACATCTCCCACTCCTTGTCGGGAAACATCACGGAGCGCTGGAATAGCTTGCCGTCTTTCCACTCAAAGCGCTTCCGGCCGTCGGGCGTGCGCATCAGGCTCATGTCGGTGCCGCCCGGTCGTGCGGCAGGGCCGGAGGTGAAAAGCGTCGGGTAACGCCCCGCCGTTCCGTGACAATCCGCGCACTCTATTTCAATTGCAGCAGCCACCTCGCCATAGATATGCCCGTTGCCGTGGGAGTCCTGGGCGAAATGGCAATCTGAACAATGCATGCCGACGTCCAGATGAATCGACGTGAGATGCACAGCCTTTTTCGGGTTTTTCGGATTAAATTTGTCCGGATCGTTGTCAGACACCGGATTGCCATCCTTATCGAGCAGGGTGCCTTTGCGATCCCGTTTGAAGATGGCGCGGAAATTCCAGCCGTGACCATGATAGTCGGCAAACTGCGTATCCTTGAGTGTCGGGTTGAGCTTGGAGACCTCCTTCAGAAATTCCGCATCGCCCCACTTCCCGCGCACTGCCGCCGCCTCTGGATTGCGCTCCAATATTTTGCGGCGCTCCTCGTCCGTCGGATAGCGTTGCTTTACCGGCCACATCGAGGGGGCATCGGACTCGTAGTCCCACATCGTAAAGCCGTAAAAACTGTTGACGAATATATTCGGTTGGTGCATGTGGCAGATCATGCACTGCGAAGACGGTATTGAACGCGTGAATTCGTGTTTTAGCGGATGCCCGGGTTTGTCTTTCGGTATGGTCGGATCCGCAGTGATCGTTTTACCGTCGTTACCGTATTTCGCATAGGGCCCGGAACGCGCAGGATCGCGATCATTGGCATAGATTACATGGCACCCCGCGCAACCCGACGAACGATAGTCTCCCGGCTGGTCGTTGGTGCCGAGGAACCACATAACCGGATCGTTCAGGCGGGTCTTGGTAATGTTGATGACGGGAACCGCAATACGCCCGCCCGTACCAGGCCCGCGATTGGATTGCTTGATATCGGGGCGGCCTGGTTCATCCAGCACTTGCAGCTTGCCGCTGCTGTTGGGCAGGCCCACTTCCGGAAACTGACTGCTGATCACCCGGCCACCGCGCTCGAACACGCGAAATATGTCTCCCGGCGGAACCGTTTCCCAAGCCGGCAAGGGGAACAATTGCGGGAGTATTCCCTTGTGCGTGAGCCAATCGTCCGGCTTGACTGGATTCTTTATAGTGGCCGGCTCGCCCGTTCGGGTATAGGCCTCGCCGAGCACACCCCGTTTGTCATCCAGAATTCCGTTGTTGTACGAGGCGCCGTTCCACAACATCGCTCCGGTCGACATCAGGCTGCGCTCCGCAGCCTGAATCACTGGAAGGTGGCAGGCCCCGCAGGCCTCGCGCGCGACTCGATAGTCGGACGGATTGACGAATCGTACAAACGCAGGGCTTTCGCGATTGAGCAGCGTATACGAACCTTCTGGATTCGCCGACGCGGGTGTTTTCCAGTCCATGGGAAAACGCGGCATCACGTGCGCTTTGCTCATGGCAGCCAAATAGGCCTTGTTGGCCTGTTCGTCCTTACTACCGTACTCTGAGCCAGCCAATTTTTCCACCGTTGCATTGCCGCCATGACAATCGGTACAGCCAAGCACTACGGCCGGATTGGCATGCATCGTGTGACGATCCGATGCGGTATGACAGGTGACGCAGCCCATCGATTTTCTATCGGCGTCGGCCTGCGTCTGCTTCTCTGGCGCAGCAGGGCTACTTTCCGGCTCTTCCGTAGAGGGTGAAGGTGAGTTCGCCAAGCTGACGATCGAAGCAGCAAACAGCAGCAAAATTACGGCCAGGATTCTCATCAAAAGGTCAATAGCACATTGACGAGTGCTGAGTATTGGATGGAATCGAAGCCGTTTCCATAAATTTCACGCAGCCCCCTGCCGGGGAACAACGCACCCACGGATGCATTAATAACCACGTTCTGCGTAAAGTAGGGGCGGTACTGCACGCCCGCTGAAACGTCGATGCCAATCTTTGTACTGCTAAACCGCTGATTACGCAGCACAGCAAGGGAAGATAGATTATCGAACTCCAGGTAATTGACATTGCTAATGACGCGCAGTCCCGGCTTGACGTCGAAATCCGCACCCACGCCAAACAGGTGCAGCCCCGGATTGGTAAAGTTCGATTGGCCGAATTCACGCGAAGAACGCAGTGACGGCAGCACGCCGTTACGCATGGATAGCGCGACGCCACCGCCACCGATTAAGGGCACCGCCTGTCGAATCCAGTAGCTGGTATCAGCCCCCGCAAACTGCGGATTTTCCAGTACCGCATCGAAGCCCTGTGCCTTGCCATCGTATGGGTCTTTGTCGCCGGACGCATACAATCCGCTCGCACGCAGGCGTATCCAGTCGAAGTCGCGCGAGATTTCGAGTGCGCCAAACTTGGCGCCAATTCTCTCCCGCCGGCCCGAGAACATCCCGCGGTCGTCCGTGCCGGTAGCGTAATACGCGGATGCCGTGATATTCCATTTGCCGATGTGACCATCTCCGTTATATCCGAGATAAGTCACGTCGTAATTGTGTGGGCGTCCGCTGCCAAATACCGCCGGGCGCTCGAGGAATCCATTGGCGTTGTAAAAATCGGGGCGATCCCCTTCGCGATTGCGATTGTGGAGAATGATGCCTTGAGAAGTGAATCCGGGAACAAAGAAGGAATCCTGACGGTACAGGTTAAATACGAATAGGTCATCCGCACGTAGACGTTTGCCGACATCATTCAAACCGCTGTTGGTATCTTTCTCCAAGCGCCTGAACCACGCCGCGTTGTATTGCCACTGATTGTTGTCGCGTGTGCCAAACAAGCGCACGCCGAAAGGCTGATCCAGAAACAGGAAACCACGAAAATCCGCGGTAAACGGCTGAATGCCCACCCGCACACTGTCAAAATCGAAACGGGTGGATACATCACGTAAGTGCTTGTCTACAAAGAGTTCTTGCACACCAAAGAAATTGTCGTTGCGATCCGGCCCGGCAGCGGGATTGATGTTTACCGCACGCACTTCCTGAGTCATGGTACGGTTGAAGTTGAACACAGGCACGAAGCGGAATTCGTAATCGGGGGGCCTGAAGGTGGTGTCGCCCTTAATCAGCGAAAGACTGACAATGCCCGTTTCCGCAAGCGTCGTCTGGCGCCCGCGCCCAAACGTGCCATTCGATCCTGGATTAAGGGTGGACTGCGCACCGGTTGGCGTAGGCAAGCGACGCGCTTCAATCAGCGTGTCGGACACCGCAGCCAGATTAAAAAACCAGTCTTTACCCAGTACCGATTCCAGTACAGGCAGATCGCCTTTGAGTACGTTCGGGTTGTAAGGGTCAAGGGGCTTGTAGGGAAGCAAGCCCAGCGATTTGACAATACGCCAGCGGTCCCGAATCGGAATTTCTTCGCTGCGATAAAGCGGTGATGGGGGTTCAACACGCGACGGATCGATAAGCGGAAATCTAGGCTCAATGGTTGTTCCCTGAGGCCGCTGGCGATCAATCCGGGACGTCTCCGCCTTACTGGCTTCTGTCTGCTCCGCAAGTTTATCCGGCGGCAAAGACTGCGGTACGCGCGGATTTACAGCCCCCGCTTCGTACGCGATACGACGATCAGCGGGGAAAGGCCGCACCGAAATTACCGCACCCGTGACGACCGTCGTATTCAACACCCAACCCGCTTCACCAGAAGCGCGTTTTATGCGGTACCAATTCCCGGTTTTGAGGTCGGCTTCTACTTCAATACCTTGTTCCAAGCGTCCCACCACCAACGCACTGGCGCTGGGCTTATCGTAAATCAGAACCTCGGCAACCTCCACATGCAATAGATAACGCGCATCGGCCGAACTTGAAAACGCAGGCGCGAATTTCGATATCCATGCATCCAGCAGATAACGATCAGCCGCAGACGGGACTGGCGTTGCAGCGTTCTCTGGTTGCTGCACTTGGGCGCAAAGCTGTCCTGACAGGCATCCAACGAACATCGTCAGCACCAACGCGGGCAACAGCGGGCGGTTTTGCATCTTATATTCCATTGCAAACATTCGTCGCAGTGGTATCAAGAAATGGAGCAACCGGACAGTTCACGTAACGCAATTGTCCGCCAGGCACCGTAATAAGATCAGCGCGCTGCGAAGCCGGCGCGTTCGCGATGCCGGTGCCCAGCGCAATGCCGGCGTTCGCAAGCCCGAGAAAGGCAACCATGTCATCCTGATCGATGCCATCGCCTGAAATACCAATCGCACCTACCAGTTGAGCACCGCGGAAAATCGGCACGCTGCCGGGAAATATCTGAATACCGTTGGCAACCGCCGGAATCGGGTTACAAGGGCCGGTGTTGGTTCCTGCAACTATATTGCCAACGATTTTCGCCTGCACCAAGTCCAGTTGCAGACCGTCCGCAAACGGGCTCCATTGCGCAAAAGGCTTCGACAACGGGCCGGGTCCGCTGCCGTTGATGCCGTCAGGCAGAAAAGGGCGCGCGAGATTGCCGACCGCACGATTGCTGTAGGCCACACCGTTGGTCAAGGCGCCGCCTATCAGTGCCTGCATGTTGGTCACATAACCGCTAACAGGCGCGCCGAGCGCATTCAACGCGGCAGCCGTATTCGCCTTCGAAAAAAGTAATGCGGATCGCGCTTTCTGTACTGCGACATCCGTGCCGAATACCGGGGCATCCGGGGTGCGGATCACCCCAAGGATTGCGGCATTGGTATCCACCACCGAAATGGTCACCTGCGCCGGCGTTCCCAATGGCTGGCGAATCTGCGCGCGCGCACGATTCGCGATTTTTATTGCCTCGGCGAGTATGCGCGTGACTTCCGCTGCCGTCAGAAAAGTATCGGTACCGGCAATGGGCGGAAAGCGGTTGACACCTGCCCCGTTGTCAAGCACATAGGCATTCAGACCCGCAAACGCCGCGGTGGTGGTATCGGCGCGAAAACCGGATGCGGCCGTGCTGAACGCCACGCCGGCAGTCACCGCCGCCACCGGCTTGTAGGCGGGGACGGTAATCAATGCACCCGAACCTGGAACAGCCGGCGCCGCCGCGGGATTCGATAGGATGGCTTCCGAGTCTACGTAGCGGAATGTCCGCCCATCGGCAGTGATGCGGTCGGCGCGACGATTGGCCGGCGCATCGAACCCGCGCGCAGCGGCGACCGCGATCAGTTCATCCGCATCCTGATCAATATTGCCAACGTTGAGGTCGAGGCCGTACAGTCCATCTGCGATCACACCGATGCCGCCCACCACAATGCCGTTCTTGTAGAGCGGCAAACCACCGGCATCCGCCGCGAGACCCAGCGGGGAGGGCTTGGGCCCCGGCGTAACGCCGGTCGCGACGACATCGGAACACGAGAGCGAAGAAAACTGCACGCCGAACAACGGTCCGCCCGGCGACCCGATCTCGCCCGGATTGAAATTTTCCTGCACGATCTGGCTTGCGGTTCGCGTTGAGAATGCGTTGCCTTCAGAGGACAGGTAGGCGCCGGTGATCGCTTTGCTGATGGCGGCGTACTCGGACCGCACGATACTTACGCCTTCGAGTCCGCCCACCACGCCGCGCCCGCCGGAGATCGTGAACGTAGCCGCCGCACCTGTCATTTGGAACACAGCCAGAACATTGCCGGAACGGTCCACCACCGCGATCGTGCCGAGCGCGCCGCGTGCCTGCGCCTCCTGCACCGCCTGACTCAGTATCCGGTTAACCTCGGCAATCGTCAGTGCAGTGGGCGTCGCCGCGGAGCAACCGCCGCTGCAACCCGGCGCTGCCGCTGCCGCCGCCACTGTCGGCCCCCCGTCGCCACCAGCACCGCCGCCACATCCTGTCAGCGTGACAGCCATCATCAAAGCAATAATCCATCTCATCTTTTTCCTCCGGGCAACATCTGCGCTTGCATCACGCCGTGCCAATAGTCTCTGCCATCATGGAATTTATGGCACATTGCGCAGTCCGATGTCACTTTGCCGGTAACCGGCGTTGCGCCAACGTGGCACTCGCGGCAAACCGCGATGCTGGGCATCGCTATATCGCTAGCCGATTTCGACCCCGTTGTATCGTGACATTTCCTGCAATCCTCCATCTTGTGCTTCGCATGGCTGAACAGCGCTTGCGGCATCCACACCTTTGCAACGCGCACCGGCGCAACTCTCCAACCCACGCTGCCCGCCGTTCGGGTCACTTCATGGCATGTTGAACACACTTTGCGTGTGTCGAACAACTCGCGTAACACCGTGTCTGCCTTCTGATCCGCAATCTGCAAAGCCTGCAAGCGTTCCGGGAAAGTCAATTCTGCACCGGGCCGCATGCGCGGCAAATCCAGCGGCGGATTGACGCCCGGCGGCACGTCACCCAAAACGATACGCGCATAAAACTCGCGCAACATGGTTGCTATTTCAGCTTCATCGCCATGCACCACTTGCCGCTGGGTAACCTTCGGCTCAAAGGCCAGTGAATGACAGCGCTGGCAATGCTTTTCCATCGATATGGATGCGATCAGGCGGCCGCCTTCATTCGGTTGATGACAGGTCGAGCAGCGCAACACCGTGGGCCGCCCCGCCGCATCGCGCGTCCCCGCTGGGTCGTACTTGCCGTTGGGATCACGCACGCCAGCCGGGTCCATGTGCAGCTTGTGGTCGAACTTCAAGTTCGAGCGTTCAACCATCTCGGGGGAGGCCGGCGTGCTCAGGCGCACGCGCTGTGGCATGGCGCCGGGTTTGTTGACATCTAACAGCGAAAGCCGGAACTCAGCATGCGCGGAACCAAAGTCGGTGACTTTTCCCGATTTCGCATTCGCCGCCACGCTTTGCACATCACGGTGACAATCCGCGCATTGCTCCTGCGACCGTGGCGCCATTTGCACGCCTTTATGATCGCGGTGACACTCCGCACAACGCGTATCGCGAAACGCCTGCCCTTTCGCCCCCGTAAGGTCTGCGGCCGGCACGTGCTCCTTGATCGTCTTGTGGCATGCGATGCATGCCTTATCCTGGACCTGTATGAATGGGTACTGGTGGCACGCCCGGCAGTCCGACCCGAAATTCTGGTGACTGCGGGACACCGGGCCCGGATTCAAGCTGGGCAAAAATTTCGCCGACAGTACACGAACCATATGCTCGGCCATATGCCCGGTGCTGTCAGGCGCCGCCGTGGCGGGCGCCAGCGCGGGATAACCGAGCAGATCCTGAGACAGAGGCACCAGCAGGCACAGCAACAGCGTGCCGAAGAATCCAATATAGGAAAGCCTGCGCTTGGACAGGCGCGGCGGCCGCAACATGAAACGGCGGCCGTCGCCGCCAAACGAAGCCAGCGGCACCACCAGCGTAACCGTCAATGCCAGCGACACGCCCTCGGGCGGCGCTTCGACCTCCAAAAGATACGGCCCTACTTCGATGTGGTCGCCGACCGCCAGTCTTGCGCTCTCGACAGCGCGGCCGTTGACCTGCAGACGTCCAGGCTCTGCCTCCAGTGCCGCACCGGACTCCGATACGCTGATGTGCGCGTGCTGTAACGCGATCCGTGGATCGGGCAAATGGATTTGGCACTGCGAACCGCGGCCTACATTAATCGACGGACCTTCAATGCGGCGCTGATCACGCTGCGGCTGGCCGCGCCGATTGACGCTGACATAGCTGATTTGAATATCCACGGCGTGCCCGGCTTCGCGCTACCAGAAGTAGAACACGGAAATCACGTGCGCGGACAGCGCCGCAAGCAGTGCAAAAGACAAGGGCACGTGAAAATAAAGCCAGACTTGCATCAGCGCGCGCAACTTAAGATCACGACGCACACGGTCCGTGAGCGTGATAATCCGCGTCATTTCCGCGATCAGCTGCTCTTGCACCATGGCCTGAGCGCCGGTAAACCGCGCCCCCATTTTAAGCAATTCATCTCGCGCAAGCCGCATCGGGTGCTTGCGGTCCACGCCCGCCAACTGGCGCCGAAAACTGCCGCCCAGGGCCGATTTATCCGCCGAGCGTTTGATGGCATTCATGAGCAGGACATTGACCTCGTCAGGCAAGTCAAGCGCGATGCGCTTGGATTTACGCTCGATATCAGCTACTTTTAACAGCATCGTTTCGAGCGTCTCACCCGCGAGGTTGGCTGTCATGTATTCGGGGTAACGCAGGTATGAATAAATACCGAAGAAGCCGCTCGCGATGACCAGCATCATCAGCACGTAGGCAAGCGTGTGTATATTCCAGCCGAACTCGAACGCACAGTGCAGCGTTGCGACGATGATAAGACTGACACCCAAATAGACGTGCGCCGAGGTCCAGCCTTGAACGCTTCCGGTGTTGGAGCGGTAACTACGCTTACGAACGCCCAACAGCATGAGCCAAAGTATGAGTACGGCGCCAACGGTTCCGAGCGTGTAGCCTAACCACGTGCCGCCATAAGGCTTGGGATACACCATCGGCAGATTTAGATACAGGGTCAGCGGCTCATAACAGCCATAAGCACCAATCGCCGCAATGCATAACAGTATGGCGACCTTGAAGTAGCGGCCATGACTGAATTCGAGGATTGAGTGGTGTTGGCGAATCATCGAAATTGTCGGGATCACGCCCGCGTTAACTGACCAAAAAATTAGCGATAACGTGTCGACCAATAAATGGCCGGATAAAATGAAAGCCCCCTGCCTAGCTCCCTGCCCAATTGTTAAATTTTATCATAGCTGGTTGCAAAACATTTGCATCCGCTGAAAATCCTGGATGAACACACCTTCGCATAATCGCGATATTATAGGATATGCGAGGCAGTTTTTTTTTGCTGCCATCCACCTAGGGAGAGGACACACATGAAACCGCAGCAAATCCTAAAGCTCCCCTCGATGCCGGCCGCAAGTCCGAGCTATCCGATGGGACCGTATCGGTTTATAAATCGCGAATTTATGATCGTTACCTACGAAACCGATCGAGATCTATTACGCGAGGCGGTGCCGGAACCTCTGGAGCCGAATGCGGAGGGCCAGGTGCTTTACGAGTGGATACGCATGCCGGACAGTTCCGGTTTCGGTGATTACACCGAAAGCGGCGTTGTCATCCCTTGTCTGTTCAAGGGTGAACCGATCAACTTCACCGCACAGATGTACTTGGATGACGAACCGCCGATTTCAGCGGGGCGGGAAATCTGGGGTTTTCCGAAAAAATATGCGCATCCCAAGCTTGAAGTTTGCTCGGATACCCTGACCGGCACCTTGCATTATGCCGGCCAACTGGTCGCCATGGGGACAATGGCCTACAAGCATCAGGTCGCACCGGGTGGCGTTGAGGCTCAGGCCAAGGGCATGACCAGAACGTCATGCAATCTCAAAATTATTCCCGATGTCGACGGCAGTCCCAAGATATGTCAGTTAGTCGCCTATAACCTTACCGACATTACCGTCAAAGGCGTGTGGCTTTCGCCTGCCCGCCTGCACCTGATTCCGCACGTAAATGCACCGGCGGCGGATTTGCCGATCAAACGCATCATCGGCGGCAAGCATTTCATCAGCGATCTCACTCTGCCGCACGGCCGGGTGCTGTTCGACTACCTTAAAGACGCTTGATTGGAAAGAGGTTTCAGACCATGAAAAAGAGTGATGTCAAAGCGCTTGCGTCGATGCCGTTGCAAAGCCCGACGTATCCCCGAGGACCGTATAGATTCTTCAATCGCGAATATCTGGTCATCCATTACAAGACCGACCCCGCGTTGATTCGTGAGGCCTTGCCGGAGCCGCTGGAACCTGCAGGCGACACGGTTGCCGTGCAATGGCTGGATCTGCCCGATGGCGAGGGCTTCGGCGCCTACTCCGCAGCGGCGCAGATTATTCCCTGCACCTTCAAGGGCGAGCCATGTAATTTCGTCAGCCAGATGTATGTCGACAACACGCCGCCGCTCGCCGGTGGCCGCGAAATCTGGGGCTACCCGATGAAATACGGCAAAGCAGCGCTTGCAGTCAATGCCGACACGCTAACCGGAACGCTGCACTATGCAACTCAGTCTATCGCGGTCGGCACCATGGTGTATAAGCACGACGCCTTCCGCACCGACCACGCCAGGGAGCGCGAGCTTCTGGCGCGCACACAGGTTACGCTCAAGCTGATCCCCGATATCGACGGCACGCCGGCCATTGCACAACTGGTTGCGATCAAATTCGAAAACGTCGTCGTTCACGGCGCGTGGACAGGACGCGCACGCCTTGAATTGGTCCCCTCCGTGAATTGTCCGCTCGCGGATCTGCCGGTCAAGGAAGTGCTCGGCGGCCTGCATATGCTGACCGACATGACGCTGCCTTACGGCAAGGTAATTCACGACTATCTGGCGAAATAACCCGACGAAGTAAGCAACAAAACAAGGCGCCAAAATGAACGCGGCGAATAGGGCAAACCGATTCGCCGCGTTTTAATTGGGCTGCCCGACCAGCGCCTGAACAACACGCCGGATTCCCTGGGCCGCGACATTCCGGGTGAACTGATTGCCACCCCCTTCCGGTCCTATGTGCAGCTCAACCTGAACGTGCCCGTGTTTGAAGTCCGGGACTACAAGGACGAAACCCTGAGCTTCGCCCGGACGGGCAATTC
>JANMXV010000878.1:0-4114 GCA_031381325.1 Betaproteobacteria bacterium | reverse complement strand
GGCTCCCAATCCGCATCGGATTCATCTTCAGCGAAGCACAGCCCGATCTTGCTCGGCGCACCGAGTGTGGCTCGATCCGCTTCGCCCGGCTTGCCGCCGCCAACGTTGCGCACAATCAAATTCAGCGCGCGGCCTATGGTCATGTTGGCACGGTTGCCCTGTCCCAGCGCGTTGATGCCGCAGTTCATGCCGATCTGTTTAATCACCGGACCATTGACGATAATCACCGGTGCGGAAAAATACGTGGTCGCCAGCACGCCATGCAGCGTGAACAGCGGTTCCAGTGCCGCCTCGATCACCGCCAGCAGCACCGGCATGTATTCGGGCAGGCAGCCTGCCATCACCGCATTGATCGCGACTTTTTCAACGCTGCACGGCGCCAGATACGGCGGGATTTTCCCGACAATCTCATCGGGTTTGCGCGCCGTGCCCTTCAACATGCGCAGCACGCGCACATCGGTGGGCGGCGTGACGGGCAGGCCGTCGCTCCAGCCGCGCTGGTAACACATCTCTTCAAGATCATCGTTCGGCGCATAGTCAATCTTGCGCGATACCAGCACGCCGCCTTTGTGTTTGGCTTCCAGCCGCTCGGCCACCCCGGGCTCGAGTGAGAGGGAGCCTCACCCAGGCACCAGCGGCGGCAGCGCGCTGCCCAGCGCGGCGATGCCGGTGAGGCGCTGCCACGCCGCACGATCCCAGCCCATCACGCGTTCGACTTCCTTGCCCGCTGCAAAACGTATCAACGTCGGCGTCGCTTCGATCTCGTTGCGATACGAATGATCGAGCTCGCGATCGTCGATCAGATTGGCGACCTGCGCGGGAAAGCTCGCATCATCCTGCGTCACCACCTGGAAATCGCTGCGTGCCTGCGCCGCCTCGTGCATCTGTGGCTCAATCATCGAGCAGGTGGGGCACGCGCGCTTGACGAACGCCACCAATCCATCGGCAATCAAAGGCTGCGACATTTATGAGATACCTTCCATTAAGTTTTCAAAACGCGTATTCGTGTTTTAGCGTGCGGACGCGCCATCAACGGCTGCGGGCGACTGTGGTAAATTCTCAGCGATCTTGCAATCGATAGCTTCAATTTTATAACTATACCGCCGACGCCGCGCACCCATGTCCGCACCGCACAAAGAATCCCGCCGCCGCGCACTGAAAATCCTATCCGCAACCACTTGCATCGCCATGACCAACGCCGTCCACGCGCAACCTGACGTTAACCCATTGATTAGACGCCCCATTCCAAAAGGAAAAGACACCTTGCCCGTGGTCGGCGTCGGAACCTACGACACCTTCAATGTCGGCCCCAAAGCGCCCGAACGCGCCGAACTGAAACAAGTGTTGCAGGATTTCGTTGCGCGCGGCGGCATGGTGGTGGATTCCTCGCCCATGTATGGCGAAGCCGAAAGAGTAGTGGGCGATCTCACCGGCGAACTCGGCAACCGCGACAAGCTGTTCTTTGCAACGAAAGTCTGGACCAGCGGCCAGCAAGAGGGTGTGCGGCAGATGGAACAATCCTTCAAACTCATGCGCACCGCGCACATGGACTTGATGCAGATACACAATTTGCTCGATCTCGATGTGCATACGCGCACGCTGCGCAACTGGAAAGACAGCGGCAAAATCCATTACATGGGCATCACGCATTATCATGCAGGCGCCCATGCCGAGTTAGAAAAATTAATAAAAACAAATACTTACGATACCGTCCAGTTCAACTACTCGATGGCCGAACGCGAAGCCGAAGCACGTCTGCTGCCGGCGTGTCTGGAAGCCGGTGTCGCGGTCATCATCAATCGTCCGTTCGCGCAAGCCAATTTGTTCGGACGCGTCAAAGGCAAGCCCCTGCCCGCTTGGGCTGCTGAATTTGATTGCACGTCGTGGGCGCAGTTTTTTTTGAAATATCTGCTCGGCCATGCGGCGGTGACGTGCGTGATTCCCGGTACGCGCCGCGTCGCGCATCTGCAGGATAATATGCAGGCGGGCATCGGTCGTCTGCCCGATGCGGCGCTGCGCAAACGCATGCTGGAATATTGGAACACGCTGTGACGTGTAGTTTAAATGCGCTGTAATGTTTGCCTGCCGGATGCGCCAAGCGTATTGTAACGGGCGCTTCACTATTACCCCCCCCAAGGAGAACACCATGAACAAAATGAAAACGCTTACCTGTATTACAGGAGTATTGGCGCTGGCCGTCTCGGCAGGCGCTTCACAAGCGCAATCGTACGGCGCCGACATCGGCGTCGAGGCCGCGCGTAAAGTCGCGGCGGCCACCGTCGCCGAGTGCGCGAAAAACAGTTGGCGCGTCGCGGTTGCTGTGGTCGATACCCACGGTGCCATGGTGTTTTTCGAACGCATCGACGACACCCAGATCGCCAGCATTAAAATCGCCATCGCAAAGGCGCGCGCGGCGGCTACATTCCGGCGCCCTACTCGCGTATTCGCCGACGGCATCGCAAAAGGCGGCACCGCACTGGTGACGCTCCCCGGTGTCATCGGTTCCCCCGGCGGTATTCCGCTCGTGGTCGGCGGCAAAATGATCGGCGCGGTGGGTGTCAGCGGCGTCACCGGCGATCAGGACGAACAATGCGCCAAGGCGGGCGCGAGCGCACTTTAATCGCGATATTTACTCGCACCAACCGGGCCCACGGGGACTCATCCTTGTGGGCCTTGTTTTTATCCCGGCCTAACTTGAACCTTTTCTGAAAGTACGCATGCGCGCCACGCGGTTACGTTTGCACGGCTTATTCACTGCTCTGCTGGTGCTGACAGGCGTCCTGCTGTCAGGCTGCAGCATGGTACGCGTCGGTTACAACCAGGCCGATACCCTGCTATCGTGGATGGCGCACGACTACTTTGATCTGGATGCCACGCAGCGCCACGATTTCAATGCGCGCCTCGATCCGCTGCTGAAATGGCACCGCCAGGAACAACTGCCGGAATACGCGCGGTTTCTCGGCGAAATCAAACAGCGCGGGCAGCGCACGATTACGCCCGATGACGCAACGTGGATCATGGAAGGCGCCAAGGCGCGCTACCGCGTGCTGGCGCAAAAAGGTGCGCAGGACGCCGCAGAACTACTGATGACACTCACGCCCGACAATATACGTGCGCTTGAAAAGAGCTTTGACAAGGTCAATCAAAAGTTCGTGCGGGAATACAAGCTGGACGGTTCGAGCGACGCACGCAAGCGCGCAAGGCTGCAGCGCACGCTTAAGCTGATACGCGAATGGACAGGATCGCTCACCCACGCACAGGAAGTACGCATCACCGCGCTCAATGAGGCGATACCCTCCGCCGATCATCTGCGTCACCAGGATCGCCAGCGGCGGCAGAAAGAATTTCTCGCACTGCTCAATGCGCGTCAGAACAAGGCAGAGTTCAGTCGTGCATTGCGCACATGGCTCACCGACTGGGAAAAAAACCGCCCGGCGGAAATAGATACGACGCTCAACGATGTCAACGAAAAGCGCGTCGCGCTGTATCTGGAAGTTGAACGCATGCTCACACCACAGCAACGCACCCACGTACTGCAAAAACTTCAGGATTACATCGACGATGTGAATGCGCTTATCGCCCGGCAGGTTGCCTATAGATAAAAACTGATTAAAAACAAATACTTACAAACATTTTAACCACAGATAAACACAGATGAACACAGATAGAAACCAAACGCACTTGGGTTATCTGTGTTCATCTGTGTTCATCTGTGGTTAGTGCACTTCGCTTGTTTGCCTTCCATACACCCATGCGCGCATACCCACACCCAATCCCCTCCAAACTCCCCAACGTCGGCACCACGATCTTCACCATCATGTCGAAGCTCGCTGTCGAGCACAACGCGATTAACCTGTCGCAGGGATTTCCCGATTTCGATTGCGCACCGGAGCTGCGCGCGCTGTTCTGCAAATACATCAACTCGGCCTTAAACCAGTATCCGCCCTCGCCCGGCATCATGGGCTTGCGCGAGGCCATCGCCGAAAAAATGCATTCGCTCTACGGTGCAATCTACGATCCCGAACATGAAGTCACCATCACGCCAGGAGCGACTTACGGCATTTTCACTTGCGTGACGGCCTTCGTCAGCCCCGGCGACGAAGTGATTTTGTTC
>JANMXV010000867.1:0-6983 GCA_031381325.1 Betaproteobacteria bacterium | reverse complement strand
GCACGACGGCGTGGTGCGCGGCGCCAAGCGCGAACTCGACGCGCTCGGCATTGACCGCCTCGCCGCGCCGGACAAAGTCGTGATGGTCACCGATCACGAAGTGATTTACGGCAGCGCGCGCGCCGCCGAGATGGGCGCCTTCAACCGCAACGCCGCCAGAGCGTGGGGCGTCAAAAATTTCTTCGACGTCGGCCGCGGCGGCCACGGCCATATCTTTCCGATGGAGTCGGGCCTTTTATTGCCCGGAATGTTCTACTTCGACAACGACCGCCACGCCACCAACGCCGGCGCTATCGGTGCGTTTGGTTTTCGCATGGGCACGGAAATCAGCAGAGTGCTCGCCACCGGCAGCAACTGGATACAGGTGCCCAAATCGGTCAAGCTCACGCTCAAAGGACGACTGAAACCCGGCGTCTACGCACGCGACATCGGTTTTCATCTGGCGATGCTGATCAAGACGAAAACATTCGATGTCGATCTTGATTACCGCGTGCTCGAATACGCGGGCGACCTCGATCAGTTCAGCCTCGCCGCGCGCGCGGCCTTGTGTTCCAGCCCCACCGAGATTCAGGCGTATGGCGTGTTCGTGCCGCCGTCTGAAGCGATCCTCACGCATGCGCGTGAGCGGGGGCAGCGCCCGTTCACCCCCGTGTATGCGGATGCCGATGCGCACTACGACGCCACGTTCGCGCTCGACGTGAGCCGGCTCGAACCACAAATCTCATTGCCGGGCGGCGTGCAAAATGCGGTGAATCTTTCCGAGGCAGCCGGCACGGTGGTCGATCACGCCTTCGTCGGCTCCTGCGGTTCAGGCATGTGGGACGATCTGGTGCAGGTCGCCACCGTGCTGAAAGGCCGGCATGTAGCAAACGGCGTGCGTCTGTTCATCGCGCCGGGCACCGAAGAATCCACCAAACGATTGTCGCGTGAAGGCTTGATGCAGGTGTTTATCGAGGCCGGCGCGATTATGTTGCCTGCCGGCTGCGGCCCGTGCAACGACGCGGTGGTCGGGCCGTTACATTCTGGCGAAGTGTCGATCTCCACCGCGACCAACAACAACGCCGGGCGCTTCGGCGCGCGCGACGCCAAACTTTATTTGGGCAGTCCTGCGACTGTGGCTGCTTCCGCCGTTAATGGAAAGATCACCGATCCGCGTGAGTTCATGGTGATGGAGACTGCGCTGTGAATGAACTCGAAGTCGAGGTCGATTTCCGTAAGGGATTTATGAAATTAAAGTTTGCCGCGCTGGGTTTAGCCATTGTCTGCGGTAGCGTACAGGCGCAACCCGCGACGGATGCGGATTTGTGCCGCACCACAACCAACGCCCCGGATCTCGCGATCAAGCATTGCACCGCCGCCATCGACACACGCAAGGCCAACAGCGAAATGCTGGCGCTGTGGCATGTACAGCGCGGCGTGCTATGGAGCGAAAAAGGCGATTACGACCGCGCGATCGCCGACCACACCACTGCGTTGAAGCTCGACGCCAAAGTGCGCAACGCGAACTACTATCGCGGCGCCGCCTATTCCAACCAAGGGGAATTCGACCGCGCCATCGCGGATTTTGATGTGGCAGCGACTATGCGTGCTGATGATCCGGTGGTGTTTCACGCGCGCGGCATCGAACTTACGGTAAAGGGCGACTACCCGCGCGCAATTGCTGATTTTGACAAGGCGTTGCAGCTCGACGCCAGGGCAGAGGGCGTGCATTTCGCGCGGGGACGCACCTTGTTTTACATGTCGGAATTCACGCGCGCGGCCATTGATCTGGAAGCAGCGCTCAAAGCACGACCGAATATTTACACCGCGCTGTGGCTTTTTCTCGCGCGCAAGCGCGGCGGCAATAATGACGCGGACGATTTGCTTGAACGCGAAACGCGCGGTATCCGCGCCGGCTGGCCGGCGCCGTTGGTCGCGCTCTATATGGGACGCACCGATATCAATTCCGTGATGGTGGGCGCGACGACGTCCGAACCCAATCGTCAACGCGAGTTGCGCTGCGAGGCCGGTTTTTACGTCGCACATGCGCATCTGGTTAAGGGCGAGCGGCCCCGCGCGCAAATGCTGCTGCAAGAGGTGCAGCGCACCTGCCCGAAAAATCTGCTGGAATACGAAGGCACGCTGGCGGAATTGCGGCGACTGCAATAGCCTCAGTATATCTTGTAACTATTTGTTTTTATTAAATTTTATGACATCTACACCCCATCAGAACGCACTCGGTCAAGCGCTCGGTTTCCCACTGCCACAGTGGACACCGCCCCCGCCACCGCCCCGTGCAGTACTCAACGGGCGCTTCTGCCGCGTCGAGCCGCTGAACATCGAATGCCACGCGAACGACTTGTACGCGGCCAACGCGCTCGATACAACGGGTGCCGGCTGGACCTATTTGACCAGCGGGCCATTTGCCGATTTAAGCAGCTATCGGCAGTGGATACAAAATTCGTGTCTGGGTGATGATCCGTTGTATCAGGCGATCCTCGATTTGCAATTGCAAAAGCCTGTCGGCGTAGCGAGCTACATGCGCATCGATCCGAAGGGCGGTGCGATTGAAGTTGGCGGCCTCAGATATTCACCGCTGATGCAGCGCACGCCGGTGGCTACCGAAGCCATGTATTTGATGATGAAGCAGGCCTTTGCCTTGGGCTACCGCCGCTACGAGTGGAAATGCGACTCGCTGAATGCACCCTCGCGTGCCGCAGCGCAGCGTCTCGGATTTTCTTATGAAGGCCTTTTCCGCCAGGCAACGGTGAACAAGAATCGCAACCGCGATACCGCGTGGTTTTCGATCATCGACAGCGAATGGCCGGCGATTGATGCGGCGTTTACGCGCTGGCTCGCACCGGAGAACTTCGACGCCGCCACAGGCAAACAGCGACTTTCGCTATCACAGTTAACCGCGCCGCTGCTCAAAGCTCGCGGATAAACTATTGCGCATGCCGGACGGGTGCGCAGCACATCTTTTTATTTCATTCTTCACCCGCGGTTTCACGGGAGCTATTTTTATCCATGATGATTCTCGAACATGAGGCCAAGGCGCTGCTGCGCTCGGTAGGCGTCGCCGTACCGAAAGGCACGCTGATTAAACCCGGCGCGCACGCGCCTCGCGTCAGCGAATACCCCGTTGCGGTCAAAGCGCAGGTTCGCAGCGGCGGTCGCGGCAAGCAAGGCGGTGTAATACGCGCTGATAATGCCAGAGCACTCAAAGCCGCAGCAAAAAAACTTTTCAACACCACCTTCGGCGACGAAAAACCCGCAGTGCTGCTGGCCGATCCATGGCTGGCCATCGACCGCGAATTGTATTTGTCCGTCACCATCGACGGCGCGGCGGAAGGCTACGTCGTGCTCTACTCACCCAAGGGCGGCATCAACATAGAAGATGGTACGCCGCCCGCGCGCTATCCGATAGGCGCCCCGTGGAAATTCCGTGCATACGAATTGCGTGCCGTGCTGGAAACCGTGGAAAAAGATTTTCAGTTGCGTGAACGCGTGATCTTTCTCGCGCAACGGCTGGTGGAAACCGCTGCCGCGTGCGACTGCACCACCATAGAAATCAATCCGCTTGCGCGCTTGAAAGACGGCGAGCTGGTAGCGCTCGACGCCAAAATTGTTTACGACGACTGGGCGCACTATCGCAATGCCGATATTCTCGCCCAGCGCGAAGGCGAAAAGCGCCGCGTCGACAAGCTGCTGCGTGCGAGTCTCGATATGGGCCACATGTACGTCAAGCTCGATGGCGACATCGGATTGATTTCCGGCGGCGCCGGTCTGACCATGGGCGCAATGGACATGATCCGGCAATTGGGCGGCAAACCCGCGTGTTTTCTGGATGCAAGCCCCGGCCCTACTTCCACGCGCGGCTACAAGCCCGCGTTCGCCATGCTCGACGCCGACCCTGCGGTAAAAGTAATTCTCGTCAGCGTGTTTGGCGGCGGCACGCACATGAATCGCGTCGCCCGATCGATGAAAGAAAACATGGCCATGCGCAAGAGCAAAAAGCCCGTGGTGTTCAAACTCGACGGCACTTATGTCGATCAAGTACCCGGAATTTTCGACACCTTCGGCGCCAAGAATCACGTGAGTCTTGAAGCGGCGGTAAAAGAAGCTATCAAACTGGCGAGGGCCGCATGAGCATCCTCCTCAATCAGTCCAACCGCGTGCTGGTGATGGGCGTCACCGGCAACTATGGCAAATTTTTTGTCACCGATTCGGGCGGCTATGGCACTATGGTGGTCGCCGGCGTTTCGCCCGGACGTGGCGGCAGTGAGGTGGACGGCGTTCCGGTATTTGAAAGCGCTGCCGCCGCGTGCAAAGCCACGCGCGCCGACACCGCCATGGTATTCGTTCCGCCGCCGCTGGTGCGCGCCGCAGCGATAGAGGCCATTGAAGCGGGTTGCAAACTCGTGGTGGCCACCGCCGACGAAATGCCGGTGCGCGATACCATCGAGATTCGCGCCGCGGCCAATGCCCATGGCGCGCGGCTGGTCGGCCCCAACTCGCCGGGCATCATCTCGCCGGGCAAAGCCAAGATGGGCTTCATGCCCTCGTTCTGCTTTATGCGCGGCCCGATGGGCGTGATATCGCGCAGCGGCTCATTATCGTATGAGTCGAGCAAGCGGCTCACACTCGCAGGCATCGGACAAACCACAGTGATCGGCATCGGCGGTGATCCGGTCAAGGGCACCACCGCTGCCGAAGCCCTGGCGTTGTTTCATGCTGATCCCGAAACCAAGGCCGTCATGTATCTGGGCGAAATCGGCGGATCGGAAGAAGCCGCCGTGGCGGAATACGCCGCGCGTGCAGACGCCAAGCCGGTCGCGGCACTGATCGTGGGCAAGACCGCGCCACCGGGCAAAAAGATGGGCCACGCCGCCGCACTCGTCGGCAGCAAGGCCGACAGCCATGCCGCAAAGACTAAAATGCTCGCAAAGAGCGGCGTGTATGTGTGTGCCGGACTGACTGATCTCGTTAAGCAGGCGCAAGCTGCTTTGGCGGGCGGAAAAAATCTTTATAACCACAGATGAACACGGATAAACACAGATAACACGGAATACACTTCATAAACACCTAAGCGAACGACGTATCCGCATCATTTCTATTTGTTTTTCGCATTGACGCTTTTCATCTGTGTTTATCTGTGTTCATCTGTGGTTAATCCGTTCTTCGCTCTTAATCGTTTGAAGGAGTCTTTATGAACAATCCCACCGAACTCAACATTACCGAAGAAGCACCCGAAGGCTTAATTAACGAAGCCTCGATGTCCGCCGCGCGCGAATTGATCGGCAGCAAGTTGCGGCCTGAACAGTTCCTGCGTGACGCCAGCCTCGACGCCATTACTATTTTTTCCAACGGCATCGGCGACTTGAATCCGCTGTATCGCGATCAGGAATACGCGCGCTGGACGCGCTTCGGCGGCCTGATCGCACACCCGTGCTTTCCGTGGACGCATCATTGGCCCGGCCGCTCCTATTGGGGTTTGCCCGGCGTACACGGCTTTGGCGTGGCTATCGATTGCGAGTACTTCCGCAATGTGCGGCCCGGCGACCGCATCAGCATCTGGAACCGCGTGATCGACGTGCAGGAGAAGCAATCCAAGTTTTCCGGCAAGATGGCAATGCAGTATCTCGAATCGACCTACATCAACCAGCGCGACGAGATCCTCTGCCGCGCGCTGGGCCTCACCGCGCGCCACGAGCGCAAGGCCTCGCGCGACAAGGGCAAATACAAGGAAGTAAAAACGCACGTCTATACGCCGCAGGAGCGCGACCGCATCGATGAGATGGTGATGACCGAACATGAACGCATTCAAGGCCAAAAAACGCGGCACTGGGAAGATGTCAATGTCGGAGACTCGATTGACGAGATTGCGCGCGGACCACTCTCCGCCTCGGACACCATGGCCTTTGTCATCGCCTCGGGCCGCGGCTCAGCCCACGGCGTGCTGTTGCGTCACGCGGCGAAACATCCGAATCACTATATCCGCAACAAGAAAACCGGTGGCGGCGTCGAATACACGGGCATAGGCCATCATCGTGAAGATTTTGCAAAAGATGTCGGTGTGCCCGGCATGTACGACTACCTGCCGCAGCGCGCGTGCTGGTTCGCCACAGCCATCACCAACTGGATGGGTGACGATGCGATACTCAAGCGCCTGCGCATGGAAGCGCGCCTGTTCAACTGTCAGGGCGACACCACGTTCATCAGTGGCAAAGTAGTCAAGAAATATTTCAAAGATCACTGCGCGCTGGTCGATATCGACATGAAAGGTATCAACCAGCGCGGCGATTTGTCGTCGCCCGGCTTCGCTACCGTGATGCTGGCATCGAAAGACCCCACGACAAAAGTGCCGCTTAACGGCGCGGTGTGCGATCTTGAATTGCCGATGGTGCGGTAACTGAATCGAAAAATAATTAGCCCTAGATGAACACAGCGGAAATCCACCAATATCGTCATTCTGGCGGAAGCCAGAATCCAGTTCGTACGCTAATGCGAAGCATCTTGAATCATGATCCTTCGGATCGAATTACGCACTGGATTCCGGCCTGCGCCGGAATGACGGGAAAGCGTGGTTCTCTGTGCCCCTCTGTGACCTCTGTGGCAAAAAGCTCTTGAACTTCTATTAGGAGACACAGTTATGCCCAACACGATGTTCCTGGTCCTCGACATGATCAACGACCTCATCCACGAAGACGGCCCCAACGGCAAAAAGGGCTACGGCCCCATTCTCGAACGGCGCAATATCATTAACAACACCGCCGTCGCCATTGCCAAAGCCCGTGCCGCCGGCGTGAAAATCGCTTACGTGCGCGTCGGTTTTTCGCCGGACTACCGCGAAGTTGCCACCAACAGCGGCGTGTTCATGGGCGCCAAAAAAGCGGGGCTGTTCAAGCTGGGCGCCTGGGGCACGGAAGTGCATCCCAAGCTTGCACCCGAGCCTGACGACTACGACATCATCAAGCATCGCGTGAGTCCCTTCTACGCCACGA
>JANMXV010000855.1:0-4227 GCA_031381325.1 Betaproteobacteria bacterium | reverse complement strand
AATGTATTTGCGTCGCTGATTGATGGTGTGAGCAATCTCACGCCGCTCGACGACAAGCGCTACGACGCCGTGCTCGAAACCAAAGTGGCTTACATGAGTTTCAAGTTCAAAGTTACGGTCGAACTCACACGCATCACCGCGCCCGACGAGATTGCCGCGAAAATCGAAGGCGCGCCGCTCGGCCTGGTAGGCCGGCTAACGGCGGCCACGGTTACGCGTTTTTTTGAGTCCGGCGAGGCCGGCGACGAGACCCGTATTCAGTATGAAATGGATACCACGCTCACCGGCAAACTCGGCAGTATCGGCCAGCCGGTAATGAAAGCGAAAGCGCGCGAAATGGAAAAGCAGTTCGCGAAAAATCTGCATGCGCGATTTGATCGAGCCGCGGTCGTAACCGCGGGTGCTAACGGGGTGGCGGCATGACGCCGTTTGAACTGGCTGAACCGCACGCGCTGCATGAGGCTGCCGCCCTGCTGGACGCGAATGATTCCACGGTGCGCGCTATCGCCGGCGGTACGGCGCTGATGTTGATGATGAAGAGCGGCGTGTTTCAGCCTGCGCGGCTGGTGAGCTTGCGCGCGGTCGAGTCACGGTATTCGGCCGTGACGACGGATAGCGGCGGCGGTTTGCGCATCGGCGCGTTGACTACCTTGTCGGCGCTGGCGCGCTCGCCAGAGGTCAAAGCTGCCGCGCCGGTGATTACGCAAACGCTGCGGACGTTGTCGAATGTGCGCGTACGCAATGTCGCTACGCTCGGCGGCCACCTCGCCCACGCCGATCCGCACATGGATTTGCCGCCGCTGATGATCGCGCTCGGCGCTCAGGTGGTAACGGTTGCGCCAACGGGATCGCGAACGCTGGCGGTGGCCGATCTCTATACCGGTTATTACGAAACCGCACTCGCGCGCAACGAACTCATCGCCGAAGTGGTAGTGCCCGCGCTGGCGGGCCGGCGCGCGGCGTATATTAAATGCACTACGCGTTCCGCCGACGATTGGCCGGCGCTGGGTATTGCGGTGTTGCTCGCATTGGAATCGGGAATCGTGAAAGAAGCGCGTATTGTTGTTAGCGCTGCGACCGAAATGCCGGTGCGCTTGCAAGTCGCTGAAAAGGAATTGCAGGGCGCGCCGGTGAACGATGATGTGCTGCGACGTTGCGGCGAGGCCGCCGCAGCGGAAGCCGAAATGGTTGCGGACGCGCGCGGGTCGGCGGCGTACAAGCAGGCGTTGCTGCGCGTGTATGTGGGGCGTGCGATTCGTGCGGCGCTGGCGACATAGCATAGCGAAAAATAACGTAACTATTTGTTTTTATTGCATATTTTATTCCATGCGTGATCCTGGCAATTCTGGAAATTCCGCTGCGGTAGTAGGCCGCTCCATCCCGCGCCTCGAAGCGCGCGCCAAGGTCACGGGCCGTGCCGAGTACGTACACAACCTGCGCCTGCCCGGCATGCTGGTTGCGAAAGTGTTTCGCAGCACAGTGGCGCATGGCCGCATACGCGCGATAGACGTTGCTGCCGCGCGCGCGATGCCCGGCGTGTTTGCGGTGTATACCGGCGAGGATATCCGCAAGCTGATCGCCGAGCCGTACTACGGCCCGGCGTTTCATGATCAGCCGATACTTGCGCTCGACAAGGTGCGCCATGTTGGCGAGCCGGTAGCGGTGGTACTGGCGGCTGATGCGCATGTTGCCGAGGCTGCCGCGCAATTGATCGTCGCCGATTATGAAGAACTGCCTGCGGTTTACGACGAAGTTGAAGCCATGACCTCAAAGGCCGTGGTGCATGACGTACTCAAACCCGCAGGCACGTTTCCCGATCTCAAGCACCTGAAAGGCAAGCGCGACACCAACATCGCGCTGGATTTTCATTTGCGTCGCGGCGACGTGGCAAAGGCTTTCGCTGATGCTGACCACGTGTTCGAGCACACCTTCCACACGCAGCAGGTGCTGCATCTGCCGCTGGAACCATTCGCGACGCTTGCCGTGCCCGGCGATTCCACGCTGACGCTGCACACCAGCTCGCAAAGCCCATCGTTCGTGCGCATTGAAATTGCGCGGCTTTTTGGCTGGCCCGAGAACAAAGTGCGGGTGAGAGTGCCGTATCTTGGCGGCGGTTTCGGCGCCAAGGTCTACATCAAGACCGAGGCGCTCGCCGCCGCGTGCGCCATGATCACGCAACGGCCGGTGAAGCTCGCGCTGACGATGGAAGAGCAGTTCTACATGATCACCAAACACGCCACGACCTTGCGCATCAAGAGCGGCGTGACAAAAGACGGGCACATCACTGCGCGCGAATGCGAGGTGTGGTGGAACGGCGGCGCCTATGCTGACATCGGGCCCCGTGTGACGCAGAAATCGGGCTTCACGGCGGCGGGGCCCTACGAGATCGACAATGTACATATCGATTCGTATGCGCTGTATACCAATCTGCCGCCGGCGGGGGCGCTGCGCGGCTTCGGCATTCCGCAACTGGTGTGGGCCTATGAAAGCCATACCGATATGATCGCGCGTGAATTGAAAATTGATCCACTTGAAATTCGGCGCAAAAACCTGCTGCGCGAAGGGCGTCCGCAGGCGACCGGCACACTGATGCGCGACGCGGCGCTGGAGGTGGTGCTGGAACGTCTGGCGGAGCGTATGCAGTGGCAAAAACCATTCAACCGCGGTAGCGAAACAAAACGTCGCGGACGCGGCATGGCGATCGGTTTCAAGGCGAGCATATCGCCGACCACATCAATGGCCATCGTCAATCTGAATGCAGATGGCAGTTGCCATCTGTATTCGAGCACGGTGGACATGGGGCAAGGCTCCGACACGGCGATGGCGCAGATGGTTTCCGAGGTACTGGGCGTGCCGGTGGAAATGATCACCGTGGTGCATCCGGATACGGATGTGACGCCGTACGATATGGCGACGCTCGGCTCGCGTTCGACTTATCATATGGGCCACGCGGTCAAGAAAGCGGCTGAAGACGCGCGCGACAAATTGTTTGCATTGGCGCGCGAGCTGGGCCTGTCGGCGGAAACCACACCGATACCCGATGTTTTTAAAAAGAAATACGGCATGCAGGCGGGCAACATCGTCGGCGTCGGCAGTTTTATTCCGCCGTACACGTCGCCGGACGCCAACGGCCAGACGGCGGACGCCACGCCGTTCTGGATGATCGGCGCGACCGGCGCCGAAGTCGAAGTCGATACCGAAACCGGTGAGTTCAAAGTGACGCGGCTGGTGAATCTGGTCGATGTCGGACGCGCCATCAATCCGGCGATTGTTGAAACGCAGATTTCCGGCGCGACGATTATGCAACTGGGCTTCACCCTGTTTGAGCGCATGGATTTCGACGCGGGGCAGGTGACCAATGCTTCGCTCGCCGACTACAAGATTCCCGGCATCCGCGACGTGCCGCCGCTGATGGAAAACGAAGCAGTGGACGCCGTGCAACACAGCGGCCCGTTTGGCGCCAAAGGCGTGGGCGAGAGTGGCACGTTTGGTGTTTCGCCGGCGATTGCCAATGCGATTGATGATGCGGTGGGCGTGCGGTTGATGAGTCTGCCGCTTACTGCCGAGGCGGTGTATCGTGGGTTGCGCACTAAAGTGGGCAACCCGCTGAAGAGCGAGTAACCACAGATGAACGCAGATGAACACAGATAACTTCAAAAGCAAGACGGCCACAGAGGACACAGAGGAAAAACCAGAGAATTCTCTGTGTAACTCTGTGTCCCCTGTGGCAAGTGCTTTTGATCTTGATCTTATCCGTGTTCATCTGTGTTCATCTGTGGTTAAAACAGGTTTTTCCGCATGAACACCACCCGCACTATCCACTTCACCCTCAACGGCGAACCCGTCACCGCGCAGATCGGCACGCACCAGCATCTGGTCGAGGTGTTGCAGGAGCGCGGACTCACCGGTGCGCGCGAGAGTTGCGCGCAGGGACTGTGCGGATGCTGCACCGTGCTGGTCAACGAAACAGCGGTCTCCGGCTGCCTGTACCTCGCCGCATTTGCCGACGGCGCGGACGTGCGCACTATTGAACATCTACCTGACGGCAAGCTTGATGCCGTGCAGGAGGCGTTCATCGAATGCGGCGCGTTTCAATGCGGCTATTGCACACCGGGATTTATTCTGATGACACGGCAATTGCTGGATGAGCATCGTGATCCGTCCGAGGACGAGATACGGCATTACCTGTCGGGCAATCTGTGCCGTTGCGCGGCGTATCCCGAAATC
>JANMXV010000849.1:0-4231 GCA_031381325.1 Betaproteobacteria bacterium | reverse complement strand
TTGCCAGGTCGGCAGCAACACCATCTTCGCCAACAACGCGCAACTCGCCGGTCATGTGCATATCGGTGACTACGCGATACTCGGCGGCTACACCGGCGTACATCAATTTTGCCGCGTCGGCGCCCATGTGATCACGGGCATAGGCTCGCACGTGCTCAAAGATGTGCCGCCGTTTGTCACCGCGTCGGGCAGCCCGGCGAAGCCCTATGGCATCAATGCAGAGGGGCTCAAGCGCCGTGGCTATAGCGCCGAAGCCATCGCCGGCATCAAGAGCGCCTACAAAACCGTTTACCGGACCGGCGATACGCTCGAGCAGGCGCTTGCCGCGCTCACGCAACAAGTGGGTGAGCGACCGGAGATTCAGCCGTTGATCGATTTTCTGGCTGTGGCGGGCCGCGGCATCATTCGTTAAGCGGCTATGGCCGTGGCCGCCCCAGTAATCGGGCTGGTAGCCGGCGAAGCTTCTGGCGACCTGCTGGGCGCGCATCTGGTGGCAGCGCTTAAAGCGCGGCGGCCCGACCTGCAATTTGCAGGCATCGCCGGCCCGTGCATGATCGCCGCCGGCGTGCAAGCGCTCTATCCGATGGAAAAGTTGGCCGTGCGCGGTTACGTCGAAGTGTTGCGCCACTACCCGGAAATTGCAGGTATACGGCGCAAGTTGAAGCGGCATTTTCTGCAAAACCCGCCAGCGGTTTTCATCGGCATTGACGCTCCGGATTTCAACCTCGGTCTCGAATTCAAACTCAAGCAGGCGGGTATCACCACCCTTCATTACGTCAGTCCGTCGATCTGGGCGTGGCGTGGCGAACGCATCCATTTCATCAAGCGCGCCGTGGATCGGGTGCTGACCATTTTTCCTTTTGAAACAAGTATTTACGATAAAGCGGGTATCCCGGCGAGCTACGTCGGGCATCCGCTGGCAGACCTGCTGGCGAACTATCCCGCACAAGCGCTAGTCCGTGCGTCGCTGGGACTGCGTGGCGATGCACCGGTGATTGCTTTGTTGCCGGGCAGCCGCGTCAGCGAATTACAAGCCATGGCGGGATTGTTCGTAGCTACGGCGAAGTTGATCGCCGCCGCCGTACCCAACGCAAGATTTATCACGCCGCTGGTGAATCGCGAAACGAGCGCCTTGTTTGAAGCCGCCGTGCGCCGCGAGCCTGGATTGCACATACGCTTGCTCGATGGAAAGTCTCACGACGCCATCGCTGCCGCAGACGTCGTGCTGGTTGCATCCGGTACAGCCACGCTGGAAGCCGCGTTGCTTCAGCGGCCGATGGTGATCACTTATCGCATGCCGTGGTTGAGCGCGTGGATCATGAAAGGGCGCGGTTATCTGCCTTACGTGGGCTTGCCCAATATTCTTGCGGGTGAGTTTGTGGTGCCCGAGCTGCTGCAGGATGCAGCGACGCCGGGGGCGCTATCGCGCGCTGTCCTCGATTTGTTGAACGACGCACCGCGCCGGCAGCGGATCAGCGAACGATTCTCACGCATGTTGCTTGATCTGCAGCAGAACACTGCGCAGAAAGCGGCTGACGCCGTAATGCCTTACCTGGAGCAGCGCTCGTGAAGCGCAAGTTTATTGCGGGTGTGGACGAAGCCGGTCGCGGCCCCTTGGCCGGGCCCGTCTACGCAGCAGCGGTAATCCTTGACCCTGCCAGGCTCATTGCGGGATTAGCCGATTCCAAAAAACTCAGTGCCAAGCGACGTGAAGCGTTGTTTGATGTGATTCAGCGCAACGCCAGGGCCTGGGCGATCGCCAGCGCCAGTGTCGAAGAAATCGACGCGATTAATATTCTGCAAGCGAGCTTGCTGGCGATGCAGCGCGCGGTGGAAGGTCTTGCCCCGCAGCCGGATAATATTCTCGTCGATGGGCTGCATTGTCCCAAGGTCAGTATGTCCGCGCGCGCCATTGTAAAGGGCGATTCCAAAGAACCTGCGATTTCAGCCGCCTCAATACTCGCCAAAGTCGCGCGTGATCGCGAGATGCAGAAGGTGCATGCTAAATTTCCGCACTATGGCTTTGACGCGCACAAAGGCTATCCCACGGCAGCACACGTGGCCGCGTTACAAGCGCACGGCGTGTCACCGGTGCATCGCCGCAGCTATGCGCCGGTTAGAAAATTATTATTCAAAATCAAATAGTCATATTTCTTCCAGCACGCGCTGCAATGATCCGCGTTCGCTGGCATGGGTGATCAACGGCTTGCGCGCGCGGCACTGCGCGGCGAGTTTGCGATAGTAGGCCGCATCGATTTCTGCGCGAGACAGCCGCCGCGCCAAAGCGCGTTCATCTTCGAGCGGGTAGTAGCCGGCGTAATCGCCGCCCAGCATGCCGATATTGCCGGAGATGTGCGAGGCAATCACCGGCACGTTATTCGCCAGCGCTTCGCTCACCACATTGGCGCCGCCTTCCATGCGTGAACTGATTACCATCAAACGGCTGCGTGCGAGCAATCGCAGCGCTTTGCCGTGCGCAACTTCGCCAAGCCAGCGGTAGCGCGGCTCGCGTTTCATCCACGCTTGCGCCTCCCGTGCCATGGCAGGCGACATTGCGCCGCCGATATGCGTAACACGAATGCGGCTCCCGGCGGGCAAATAGGCGAGGGCGGCGGCCGCGCGGAAAGGGTCTTTTTCCTCGCGCAAGTGTCCGCTGACCACCACCTCGAAGCACGATTTCAACGGTGGCACGCGCTGCACACGTTGTGCGGATTGATAGACCACGCGCGTTTTGCGGCGCAGCGCGGGCGCCAGCTCAAGCAGTCCCATCTGTTGCAGCACGATCATGCGGGTGGCGAGTTGAAGTGATGCCTGCGCTTCGGCGTCCGTGCGTATATCGCGATAGAGGTCGGTGCCGGTCAATGCCAGAATCAGTGGTTGATCGGGGTAGCGCAGCGCAAAATTTCGTATCGACGCATGGCTGCGGCGTGCGTGCAACGCCAGCATCAAGTCCACGCTTGAGCCGTCCCAATCAACCTGTATCGATACTTTGTGACCGAGTTCGTGCAGCATGCCCGCCCAGCGCATGGCGGTGCCGCGATTACCATGTCGCGAACCGGGTGCAGCGGGGGTGATCAGAGCGATTTTCATTGGGCGCATTTCAGAGATACACTAGCCTGCGACTATAACAAATGTATCCAATGACTAACGTGCAAAATGAACCTGATGCTGCAGCGCTGTGCGATAGGCTGCAGGCAGCGCGTGCGCGCACACTGGCGTATGCGGCGCAACTGAGGCCGGACCAATGGCTCGGCCCGTATTTGACGATCGTCAACCCGCCGCTGTGGGAGATAGGGCACCTCGGCTGGTTTCAGGAATATTGGTGTTTGCGCTATAGACCCGATGCAGCGCCTGCGCCGTCACTGCTGGAGGGCGCCGATGCGCAGTACAACTCAGCACTGGTGCCGCACGATGCACGCTGGCGGCTCGCGTTGCCGACGGTGGGCCAGACGCTGGCGTATTTGCGCGAGGTGATCAATGCCGTGCTCGCACGCATCGAACGCGAGGGCGCAACAGAACAGGTGCGCTACTTTACGCAGCTCGCGGTGTTTCACGAGGAAATGCACAACGAAGCGTTTGATTACACGCGCCAGACGCTGGGCTACACGGTTGATGGATTTTCTCGAAAACAAATAGTTAATTCACTGTCGTGTGCGGGTGATGCGAGTATCGCCGGCGGACATTTCATGCTCGGCGCGCAGCCCGCTGACGGTTTTGTCTTCGACAACGAAAAGTGGGCGCACGAAGTAGAGGTGCAGCCGTTTCAAATGGCACGCACGGCTGTCACTAACGCCGAGTTCGCGGCCTTTGTAGACGATGCCGGTTACAAAAAGCGTGACTGGTGGAGCGATGCCGGCTGGCAGTGGCGGGTGCAGGTGAATGCCACCATGCCCGTCTACTGGGTGAAGCAGGACGCGAACTGGCGTGTGCAACGTTATCATCAAATGCTGCCGCTAGAACCCAATGCGGCGATCATTCACGTCAACTGGTATGAGGCCGAAGCCTATTGCCATTGGGCCAAGCGCCGTCTGCCGACTGAAGCAGAATGGGAGTTCGCCGCGGCGACGGCTCCCGGCAATCTGACGCGCAAGCGGCGTTATCCGTGGGGCGACACGCCGCTCACCCCGGCACACGCCAATCTTTATGCGGTGGCCTCGGGTCACAAGGATCCGATAGACGTTGCCGCCTTGCCCGACGGCGACAGCGGCTGGGGCGTGCGCCAGATGTTCGG
>JANMXV010000836.1:0-7370 GCA_031381325.1 Betaproteobacteria bacterium | reverse complement strand
TGAGTTTCCCGCGCTGCCGCGCCATACCTTTTACGGACTGCCGGGGCTGTTGGCGGATTCGCTGCCGGACAAATTCGGCAATGCCTTGATCGATGCGTGGCTCGCGACGCAGGGACGTACCGCGGAAAACTTCGGCGCCATCGAGCGGCTGTGCTACACCGGTACGCGCGGCATGGGCGCACTGGAATTCAAACCCGCCATCGGGCCCAATCCTCGTGCGCGCACAGCCAGCAAGATCGAGATCGACGCGTTGGTGCGGCTTGCGTCCGATGTGCTGACACATCGGAACGACTTGAAATCCAGCTTTGCCGGCGCGACGCGCGCGAAGGCGCTGAACGATATTCTGCGCGTGGGCACTTCCGCCGGCGGCGCGCGCGCCAAGGCGGTGATCGCATGGAATCGCGAAACAAACGAAGTGCGTTCGGGGCAGGTTGCCGCAGGAGACGGTTTCGAGTACTGGCTGCTGAAATTTGATGGCGTAACGGGCAACAAAGACAAGGAGCTGGAAGACCCGAAGGGCTATGGCGCCATCGAGTATGCCTATCACCTAATGGCAAAAAAGGCCAGCATCACCATGAGCGAGTGCCGCTTGCTGGAAGAGAACGGGCGCCGCCATTTCATGACCCGCCGCTTCGACCGCATCGACAATCTCGCCGGCGGCGAAAAACTGCACAAGCAATCGCTGTGTGCGCTGGCGCAGGTCGATTTCAACCAGGCCGGCGCTTACGCCTATGAGCAAGCGCTGCTGACGATACGCCAGCTCAAGCTACCGATGGCCGCAGTGGAACAGCAATTCCGGCGCATGGTCTTCAACATCGTCGCCCGCAATCAGGACGATCATGTGAAAAACATCGCCTTTCTGATGGACAAGCAAGGCCAGTGGTCGCTGGCGCCGGCGTTTGATGTGACCTATAGCTACAACCCCTCAGGCTCGTGGACGTCGATGCATCAAATGACGCTGAACGGTAAACGTGACGGCTACACACTGAAGGATTTCGAGACGTGCGCGAAGTCGGCAATGATGAAACGCGGCCGCGCTGCGGCAATTATCGAAGAAGTGCGCGCCGCAGTGAGGGACTGGCCGGTGTATGCGGCGGAAGCAAATGTGGGCGACGAAAGGCGGGAACAGATTCAAAATGCTCATCGCTTGTCATACAACCAATAATTATTTTTTATTGAATGGTTTTTAGGATGGGCTCACCGGCGTATTCTCCCGATCACTCGCTATTTGCCCATCAACCAACTCGATGATGCGGTCGCAACGCGCCGCCAGCCGTGGATCGTGTGTCACTACCAGAAAGCCCACGCCCTGTTCGCGATTAAACTGGCGCATCAACTTGAAGATGCTGTCCGACGAAACCGTATCCAGATTACCGGTCGGCTCGTCCGCCAGCACCAGCTTGGGCGAGAGCATCAGCGCACGCGCTATCGCCACACGCTGTTGCATGCCGCCTGAAAGTTCGCTGGGCTTTTTTACATAGGCATCCTTCAAGCCTACAGCGTCGAGCAACCACGCCGCGCGTACACGCGATGCCGGATCAGCGGTTTTGCCGCCGATCATCGCCGGCAGCATGACGTTTTCGAGCGCGGAAAAAGCGGGCAGCAGGTGATGAAACTGGAAAATAAATCCCAGCGTCACGTGGCGCGCCTGCGTGCGTGCGTCGTCATCCAGTTGCGTTACATCGCGGCCGGTCAATTGATAGACACCTTGCGTCGCGCGCTCCAGTAAACCGAGAATATTCAGCAGCGTGCTCTTGCCGGAGCCGGAGGGGCCGATCAAGGCCGTGAATTCGCCGGGTCGCAGCACAAGATCAATGCCGTGCAGCACTTCCTGCTCGCTGGGCAGGCCTGCGTTGTAGGTCTTGCGTATTGACGCCAGAGTGACTAGCGGCGGTGTGTTAGCGGATTTGCCAGTATTCATTTCACGGCGCTTAAAAAACCTTCCCTCACCCTCGGTCCCTCTCCCGGTGGGAGAGGGATGAAAAGCCCCTCGCCCGCCGGGACCAGGGAACACTTGACGCGGAGCGGAGGGGCGGGCTGAGGGAAGCAAATTGGGCAGAACTGCAAGCTATTTGCTTTCAAAAGAGCACCTTCATCCTCGAATCGCCTGCGCCGGATCAAGATTCGCCGCGTTGCGTGCCGGCAATACGGCGGCCAACACGCCGAGCACAGTGGCGGCCGTCAGCGCAATCAGCGTGAGTTTGTAGTCAAACGCCAGCGTAAACAACGGCGCACCCGATGCTGAGCGCAGAATACGGCTGAAGATCGCTATCAACATCATGCCAAATGCCGTGCCCGCCAGCGCGCCGGTAAAGCCCACCAGCGCGCCTTGCAGCAAAAACACGCGCAACATCTGGCTGCGGGTCGCACCGATCGCGCGCATGATGCCGATCTCCTTGCGCTTTTGCACCACCGACACCACCAGCACGCTGGCGATGCCCAGTACCACCACCACCGTCACGAATGAGCGAATCAGAATCGTCATGATGTCCTGATTGCCGATTGCGGCGAACACCTGTTTATTGGTCTGTATCCAGCTCTCGATCTGCTGCCCGGACTGCGCCCGCAGCCGCGCGGCCACTTCATCCGCGCGCATGATGTCGTCAACCGCCACGTCGATATTGGTAATGCGGCCTGAAATATTGAGCAGGCTTTGCGCCGGACGCAACGCCGTGTAAACGTAGCGTCGATTCAAATCACGCGAGCCGAGATCGAGCAAGGCGCGTATCTGCAAAACTTCGCTTGCGCCCTCTACTGATTGAACGCGAAAGCGATCCCCCAGCACCGCACCCAGATCATGCGCCAGGTCGACGCCCACCAGCGCGTCCCCCGCTTCGAGCCTCAACGCGCCCTGAACAATCTTGTCATCGAAATGCACCACGCGCTGATAGCGCTCGATATCTGTGCCGATGATCACGATGGAACGCGACGCATCACCCTTTACCGCCAGCGCGCCGCCACTGGCGACCGGCGCAACCGCCAATACGCCTTTAGTCGCTTCGGTTTGACGCAATAAGGCCGGCCAGCCGTCGATAGTGGTCAAGCGTTGCGGACGCGCCTGCACGCTCGATACTCGCGCGCCGTCAGACGTGGGGGCAACCAGCGGCGCGACCGTATCCTCGGGCGGCTTCAACACCACGTGCGGCTGCGCACCGGTCACGCGCTTGATTAAGTCGGCCTGCACGCCCACCAGCACCGCGGTGATGAAATAAATCACGGCGACGCCCACCGCCGCGCCGCCGATGATCAGCGCAGTCTGCATGCGGCCTTCGCGCAGGAAACGCAATGCAACGGTGAGTTCGAAACCTAATGCGGCCAAGGTGAAACTACTTCCGTGCCTGCACGCGCGCGCCGGCCTCAACCTCGCGCGTGAGTATCACCGCATCGCCGGGCGTAACACCCTGCAGAATCTGCACCCGCCCCTGCATTTGCAGGCCCGTGCGCACCGCAACGCGCGCGGCCTCGCCCGCACGATTCATCACCACATAGGGCGCATCCGACTGCAATTGCCGGATGGCATCGGCGGGCAACAGCAGCGCCTGCTTGAGCAGCGGGCCGGCGAGTTCTATCGAGACCGTCATGTCGGATTTTAAAAACGCCGGCGGTTTGGGGATGTCCAGCCGCAGCTCGACGGTGCCGCGCGACGCATCCACACCCGATGAAATATACGCGATCACTGCTTCAAAGCGCTCGGTGGGAAACGCATCCACCGTGGCTATCGCCGTTCGTCCCGCTTGCAGCAGCGGCAGATTTTTTTCATCCACTTGCACAATCAAGCGCGATGGCCCATCCAGCGCCAGCGTCATCATGCGTTTGGCCGCCTGCGTAATGTCACCGGGCTCGACTACGCGCTCCAGCACCACCGCAGCCGCCGGCGCGCGTATTTCCGTCTGCGCCAGACGCGCTTGTGCCACTTCCGCCGCGGCCTCAGCCTCGATCAATTGCTGGCGCGCCTGCTGCGCCTCCGTGCCCTGCGTGCTCTGCGCGGCGACCTGTGACTTGGTTGCCGTGAGTTGACTGCGCGCCACCTGTACTTGCCGCTCAGATTCATCCACGCGCGACTGGCTGATAAAGCCCTTTTCAGCCAGTTCCTGTGAACGCTTCCATTCACGCTCGGCCAATGCGACATTGGCCTGCGCCTGTGATTGCGATTCCTGCGCGGTGGGGAGCGCCAGTTTCGTCACCGACTCCACGCGCGCCCGCGCGCGATCACGCACGGCACGCGCTTGCATCAGCGCGGCGGTGAGTTCCGGCTGCTCAAGCTGCACCAGCAACTGACGTTCGCTAACCCGCGCACCCTCACGCACAGCCACGCGCTGCACGCGGCCCGTGATGGTCGCGCCGATTTCCACGCGCGCCGGCGCCAGCACGCGCCCGCTCGCCACCACGCTGGTCTGCACATCCTCACGCTTGGCAATCACCACATCCACCAGCGTGGGTTTGGATCGCGTAACAAACCACGCCGCGCCCGCCGCGATCAGCAGCAGAAGCGCAATCCACAACCAACGCCGACCAGACTGCATTGCCAATCCGAATCATCAATAAAAAAATATATTATCACGTCGCCGGCAATCGACGCTGATCCAGATCAAGGCAACACACGCGTAGAATGCGGAATCCAAATATTTCTCTCGCCACTTGACCATGAAAAAAGCTCAACAGACTGTCTCCCCGCTCACGCTAGCACTCAGCCAGTATATTGCGAGTGCCGCGCGCAAAGCACCGCCACGCGAGGTAACCGAGCGTGCGAAGATTCACCTTGTCGATACCTTCGCGGCAATGATTTCCGGCTCGCGTTTGCTGCCGGGCAAGGTGGTCACAAATTGTCAACAACCGCGACATGCCCGACATCTCGGTGCAGCATCTGCTCGCGGTAATGCTGATCGATGGTGGCGTCACCTTCAAATCCGCACATGACTTTAAACGCATGCAGGATCCGCACGTGCTCGCCCTGCGCAAACGCATCAAAGCCGTGGGCGACCCCGAGCTCACCGACGCGCAGCGGCGCTGGCGCTGCGTGATGGAAATTCGCTTGAATGATGGCCGCGTGCTGAAGCATCAGACGATGGCGGCAAAAGGCAGTTTCGAGAACCCGCTCACACGCGTCGAGGAAGAAGAAAAAGCACTGGACCTGATCGTGCCGATTCTCGGCAAAAAGCGCAGCACAACGTTGCTGGCTGCACTGTGGGATTTTGAGAATTTGAAGGATGTGCGGGTGCTGCGGAAGTTATACACAGTCTAAAATCTTTCCAACTCGTCATTCTGGCGAATGCCAGAATGACGGCAGACAGGTTGTATTAGCCGCGGCTTTGCAATCAGAAATAATTGATCGCCTGCACCCAACTGCGCGTATGACGATCCGTGTCTGAAATAACTGGCTGATTGCCAATGCGCGTGACCACCGTCAGTTCCATCTGGAAGTCATTCGTTTTTGCCCACAATAAGCTGAGTCCTCCGATCCTTCAACCGGCTAACTGCCTGAGTTCACGGGCGCATTAGCGCGTCCCGTGCAAACGATTTGTTGGGCATCGGCATTGTGGCGCCGGCGCGCTCAAGCGGCCAGGTACATGCCGTAGTTCTCAACATTCTGCACGACATTTTGAACAACCGAATCAGCGACGGATTTTTGCTGAGATTGTGAATCACTTACCGGAATTCCGAAATCCCGAAAGAAGCGTTCAAAGCCCTTCGGCCGCCAGCCTGTGACCCAGACAACATCTTGCTCGGTGTTGTTGATGAAGGTAGGCGGCGTGTTTGGCGGGAGGTCCACGAAACTTCCAGCGGAGCATTTTTGCCATTTGCCGTTACTCATGTGGTCCAGCGTGCCCCGGATGATTAAAAAGAATTCACTTTCGCTCTTGTGAAAGTGCGGGGGCGGGCCCGGAACGTGCGGCGGTGATGTGACCTCTATCATTCCGTATGACGCATCGGTATCAAGCAGACGAATCTTATGGCCTAGCACCCACAGCAAATTGTTCGTGTCCATTGCATTTCTCCTTGCTTTGCGGTTCAGATGCCCAACTTGGGCGTGGGATTATGGCGACAGCACATCGGCAAGCGCGCGCAAAAGCTTCGCCCCGTCACCCTTCCATGTGCTGCCATGCATGCACGCAAGTGTTGTCGGCTCGGTGGCAGCCAGTCGTTCAATCATCGCACGCGCGTTCTGCGTGTGTGAGTAATAATCCATCGCGTGACGGAATGCCTCGCTCGGCCCCAGGATATCCGACTCGGTGGTGGCCGGATGTTCAGCGCCGCCCTGCGTGAACAGATCGCCGCAGAGCAAGGTCCGCGTTTTTTCTTCCATCAAAAAACCGCATTCCCACGCGTGCGGCAGGTGCGGCGTGTCGAACCAGCGCACGGCATGTTTTCCAAGCGTGAGCGTTTCCCCGTCCGCGAGTGCGCGCGCCGGCCGGTCGGCCATATCATCAATTGACACCAGTGCCGCAACCTTGCCGCACAGCGGCGAGGACTGTGGGGCTGCCGCGAGCCAATCGTTGAGCGAACCGCATTCATCGGCCTCAACGTGCGACAAGCCAATGTAGTGCAGCCGTTCCACGGGCAACACGCTCGCGACCGCCTCCCGTACCAGCGGAAACATCTTGCGCGGCCCGGTGTGGAAGAGCAATGGCGCATCATCGACAATGAGGAACTGATTGAATGAGAACCCGCCAGGCCCGCCTTCTATAACAACCGGCGTATTGATGCGGTAAATCCCATCCGCCACTTCATGAATATTCGTCCCGGACTGTTGGTTCGTTATGTGCATTTTCACTCTCCTTGTAAACGGCGCGCCGCTAATCACGACGAGCCGTTACAACTTGGCTCCGCAGTATTCGTTCATGTGCCTGTACGCCGCGAGATGCTCAGGCGAGCGAAGCGGGGCGACGGTTGCCTTGATTGAATTCCCCATGAATCAAGAAAGCACTGCGCCTGTTCCTTAGCAACTTAAAAAGTGTCGCGCTCTTTCCGACAAGCGTCTGTGCGTTACCACGCATAGGCGGTCGTTTGCGGCTTGGGTGACTATTCAGCCTTAGGCAGGCAGTACGGGACGCCCGTGGAAGCTCAGATGCAGCACCTCAAACAGATTGTGCCGCTGCTTGTGCATGGTATCGAGGTAAGAGCGGAAGCTGCATGTGCTACACGACTTGATGGCTGATACGCATACTTGAGGTGCGTCGTATGAACATGAACTGCGCCGCGGGACCGACGAGTTATTGATTTAGGTCCATCCGACTTTTGTATGGGTCAAATACCGACTCTGTTGTTCCCGCGCAGGCGGGAACCCATAACTGTGTTGCCCTATGGCACATCGCTCCCCCAACCTCCCTTCCCCCCGGGGAAGGGGATACCCACCTACGCGGGAATGACAG
>JANMXV010000182.1:0-6587 GCA_031381325.1 Betaproteobacteria bacterium | reverse complement strand
CGGTGTTGCATTGCACCTGAATTAACAGAATAAAAACAAATAGTTACGAAGATACCATCCGCTCAGGACTTGTTCTCTCCATCCTGCCCAGGCACTGGCGCCTGCGCCTCATCCGGCGGCGGATCCATGCCCATCGCGCGCAGCGCCCACGCGATGGCGAACCCTGCCAGCAGCGGCCACCAGTGCGTCAGTACGGCAGCCAGCACCGCCGCCGAGAAAAAAGTAATGCCCAACAGCAACAGTCCGTGATGCTTGCTGCGGGTATACGCAAAAAACAGCGCCAGACCCCAACAACCGAACATCACCGCAAAACTGTAAACCACCCACTCCATAGGCACACGTCCCGAATACACGGCGCCCACCACCGCGAGTAACGTTCCGCCGATAATCCACTTCATAAGTCAGCCCGTTCAAAATAAAGCGTGATTCTACACTGGCTCGCTCCCGTGATATAACGCCTTCATGCCCGCTTCCGCCAAACGCTCGCTACAGACCTGCTGTGGCGTACATATCGTCCACGACGGCCTGTCCGACGTGAGTTACGTGCTGCTGCCCTTGCTGGCGCAGACCTTCGGACTCAATCTCGCGCAAGTGGGCATGATCCGCACCGCGCACCGCGTCGCGATGGCGGCATTTCAACTGCCCGCCGGGCTGGTCGCCGAGCGTTTCGGCGAACGCAATCTGCTGGCATTGGGCACCTTGCTCGCGGGGCTGGCGTTCATCGGGCTGGGGTTTGCCAATGGTTTCTGGATGATCCTGATCGCTCTGTTTTTCGCGGGCATGGGCGGGGCCGTGCAGCATCCGTTATCCTCAACCATCATCTCGCACGCGTATCCGGGCGACGGCCGCCGCACCGCGCTGGGCACCTATAATTTCGCCGGCGATGTGGGCAAATTCGTGTTCGGCGGCATCGTCAGTCTGTGCGTGCTCGCGGGCCTGTCGTGGCAGGCGCCGGTAGTGGGATTTGGCGTGGCAGCCATCATTGCTGCCATCGCAATCTATTTGTGGATCGCCAATACGCACACCCGCACGCCGTCCACGCCCAAGCAGAAAATTCAAGGCTGGGGCATCCGCAACAAGCCAGCGTTTGCCGCGCTGTGCGTGGTGGACATCGTGGATAGCATGACGCGCACCGGCTTTCTCACCTTCATCGCGTTCCTGCTGATTGCCAAAGGCGTGCCCGACGGCTGGGCGGCGCTGGCGGTGCCGCTGGTATTGATCGGCGGCATGGCCGGCAAATACTTCTGCGGCGTGCTCGCGGAAAAACTCGGCGTCATCCGTACCATTGTCATCACCGAAATCGCCACCGGCGCGGGCATACTCGCCACCCTCGCGCTGCCGGGCACGGCGACTTTTTTTCTGCTGCCGCTGGTAGGCGTGGCACTGCAGGGCACTTCGTCGGTGATCTACGGCACCATCGGTGATCTGGTCGACCCCGACAAACTACCGCGCGCGTTCGCGGTGATTTACACCGTGGGCGCGGTGTGCGGCATCATCGCGCCCCTCGGCTACGGTCTGTTGGGCGACGCCATCGGCATTGAAAAAACCATCGCCATCGCAGGCTGTGTGGTGTTTCTTACCTTGCCGCTGGCGCTGGTTCTGCGCGCGGCCATAGCGCGTAATGCCGCACGCCCTGCAGTCGCGACCTGAAGCGCGTCACGTCCCAAGAATACGCCGCAGCGTTAGAAACCACATGTTCAATAACCGGAGGCTCCCATGAGCAAACAACGCATCAGTTACATTCCGCTCGAAAAAATGACGCCTGAAATGCGCGTCGAAATGGACCGTTGCGCAAGTGTAGGCACACCGCGCCCCGAAAGTTCGGCGGTGCGGGCGCACGTGCCGGCGTGTTTCTGGTTTTTCGCCAATTCGTGGAACGACATTTTCAGGAACGGCGTGCTTGATCATTCCATCAAAGAGCTGTGCCGCGTTTATGTTTCGCGCTCGGTGATCTGCGAATTTTGCGGTAATCAGCGCTCAATCAAGGGCGCGAACGAAGGCCTGAAAGAAACGCACTACGACGACTTGGTGGAGTTCGAAGAATCCACGCAATACAACGAACGCCAGAAAGCCGCACTGGCGCTGGCTGAAGCCATCGTGTGGCGGCTCGATACCGACGATGCGTTCTGGGCGCGGTTAAACCAGCACTTCACCGAACCTGAAATCGTCGAACTCGGTTGCGCGGTTGGCCTAACGTACGGCCAGCAAAGTTTTCTGCGTTTGCTCAACATCGACCATCATCAAGTGATGGCGGGTACTGCGGCGTCCATGGCCCCCGGCACCGAAACCGCCGAAGCGCTGGCAAAACTCAAAGCCTCGCCGAATTATTGGGCGAAACGCAGCGCGGAGCCGAAGAAGAACGCGGCCTGAGCGGCGATTCCCCAATGAAAATGGCAAAACTGTGGCGTAGCGTATGCAGAGTGGCGAGCTTGGTGATCCCACTATCGCGCACCGCCTGCCGCATGTGGCGCTGCAGGGCCTGCGGATCAGCGTGATGCCACCCTTCCTTGCCACTGCGCGGATCAATGCTGCGCCGCTGCGAGGGAAAAATATACTGCCATGCCCAGTCACGATCAGCACTCGGATATTTGCGCGCCAGCGCATAGGGCAAGTACACACGGCCAAAACCGGCTTCGATATCACGCGCATGCAACGCCCGCACACGCACCAGGATAGAGTCCCTCCCCTTTCAAGGGGGAGGATAGGAGGGGGATGGGATGAATGTTGGAGATATGAGTAACGGCATTTTAAGAAATGCCCATTGCTTCAGGCAACATCGTGACCCTATCCTTGAATCCCTTGCCATCGCGAACCATCACCTCTTTGCGCGCGAAATCAATGTCCTTAACCCGCAGCCGTGCGGTTTCAAGTATGCGAGCCTGCCCGATGCTAGAATGCTCGGGTGAAAAAGTTACGCATTTATCTTGATACCTCTGTGATTGGCGGATGCTTTGACCCCGAGTTCCGGGTTTGGTCGAAAAGCTTAGTGGAAGATTTCCGGCAGGGTCGATATATCGCGGTGGTTTCCGACGTTACAGCCGCAGAAGTCGCCCCTGCGCCTGATTTTGTGAGGTCTCTGTATCAAGAGTTGCTCAGCTTGCCTACCGAGCTAATTCGCGTCGACGAAGAAACCGTGTCTCTGGTTCAAGGTTACGTGGAACGTAGCGTCCTCGGACAGAGATTCGTCAACGACATGCTGCACATCGCGTTGGCCACAATTGCGGAGGTCGATGTACTCGTCAGTTGGAATTTCAAGCACATCGTTCGCCTCGATAAGATTCGTTTGTTTAACGCAGTAAATATCGAACAGGGTTACAAACCACTCACCATTTACTCTCCGCGCGAGGTAATCAGCCATGCCACGGAAAACTGAGTTTCATTCGATTGAGTTTTTTCGCAAGGTTCGCGACCAGCAAGCTGGGGTCTTAGCGGGCAAGTCTCCTGCGGAGATTGTCGCCTTCTTTTCCAAAGCTCAAGCCGGGACGCCCAACAAGGCGCCCCACCGGACGCGCCAAAATGCGGCGCGCCGGTGAGCTTGGTCATTGGGCGTCTTGCAACTCGTAACCACATTCGTTACACTCATGATGCATGATCCGCAGTTTCAAGCACAAGGGATTGGCCAAGTTTTTTCAGACTGGCGCGAAATCTGGCATCCAGACGCAACATGCTGAACGGCTCGAACTTATTTTAGGCGCGTTAAGCGCTGCGACAACGCCAAAGGATATGGGGCTCCCTGGATTGGGACTTCATCCTTTGAAGGGAGATCGCAAAGGCGTTTGGGCCGTAAAGGTCAGCGGCAACTGGCGTGTAACGTTCCTTTTCGTAGGAAAGGACGCAGACGACGTTGATTACGAAGACTATCACTAAGGCTAAATCATGAGAATGCACAATCCTCCACATCCCGGGAAAATCATCAAGGCTCTTTGTCTCGATCCACTTGCTCTCACTGTGACCGAGGCGGCAAAGGGACTCGGCGTTAGCCGGAAAACGCTGTCCGGAATTCTGAATGGCCGGGCCGGCATCAGCCCAGTGATGGCTGTTCGCCTTTCGATTGCCTTTGATACCTCCGCAGAAAGCTGGATCAATCAACAGACGCAGTACGACTTGTGGCATGCGGAGCAAGGTCGTAAACAGCTTCGCGTATTGAGATTCGCAGCGTGACCAGACGCCTAACCCGATTATTCCAACGGACTGCCTTCGCCAACCGGGAAAATAGGACTTGCTTTTTGCTTCAAACGCTGCTACTCCGCCTTCGCCCCCGTCTCGCGCACCAGCACGCCCCACTTGACGGTTTCAGCCGCGAGAAACGCCGCGAATTCCCTGGGTGAGGCGGAAGGCGCCGCATCAATGGTATCCGGCAAAAACGCTTCGCGTAACTCCGGCAATTGCAGCACCGCGGAAAAATCGCGGTGCAGTTTGGTGACAATAGCCGCCGGCGTGCGTGCGGGCACAAGCAGGCCGTACCACGCCGCCGCCTCGAAACCCGGGAATCCGGATTCATGCATAGTAGGGATATCCGGCATTGCCGGTGAGCGCTTCAGGGTGGTCACCGCAATTGCCTTCAGCCGTCCGGCGCGTATGTGTGGAATGGAGGTATTCGAGCCGAAAGTCATATGCACGCGCCCGGCAACCAGATCGATGACGACCGCTGCACCGCCCTTGTAAGGCACGTGCAGAATGTTGATCCCCGCCATTTTGCGAAAAAGTTCGCCCGCGAGATGCTGCGATGAACCCACGCCCGCCGAGCCAAACGAATAGGCGCCGGGTTTCGCTTTCGCCAGCGCCGCAAGTTCCTGTGCGTTGCGCGCGCCGACCGGCGGGTATATCGCCAATATGTTCGGCAGTTCCGCCAGTTTGGTTACCGGCTCGAAATCCTTGACTGAATCATAGGGCAGGCTGCGTAGCGCCGGATTGATCGCGTGCGCGGGACTTACCAGTACCATGGTGTAGCCGTCGGGCGGCGCTTTCGCGGCGATGTCGGTGCCGAGCACGCCGCCCGCGCCGGAACGCGGATCTATCACCACTTGCTTGCCCCACAGTTCGGTGAGCTTGGGTCCTACTCGCCGCGCGATGAGGTCCGGCGAACCGCCGGGTGCGCCGAAGGAAAGTATGAAGCGCACCGGGCGCGCGGGCCAGGTATCGGCGGCAAATGCCGTGGTGCTGGCAACCGCGAGCGCGGCGGCAATGCCCATTGCAGTCCGATTATTCTTCATGAACGTCGCATTAAATATAATATAAGTATTTGTTTTTATTGAATTTTATTGGTGACCAAGCCAAATAGACGTTGTCACCTTTCACCACCGAACCCTTGGAACTGGTGATCTTTGAAAATTTCTTTCCCGGCAGATTTTCAAAGCAGTAAAAATATTGCGGCGCGGCGGTCGTCATTCTGCACTCCCATCGTACGTTCCTTCATTCATTCAAGGCTTCGGCGCCGGATGTGCGAGGCCCAGCGCCGTCAGCGCGGCTTACACTTCGGCATATTGCCGATCGAGATACTTGCAAGCGCTTCATCGCCCCAGCCGCTCGCGCCAGGTGTCTTCGGACGGCACACCCGGCCGGCCAAAATAACGCGGCTGCAATCCGGCCTGAAACCAGCAGACAAACGTGTATACGGTAAAAATCGGGATGCCGAGTCTGGCATTAAGTGCGGCCGCATACGGCGCCATGTTGTGGTTCTCACAGACGATTGCGCCCACATCGGGATGCTGCTTGAGCAAGCTCTCGCCCGCTTCGAGGATGTCCAGTTCGGCGGCTTCGTAATCCATATCGATGGTGTCGCCGAGCATCACGCGCGTGAATTCCTTGCCGCCTTCCGTGCCCATCACCGGTGTATCGCGCGCCGCGCCCACCGCATCCCAGTGCTCCGGCGTAATGCGGTTGCCCTGCACCGACAGCACGCCCACGCGCTTGCCCGGCGGCAACGTGCTCAGGACCAATGGTATTTGCATCAGCGATGAACTCGCCACCGGCACCTTCACATGCGCCGCCAGTTGCTTCTGAAATATCGCCAGAAAACCGCCGGTGGTGGTGATCCCATCCGCGCCATCCTTGACCAACTCCTCGGCAGCTTTGAGAAAGGCCGGCCCCAAGCCCTTGCCTTGCTCGTGTATCACCACGCGCGCGCTCGCGCCCGGCACCACTTTGTAGAGCACCGGAAACGGCCAGGTCATCGCATTGCCGGTGTCGCCGGGCGGACGCGGCCATTTTGTGTCCAGCATGAGGATGCCTACCCGTGCGCCATAAACGGTTTTGCCGCCATAGCCCTTCATGTTGATTCCTTTCTTGACCGCGCGTTATCGCGCTTTATACTTCGCATCAGGAGACTGACATGATAACGCGAATTGTATTGATGATCGCCGCCACTGCAGCAACGTGCGCCACGGTGCAAGCACAGTCCACTTCGACAGGCTCAGGACAGGCCTACCCCGGCAAACCCATACGCATCATCGCGCCTTTTACCGCCGGCGGCCCGGTGGACATCACTGCGCGCATCCTCGCGCAAAAAATGAGCGAGTCGTGGGGCCAGCAAGTCATCGTGGAGAATCGCGCCGGCGCCAGTGGTACCATAGGCACCGAAGTTGTCG
>JANMXV010000711.1:0-2930 GCA_031381325.1 Betaproteobacteria bacterium | reverse complement strand
TCCAGCAGCCCGGTGCTCGGCAACGGCGTGTTCAAGCTGCGCGGCAAGCTGATGGTGGAACAAAACTACCTGCCCGCAACCATGAAGGTTGAGGTATGGCAGAAGGATATGCAGGTGATCGGCGACATGGCGAAATCCGTTGATTGTCCGCTGCCGCTGTTCAGCGCCTGCGCGCCGCTTTACACCACCGCGATGGCGCAGGGGTTGTCGCAGCATGATACGGCTTCGGTGTGTGAGGTGTTGGGGCGGATGGCGGGGTTGAAGGGTGGGAAGCGCTGAGCGGTTTCTGAATTATGCAAAAGGGCTGTATGTGCATGGCGCTACTCTGCAATTGTTCTGGGGCTGGTGCAGTGGTCTTGTTCAGTTCCTTTTTAAGCTATGCAGTCCTGCGCCTTTCCGCCTTTCGGCGCACAGTGGCGCTTAGGTCGCATCGCAAGCCGCTATTGGAAAAAAAGCCGGAACGCTTTTTCGCGTTCCGGCTTGCTCCTGACGACCTTCTTCAGTTCGACATCAGCACGTGATCCACGACATGAATCACCCCATTGGACTGCTTGACGTTCGCGATCGTGACTTTCGACGCGCCGCCCTTCTCATCCGAGATCGAGATCGTGTCGCCGCTCGCCGTGGCGGTCAGCGTGCCGCCCGCCACCGTCTTCAGCTTGGCGCTCCCGTTCCCGGCCGCAATCTGGCGCTTCAGAGCCGCGGCGTCGAGATTGCCCGCGACCACGTGATAGGTCAGTACTTGGCCGAGCATGGCCTTGTTTTCAGGCAGCAGCAGCTTATCGACCGTGCCGGCCGGCAGCGCCGCGAATGCGTCGTTGGTGGGCGCGAAAACTGTGAAAGGGCCAGGCCCTTTAAGGGTATCCACCAGACCGGCTGCCTTTACCGCCGCGACCAGCGTCGTGTGGTCCTTGGAATTCACCGCGTTGTCGATGATGTCTTTGGACGGATACATCGCCGCGCCGCCTACCGTGACCTGGGCGTGGCTGGACATCGTGCCCAGTGAGAGCGCTATTGCCACTGCAATGCCCGAGAGTTTTATCTTGTTCATGTGTTGATTCCTTTGTGAGAAATGATTCGAAAGGTCTTGAATCGACCGGCCTACAGGGTATATACGGGCCACCACCGCCAATGGATTCAATTCATTTCAGCGAAAGTCCTACGTTCGGTATCAGCATGCGTAGCCCGGGTGGAACGAAGTGTAACCCGGGGTAACGATCCCGGAATACGCTACGCTCCTTCCGGGCTACTGGCTGAAGTGAACGAGTAGGTTACAAAATCTGTGTGTATCTGTGTGCATCTGTGGCTAAAAAGTTTTTGACCATTACCCCTTCGCCCTTACCACCGGATTACGCAACACGCCGATATCGTCCTGAATAATCTCGCACACCATGCCGTCTTCAAGGTCGGGAATGGTGGCGTTGTCTACGCCCAGCCACAGCACGTCGCCGGGCCACAGGGTGGTGTATTGGGTGATTTTGGCAATGTAGTGTTGCGCCGAGAAAATCATTTTGTCGGTGGTGTAGCTGGAGACTTCTTTGCCGTCGAGATTCACTTTGATGGTGAGCGCCAGCGGGTCGAGGCCGGTGGCGATGAACGGGCCCATCGGTTTCCAGTTGTCGCAGTTCTTGGCGCGCCATAGGGTGCGGTCGGATCCCTGCCAGCCGCGGTCGCTCACGTCGTTGCCCAGCGTGTAGCCTAAGATACACGATAGCGCGTTGGCTTCGCTGAGGTATTTCGCTTTTTTGCCGACGACAGCGACCAGTTCACCTTCGTATTGCACCGGGCCGGGCGCATCCGCCGGGATGATGATGGTGTCACCGGTGGCACACAGCGCGCTGGGTGAGCGGTAGCCGATGTCGGCTTTTGCCGGCGGCTTGGTGTTGGCGCCTTTGCGTTTGTTGCCCCACTCGATGTGCGCGAGGTAGTTGATGCCGGCGCAGTAAAAATTCGCCGGTGTGCAGGGGGTCAGTATTTTTAACGCCGACAGCGCGTGCTTGGTGCTGGTCGGTTTGTGGCTGTCGAATATCGAGCCTTCGAGTTCAATCACCTGATCGCCTTCGACCAGGCCGAAGAAGGTGTGTCTGTGCTGTTCAAAGCGTCCGTATTTCATGTCGTTTCCTCTGCATTGAGAGACGATTATAGCTCGCGTACCCGTGCCGGCGCAGTCATCGCCGCAGCAGCCCTGCGAGCGCCACTGCCGCAAACGCAGCACCGGCGTAGAAGGTCATCGCCGGGCTGAAGACTGTCCACAGCGCGCCGGCAATGACGCTCGCGGCGAACAATGCGACGCCGCTCATCAGGTTGAACACGCCGAACGCGGTGCCGCGCAGGTCTGCGGGTGCGGCGTCGGCGACAATGGCGGCCAGCAGTCCCTGCGTCGCGCCCATGTGCAGTCCCCACAATAGCGCGCCCGTGCCCACCGCCCACGCATTGTGCGCGAGTGCGAGCACCACGTCGGCGGCGATCAGCAGCCCGATGCCCGCGGCGAGCATGACTTTGCGGCTGATGCGATCAGAGAGCACGCCCAGCGGATACGCGCTGGCTGCGTAGACGAGATTCATCACCACCAGAATCGCCGGCACCCAGGTTAGCGCGAGACCTACATTCTGCGCGCGCAGCAGCAGGAACGCCTCGGAGAAACGCGCGAGCGTCAGCACCGCGCCCAGCGCGGTGACCTGCCAGAACATTCGCGGCAGCCGTGCCATTTCGCTGCGGGTGATCGGAAACGGGCGCGCTTTTGCGGGCTGCGCGCGCGCGGGTTCCTGTACCCCGAAGACGAGCAGCGCCACGCACACCAACGCCGGTATGACCGCAATCCAGAACACCAAGCGGAAGTTGTCCGCGGTCGCGGCCATGAGCACGATCGCCAGCAGCGGGCCGGCCACGCCGCCGACGCTGTCGAGCGACTGGCGCAGGCCGTAGGCGGC
>JANMXV010000677.1:0-1911 GCA_031381325.1 Betaproteobacteria bacterium | reverse complement strand
GGTCGATCGCGGCACCGGCATGGTGACCCTCGAAGAAATTTCCGCGGTGGTCGATTGCGGCACGGTGATCCATCCGGCTGCCGCGCAAGGGCAGGTACACGGCGGCATGGTGCAGGGTATCGGCTTGGCGATGACAGAATACTTTGACCTATGGAACGGTCAGCCCACCGATCCGCAACTCAAGGATTACCCGATACCGGGCGCGGCGAATCTGCCGGTTATGCATGTCGCGTTCGCTGATTCGTATGAGCCTTCGGGGCCGTTCGGCGCGAAGGGTCTCGGCGAAATCGGCCTTGACGCGATACCCGCCGCCATCGCCAATGCGATTTCCGATGCGGTGGGTGTGCGTATTCATGAACTGCCGATCACCTCGGAAAAAATTCACCGCGCCTTGCATCCTGAACTTTACCTCGATGAAAAAGCCGCGCCTGCGGTTGAACCCAAAGGCGGCATGTGGTCGCGGCTGTCGGCAGGCAAGCCGTCAGGGCCGCGCCCGTTCAATCCGCAATTCATCGTTGCGAAATCGGTGGACGAAGCGGTGGCGCTACTCGCCGCCGGCGACAGCGCGCTGGTATCGGGCGGCATGTCGCATGCGCTGCGCCGCGAACGCACGGGTTACCCGCAGGCGAAGCGGTTGGTATCGCTGGCGCGCATTCCTGAATTGAACGAGATGAACGTGAATGCGCAAGGCGTTCTGTCTATCGGTTCAGCCGTGAACCAGCAACGTATTTACGACGACGCGAAAGTAAAGCACGGCTGGCAGGCCATCGACGACGCACTCGAAGCCGTCGGGCACACGCGGCTGCGGCGCATGATTACCGTCGGCGGCAGTATCGGCCCGTTGATCGGCGGCTTCGATTTGCCGATCGCGTTGCTCGCGCTGAATGCCCGCGTCACTGCTGCCGGCCCCAACGGTCGGCGCACGTTGCCGCTCGACGAAGCGTTCCAGAAGCGTTTCGCCAAAGATGAACTGGTGGTGAGCATCGAAGCCGACGCGTTGCCGCCACGCACCGGCTCGGCATTCCATAAATACATGCTGCGTGGACAGCTTGAAATTCCGACGGTGAACGTCGCCGCGAAAGTGACTCTCGACACCGCCGGCAATTGCGTGGCTGCACGCTTGGTGGTCGGGTGCGTCGGTTGGAAACCCATCGTGCTTGACCTCGCACAACTCGCAGGCAAACCGCTGTCGGAACAGGCGCTACGCGACGCAGTACAGACAGTGCGCACCTTGGCGCAACCGATGTCCGACGTGCGTGGCTCGGCGGCTTACAAACGTGAGATGGCGGTAGAGTGGGCTGCGCGCATGTTCGTCAAGGCGTGGCGGCGTGCGGCATAGCAACCCATTTTTGAATTATTCAGTATTGGCTGTCTGCCTGACATCTCTTCCCTCATCCCAACCCTTCTCCCGGGGGGAGAAGGGCTTTACTGCTTGGATTTTTTGTTGTGGCTTTTCTTCCCTCTCCCACCGGGAGCGCAACCGAGGGTAAGGGAGGAAGGCATCGTTGCTTCAGTTGTCACCAAGTTTTGGATGTTTCGATAAATCCCTCTGGAGTAACTCCTTGATTATGAACAAACCCCGCTGCCTCGACATCCACGCCCACCACGTCGGCCAATCCGTGGTCGACCGCGTAAACGCTGAGGGCGCACAGCACGGCATCCGCGTGGTGAAATCCGACGATGGCGCGACACGCCTTGAAGTCGGCGGACGCTTGACCGGCATGCCGTTGATCCCGACGCTGATCGACGAATCCGCAAGGCTCAAGTGGATGGACGAAGCCGGCATCGACGTGCAACTGGTTTCCGGCTGGATGGACCTGGCGGCGTATCACCTGAAAGATGAGGCGGGCCTATGGTTCACCCGCCTGCAGAATGAAGCCCTCGCGGAACTGGTGGCCAAACGCCCTGACC
>JANMXV010000658.1:0-8983 GCA_031381325.1 Betaproteobacteria bacterium | reverse complement strand
CGCTCCCTTCTCCCTCCGGGACAAGGGAACACTTGCAGCGGGGAAGAAGGGCTGGGGAGAGCGAAGCGAGGGGGCCGAAGGCGGGAAGAGACGCCGTGTTCACGGCCGCAATTCGCGACGCGCGCGCCGTGGCGTCTCTCCCCCAAAATGGGGGCGAGGGGATTCTATGTTGTCGCGCATCTCCCGTAAGCATTTATTTTTATTCAATTATTTTAGATACCGACAAGCTCTGTGCATACACTGCGCCGCGATATCAGCGCCGCGTTTTTTAATCAACGCGGTGTCGCAATCACCCACCGGATGCGGCGCCACCACGAAAGGTAATGTCACCTGCGCGCCATGCTCGCGGTGCAGCACATCGGCAACGCCGCGCAGCACAATATCCGCAAACTCCTTGCAGTTGTCGAGGATGCCCATGCGCATACCTCGCAGACTATTCAAGCGCGGCGCCAGCGCATGCGCCGCCGCCCCAATGGCGCCGGTCGGCACAAAGACGGCTACGCCGCCGACGAAGCGTGTTTGCGATTGCGGCATGAGTGACTCTCAAATGGTATTCTCTACGAAACGACATCGTAGCTTGGCCGGTGGTCTTGCGCCACCTTACGTATAGCACAAACTTTTTTCCATGACGGTAACGCAACGAATCATCGCCCTTGCGGCACTCTGCGCATGCGCCACCGTGGCACAAGCCCAGACCTGGCCGACGCGGCCGGTGCGCATCATCGCACCGTTCGCCGCGGGCGGCACCGCCGATCTCCTGGGGCGCATCGCTGCGGGAAAACTCAGTGAAAGTCTGGGGCAATCATTCATTGTCGAAAACCGGCCCGGCGCCGGCGGCGTACTCGGCTCGGAACTGGTGGCGCGAAGCGCACCGGACGGCTACACGCTGCTGGTATCCGGTGTGGCCTCGCATGCGGTGGCGCCGGCGCTATCACCCAAATTCCCGTTCGACCCGGTAAAAGATTTCGCCCACATCGCGCTGTTCGGCGGCCCGCCTTCGGTGCTCGCGGTACATCCGTCGATGCCGGTCAAGGATTTGAAATCATTCATCGCGTTTGCGAAAACCAAGCCGCGTGAACTCAGTTACGGCTCGCCGGGAAACGGCACGCAAGGCCATTTGATTGCGGAACTGTTCAAGCGTAGCGCGGGCATCGACATTCAGCATGTGCCCTATAAAGGCGCGAGCGGCGCGGTGGTCGATGTCGTGGCGGGACATACGCACGCGATTTCCACCACGCTCACCACCGCCAGCACGCAAATCCGCGCCGGCCGCCTGCGCGCGATTGCCATCAGTTCGGCGGCACGGCTGCCGGATTATGCCGAGGTGCCCACTTACCGCGAGTCCGGCTACCCGGAGTTGGTGGCCGTCATCTGGTTTTCGCTGTCCGGTCCCGCTGCACTGCCGGCGGAAATTGTGAATCGATTAAACAGTGAAGTGCGCCGCGCGCTGCAATTGCCCGACGTACGCGCGCGCCTGCGTCCCGAAGGCATAGAACCCGGCACAATGGACGCTAAAGCGTTCACGGAATTTGTGGCGGCGGAGGTCAAGCGCTGGGCGCCGGTGGTTAGGGCGTCGGGGGCGAGGGCGGATTAGGCGGGGCGCGCACTCTACAACCACCTCAAAAACTTCTTTAGTTATGTAGATGGGTGTTGACCGGAAACCCCTCCGTCCGCTCCCAGGTCAGCGTATTGATGAACTGCCGTGTATCGGTGCCCGCCGTGCGCGGCGTGGTTTCGATGGTCAACTCGTCACCGTTCACGGCAAAACGGCGCACCTGTTTCGTGCCGGTCCACGCTTCATTCCATGACAGGTCAACGTTGTGGATAACGCTGTCGCCCTCAACGGTGTAGCTCCCGGAATATGCGCTGATGATGGATTTGAACAAGCGCACGCGCTCAGCGTCGGTGAGCACTTCGCCTGCCGGGGGGTAGCGATTTGCCTCGACGGTGATCGACATCATGTAACCGCCCGGCGTATAGAGTATGTAAGCCTGCGGCAGCATATCGCTGCACACCTCGCCGGTATCGAGAAAGCGCCGCGAATATTTCTTGAGCTTCCATACGCCCGCGATGGTGCTGGTTGTCATGCGATTCCCTTTTCAGCGCACACTCATTTCACCACATGCAGCAACACCAGCAAGCCGCCAATCACTGCACCGTTATTGAGCAGCGCGACGCGTAACGATTGCCGCCGCGCCGGATCTTCCACCAGCCAGAAGCGGTGAAATATCGATCCAGCCATCGCGGTAAACGCAATCAACAACCACACGCCGAGGTCCGCGTGCCAGCCGCTAAACACCAACGCACACCCCGCAAACTCCATCACCATGCCGATCCAGAATGCGACGCCGGGCATCGGCACGCCAAATCCCGCCATGCGTTCGATGTGGTCTTTGCTGCGCTTGGGCATGAGATTGAGCGCCCCCGCTGTCACAAAAAACGCCACCATCAGCAGTTTGCCGGCAGTTACCATCCACGATGGGTCTTGCTGAAACATCGGTTTTTCCCCAAATATTACATTCACCCAGCCCGCATTATGCACAATCGGGATTGTTGCCAGACTGGAAACGCTGCCGCGACCAAATGGCGCTTGTTTCCTGACCGTCACATTCCCTACAATGTCGTTATAAACAAAGGATACTCCATGAAATTCGGCATTTTTGGCGGCGCCCGCGTTGGACGCGCCGACACCTTGCACGACAGCTACGGCTATCGCGACTTTATCAACTACATCATCGCGGCTGAAAAAGTCGGTTTCGAGGGCGTGTTTCTGGTCGAGCACCACTTCACCGGCGCGGGTCAGTTGTCCGCGTCGCTCAACCTGCTGTCGTATCTAGCCGCACGCACCTCGCGCATCCGGCTCGGCACGGCAGTGGTGGTACTGCCGTGGCACAACCCGGTGCTGCTCGCCGAACAGATCGCCACGCTGGATGTGCTGTCGAACGGGCGCGTTGACCTGGGCATCGGGCGCGGCTATCGCAAGGAAGAGTTCGACGCTTTCTGCGTGCCGATGAGTGAGGCGCAAGAACGCTTTAACGAGTGTCTCGAAGTCATGCTCAAGGCCTGGGCCAGCGACGAACGCTTCTCGCATAACGGCAAGCGCTGGAATTACAAAGAGATCATGGTAGAACCCGCACCGATACAGCGCCCGCATCCGCCGATCTGGCTCGCCGGCGGCAGCCCACAGGGCATCGCTTATGTCGCCAGCCAAAACTACAACCTGTTGCTCGATCAACTCGCCTCCATCGAACAGGTGCGTGAGCGCGTCGGCGCCTATCTCGACGGCCTTGAAAAAATCGGCCAGCCGCGCGACGCCACGCGCGTGGGCGTGGCGCGTTCAATCACCGTGGTCAGGAACGATGCCGAGCGTGCAAAGGCACTCGAACGCCGGCGCGACACCTTCAAGAAAATCGGCGCTATCGCTTACCGCCCTCCAGGTTCGCAACCGCTGAGCCACGACGACCCCAATTTCGCCAATAACGACAGCGCTCTGCTCGGCACGCCGGCGGAAATCATCGATCGCATCAACATGCTGGCCGAGGCCGGCGCCGGCTATTTGCTGTTGACCAATGCATCGGTAACGCTCGCGGCATTGCAGCAATTCGCCGAAGAAATTATGCCGCATGTGAGTGACAAGGCCGTAGCGGCGCCCCGGCAAGCGGCGCTCGCCCGATAATCTGTGCTTCGCGACACACGCATGACACCGGCCCCAGCGCTCAAGCCACACGCGCCCCGTTCAGCGCAGTCTGCGCATAGCGATTCCAAATCGTCATTGCGTTCCGCACTGGGCCGCTTCGCCACCGGCGTTACGGTAATCTCCGCGCAAACCGCGGATCAACACGTGCATTGCATGACGGTGAATTCGTTTGCCTCGCTGTCACTCGATCCGCCATTGATTCTGTGGACGCTGCGTTCGCGTTCGGCGCGCTACCATACCTTTTCGCGGACGCACGCGTTTTCGGTGAGTGTGCTGGCGGAAACGCAGATCGACATTGCGCGCAAGCATGCACAGCCGCCTGCGGACGGCTACGCCGAACGCAACTGGAAAGCCTTCCTCGGCGGCTGCCCGATTGTCGAAGGCGCTTCCGCGCATTTCGTCTGCAAGGGGCACACCGAGGTCAACAAGGGCGACCACGTTATCCTCATCGGCGAAATTACCGAGTTCGCCGAATTCAATCATCCGCCGCTGTTGTTCATGGGCGGCAAGTATTATTCGGGTTCCACCCTGAAACCGCTGTAACGGCGCTGGCGTTTGCGCGGGCGCCGCCATAAAATTGGTGCAAGCCCGTAACAACCAACGAACAGGGAGAACACACATGGAATTGAACTCCGCCACCCGCGAAGGCTTTGTCAAAACCAAAGCGCATGGCCGCATTCACTATCGCGAAGCAGGCCGTGGCCCGGCGCTGATGTTGATGCACACCAACGGCGCCTCGGCGCATCAATTTGAAGCGGTCGCGCCGCTGCTGGCGAAACATTTTCGTGTCATTTCGTGGGACATGCCCGGACACGGCGATTCCGACCGCATCGCGCGCCACTACAGCATGGATGATCACGCCAAAGCGCTGGCCGCGCTGATGACGGCGCTCAAAATCAAGGCGGCGCATATCAGCGGCGCATCGTGCGGCGGCAGCATCACGCTGGCATTCGCCAGCCTGTTCCCGCTGCGCACGCTCTCCGCGGTGCCGGTGGAAACGCCCTGCCGATCGTTCGACGACTGGGGCACGCGCTGGGGCCATACCGAAGCCAACTTCGGCCTGCCGATGCAAACCGTGGCGCAGATCAAGGAAAGAGTCGCGGTTGTTGATAGCGCACTGGAGACCCGCTGGAACATTGATCGCTGCAAAGCCGGCGCATGGGCCATGGTCGACGTGATGTGGGGTATCCGCGAATTCAATGCGCAAGCCGCCGCCAGGAAAATAAAGAAGCCGATGATGATCGTTTACGGCAAGCACGGCCCGACTATCGCCGACCGCGACAAACTCACCGGTGCCGCACCAAAGGCGAAAGTGACGGTACTCGACAATTCCGGTCACTTCCCGATGCTGGATGAGCCGTCTGCGTTTTCGTCGCTGCTGATCAGGTTTTGTGGCGGAAAGTAATCGCGCAAAACAGCATCAACTGTACGCTGTCATTCTCGCGCAGGCGGGAATCTATACGGTGTCACATATGGCACGGTGTTATCGGTTCCCGCCTGCGCGAGAACGGACAGATTTGGTATACAGCGGGCCGAGCATGAGTGCTGTGGGCAGGTCGTCATGGGTTCTTTCAATTGAATTTTCATGCTCAATAAAATCATCGCCTCGTTCGATCTAGCCGTCGCCGACATACCCGACGGTGCATCCATCATGTTCGGCGGCTTCGGCAATGCCGGCGTCGCCGAGGGGCTTATACAGGCATTGATACGACACCACGCGAAAGACCTCACGTTGATCGCCAATAACGCCGGGCGCGGTGAAGAAGGCATAGCGCTGCTGATAAAACAGCGGCGCGTGCGCAAAATGATATGCAGCTTTCCGCGCGCCAAATCGGCCGTCGTCCTACGCGAACACTTGCTCGCCGGTCAAATAGAACTCGAGCTCGTGCCGCAGGGCACGCTGGCCGAACGCATACGCGCCGGCGGCTCCGGCATCCAAGGTTTTTACACGCCCACCGGTTACGGCACCGAAATCGCAGAAGGCAAACCCACCCTCACGCTCGACGGCATCGACTGCATACTGGAACGCGCGCTGAAAGCCGATTACGCATTCGTGCGCGGCAAACTGGGCGACCGCTGGGGCAATCTGACGTACAACCAATCTGCACGCAATTTCAATCCGCCGATGGCGATGGCAGGCCGCTGCACCATCGCCGAAGTGGATGAAATTGCTGAACTCGGTGCGATTGCGCCCGATCACGTCGTCACCCCTGGCATCTTTGTGAAACGTGTGGTGAAAACAGCAGCATGAGTAAAACCCCGCTCACCCGCGAACAAATCGCCAAACGCATCGCGCAGGATTTACCCGACGGCTGCTACGTCAACCTCGGCATCGGCATCCCTACGCTGTGCTCCAATTACATCCCCAAAGACCGCGAAGTCATCGTACACAGCGAAAACGGCGTGCTCGGCATAGGCCCCCTACCCGCGCCCGGTAAAGAAGACCCGAACCTTATCAACGCGGGCACGGAATTCATCACCCTGCTGCCCGGCGGCAGCTACAGCGATCAAGCCGATTCGTTCGCCATGACGCGCGGCCGGCATATAGATTTCGCAGTGCTGGGCGGCATGCAGGTGTCGGTGCGCGGCGACCTCGCCAACTGGAAAGTGCCGGGCGCAACCCTGGGCGCCGTCGGCGGCGCGATGGACATTGCCAGCGGCGCAAAACAAGTTTACGTCGCCATGACCCACGTCACCAATAAAGGCGAACCGAAAATCGTCAACCAGCTCACCTACCCGCTCACCGCGCTGAAGTGTGTGACGCGGATTTTTACCGACCTCGCAGTGATTGATGTCACGCCGAATGGACTGGTGTTGCTGGAAGTTGCGCCGGGATTTAGTGTTGAGGACGTGCAGGGGAAGACTGAGCCGAGGCTTGCGGTTAACAAAGCAGTAATGGAAATTTAGTCGATGGCGGAGGGAAGCATAGGCCAGTCGCTAAAATGCAAACTGGGTGGCGTGCTACTCAAGGACGCAAATCCGAATACATTGGTTCATAGCGAAATAGGGAGTAACGACAAGTTTGACGAAGGACAACTGAAGGAACTACCGGCCTGGAGTTTTTTTAACGGAATCGGCCAATCGTAATCATTTCGTTATGAGCAAATCGCAAGAAGCTGTCATTCAATTTACTGGAACAGGCCCGTCAGCTACTGTTTTCGCAAACACCACCGACGACCCAAGAAAGAAGCCATAGCCCATAAGTCGCGTTAGCCGGGAGTTGGCGTAACCCGCCGTTCGCCAGCGTCGCCAACATACGAGGCGGGTTACGCCTGGGCCTAACCTGCCCTACATCGTCATAGAAAGCGCCTCAACCTGACGTTCTACCGCCACGCCGACGGCTCGGCGGGCAACCTCCAGCTCATACCGCTGCTGGAGATTCATCCAGAATTCTGGCGTGGTGGAAAAGCAACGCCCCAGCCTCAGCGCAGTGTCTGCCGTAATGCCACGCCGTTCATTCGCAATCTCGTTGACTCGCGCCGCCGTCACGCCAAGGCGCTGCGCGAGCGCGTTGGCAGACAGCCCGAGCGGCTTCATAAACTCCTCGCGCAGGATTTCACCTGGGTGGACAGGCGGTAACAGTTTCTTGGCCATGACGTTTTCCTTCAGTGATAATCTACGATTTCGACATTCTCGGCACCGTCGTTCCAGTAAAAGCAAACGCGGAATTGATCGTTCACGCGGAGGCTATGCTGTCCGGCGCGATCGCCTTTCAGCGCTTCCAGCCGGTTGCCCGGCGGGCGCCGCATATCTTCCAGTTTCTTGGCGGCTGCCACCATTTCCAGTTTGCGGCGCGCCACCGCTTCAATATTGACAAACCGCCTCACCCGCATACCGTTGAACAAACTTTCGGTCTCGGCACAGCGGAAGGTTTTAATCATGAATTTATTGTATATCGGTCAACGATAAGATTCAAGCGTACTGATCGGGTGCAGCACTCGCCACGAGTTCAATGCCGCGTTCAATGTAGCGCTTATGCAGTGCGGGCAGGCGCACCACGCGCGACACTTCGCCTTGCAGGCGAGCGAGCGCCTCGCGTGGCGTTCCCGCCGGTGCAATGAGACCATTCAAAGAAATTTCCTCGTAGCCCTTGAGGCCCGACTCGTCGATAGTAGGCACATCCGGAAACAGCGGCGAACGCGTAAGACGGGTAACGCCCAGCGCGTGCAGCTTGCCGGAATCGACATAAGGTTTCGAGGTGTTCATTTGATCGAACATGAGTTTCACATATAAGTATTTGTTTTTATTCATAATTTTGTGTAACTCGCCCGTTACGCTTGCAACACTTTGTTGCACATCAATGGTACGCCTTGCGCTCGCACCAAGCGTTTTTAGAACTGGGCAAACATTAAAAGGAGCCTGCCATGAAAACCACTAAAACACTGACTTTGTTAGTCACCGCCGCAATGGTAGCAGCAGCGTTCTCTACATACGCCGCTGATCCGCAGTGGGAGCGCGGTGGACGCGGCGCGCGCAACGGCGCCAATGCAAATGCGCAGCCTGCCGCACGCTTTGCGGCGCCGCTGCCGCCCGCTGTTGTACAACCCGCGTTTCGGCGCGCACAAGCACCCGCGGTAGCCACGCAACACCCGGAGTTCGCGCCGCCTGCGGTATATGATCGCCACCAACGTCCAGCGTTTAATCGTCCGGAGTTCGCTGAACGGCGGGTCGCGTTTCACCGCCCTGTGTTCGTGACGCAACCGGTTTATGTGCCGCGCCCTATTGTGTACGAGCGCCCATGGAATGTTGAGCGCCGGGTCTACGTGGAACCGGCGGTCTATGCACGCGCGCCGGTATACTACCCGGAACCCGCCTATTATCCGCAGCCCGCGCCCGCGTATTATCCGCCGCAGCCCGCGCCCGTGTATTATCCGGAGCCGGCTTACTATCCGCAGCCCGCGCCCGTGAATTATCCGGAGCCGGCTTACTATCCGGAACCCGCACCGGTGGTTTACCCTGAGCCGGCGTACTACCCGGAACCCGCGCCGGTGTATTACCCCGGCCCCGTTTCCCGCCCGAATGTTGGCGGTGCGGTAGGTGGCGCGGTGATTGGCGGTGTGATTGGTAACGTAATCGGCAGCCAGGCCGGACACGGTAACGGGCAGGGTGTAGCGACTGCCATCGGCGCCCTCATTGGCGGGTTGATTGGCAGCGGGTTTTAAGTTACCTGGCGTAACGAAAAAGGGGGCGGCTTCGGCCGCCCCTTTTTTTTCGAGGTGCTCGCGCGGCGCCATGCTGCCTAACCGCCTTCCCTCATCCCAACCCTTCTGCTCCGCTGCAAGTGTT
>JANMXV010000630.1:0-4218 GCA_031381325.1 Betaproteobacteria bacterium | reverse complement strand
GCCGCCTTCTTCAAGCTTCATTTTCCCGGTCACAGCGCCACTGTCGTCAAACAACAGTACGCCCAGGCAACCGCGTACGATAACCATGAATTCATCTTTATTTTCAAGAATATGCCTATGCGGCCGCACATACGAACCGGGCACAATGGCATTCAGCAGACGCTGGCACGGGTGCTCGGCGCGTTCATGAAAATTAAGATTCTTGCGCAGCCGCGGTGCGCCCTGCGCCTGGGCCAGCAAGCCGTCAATCAATGCCGCGTCAACCGCTTGAACTTTGTTCATTGGGATACAGTAACTTTACGTTTTCGGGTTGCAGCCATTCACCCAGCGAGGCAATCAGCTCATCGCGCGGATACACATTCCATTCTTCACCGAGGTTGATTTCGCAGCACGCATTGTGATTGTGATACTCGATGGCGACCGGGCACCGGCCCTTCAAATGCGGCGTGAGCAACGCGCGCAATGTGCCCCCTGACGATTGACCATTGCAGGTCAGTTTAAGGGTGCGCGCAAACGCTTCGCGCGCGTTTTGCAGGTTGTAGAGTTTCTCCGCCGAGATGCGCAGGCTTTCCGACTCATCATACGGGGATTTGCTTACCTTGCCTTCGACGACAATCAAAGTGTCTTCCTTCAACCAGTGGCGGTGTTTCTCGTAGAGTTCGTTGAACACGGTGAGTTCGATACGCGCGTAACTGTCATCTATGACGAGAACACCCATGCGCCCGCGCCGCGTCATCTGTATGCGCTGGCTGACAATGATGCCGGCAAGCATCACGGTGTGCGCCTGCGGACTGACTTGATCCAGTCGCGTCGGCGCAAAGCCGCGCAACTCGGCTTCAAAGCTGCGGAACGGGTGCCCCGACAGGTAGTAGCCCACGGCCGCTTTTTCCTGCCTCAAGCGTTCGAGATCGCTCCAACGCGACACCGGGGTTAACTGTGCTGTGGGCCGATGGTCTTCGACATCCCCAAACAGATTGGTCTGGTTCGCGCTGCGGCTCGCCTGCTCCGCGCTCTCCAGCGCCAGCCCTACCGACGCCAGCAACGCGGCACGATTATCGTCCACGCTGTCGAACGCCCCAGCGCGCACCAGCGATTCGACCACGCGCCGGTTGACGACACGGTTATCGACGCGATGGCAGAAATCGAACAAATCCTTGTAGGGGCCGCTTTTCCCGCGCACTTCGATGAGGTGATTGATGGCGCCTTCGCCCGTGCCCTTGACCGCGCCCAAGCCGTAGCGAATACGTTTCTTGTCCACCGGCACGAAACGGAAGCCGCCGCTGTTGACATCCGGCGCAAGCATTTCGAGGCCATTGGCAAGCGCATCCTCATGAAACTGCTGCACCTTGTCGGTGTCGTTCATCACCGCGGACAAGTTGGCCGCCATGAATGCCGCCACGTGATGCGCCTTCAAGTACGCCGTTTGATAGGCCACCAGCGCGTACGCGGCGGCATGCGACTTGTTAAAACCGTAACCGGCGAATTTCTCCATTAAATCAAAAAGTTCATCAGCCTTGCGTGGCGATAATCCGTTCTTCGCCGCGCCCTCGCCAAAAATGCTGCGCTGCTGAGCCATCTCTTCGGCGTTTTTGTGGCCCATCGCGCGCCGCAACAGATCGGCCCCGCCGAGGCTGTAACCGCCGATGATCTGCGCCATTTGCATCACCTGCTCCTGGTAAATCATGATGCCGTAGGATTCGCTGAGAATGTCTTTGACGCGCGGATCGGGATACTCAAAGCGCTTGCCGTTCTTGCGCTCGCAGAAATCGGGAATCAAGTCCATCGGCCCCGGCCGATACAGCGCGACCAGCGCGATAATGTCGCCGAAGCGATCGGGCCGCGCACGCTTTAAAAGATCGCGCATGCCGCGCGATTCAAACTGGAATATCGCAGCGGTGTTGGCGCTGGCAAAAATCCTGTACGAAGCGACATCGTCCAACGGCAGTTCGTGCAGCGCCAGTGTTGAATGGGGATCGAGCTGCTTCACATAGCGCAGCGCCCAGTCGAGTATCGTCAGCGTGGTCAAGCCCAGAAAGTCGAACTTCACCAGCCCGATGGCTTCAACATCATCCTTGTCAAACTGACTCACCGCGGAATCCGACGCGTCAGCCACGTACAGCGGACAAAAATCGGTCAGTTTGCCCGGTGCAATCAACACCCCGCCCGCGTGCATGCCGACGTTGCGGGTGAGGCCTTCGACTTTCCCGGCGAGTGCTAACAGTTCACGCACTTCTTCCTCGTTTTGTTCGCGTTCCTTCAACTGCGGTTCCATCTCGCGCGCCAGCGCCAGCGTGATGTGCTTGCCGGGCTGAAACGGAATCAATTTCGCCAGTTGATCGCAGAAGGTATAAGACATTTCCAGCACGCGCCCCACGTCGCGCACCACCGCCTTGGCCGCCATGGTGCCAAAGGTCACGATCTGCGACACGCTGTCCGCGCCGTAGCGCTGCTTGACGTAATCGATCACACGATCACGCCCGTCCTGACAGAAATCGATATCGAAGTCGGGCATCGACACGCGCTCCGGATTCAGAAAACGCTCGAACAGCAGGTTGTACTTCAGCGGATCCAGGTCGGTAATGCCCAGGCTATACGCCACCAGCGAACCCGCGCCGGAACCTCGCCCCGGCCCCACCGGCACGCCGTTGTTCTTGGCCCAATTGATGAAGTCGGCGACGATCAGAAAATAACCGGGAAAGCCCATCTGCAAAATCGTTTTGATTTCAAACTCAAGCCGCTCGACATAACGCGGCAGCTCATTCTCACGCGCTTCCGTGTTGGGATACAAACCCAGCATGCGCTGTTTGAGACCTTCATGCGCGCGCAGTCCCAGGTAATCGTCGAGACTTTCCCGGTTAGGCGTGGGGAACAGCGGCAGCTTGCTCTTGCCCAACTCCAGCGTGAGATTGCAGCGCTTGGCGATTTCGATGCTGTTGGCGAGCGCATCCGGTAAATCGTCGAACAGTAATGCCATTTCTTCCTGGGTACAGAAGTATTGCTGATCGGTAAACCGTTTGGGCCGGCGCTGATCCGACAGCATGCAGCCCTCGGAAATGCACACGCGCGCTTCATGCGCTCGAAAATCATCGGCGCGCAAAAACTGCACCGGATGCGTCGCTACCACCGGCAATTTCACCGTCGCCGCCAGCTTGAGCGAGCGCTGCACACAGGATTCGACCGGCACTACCGCGGCGCCCGCGGTCATTGCGCCAGGGCCGGGACGCTGCACCTCGATATAGAAACGGCCGGGGAAAAGTGCTTCCCACGCTTGCGCGAATTTAGCGGCCGCTTCGGCATTGTCCGCGATCAAAGCTTGTCCGATATCGCCATGATGCGCGCCCGAAAGCGCAATCAGGCCCCCGGTGCCCGACTCGGTAAACCAGTGGCGCAGGATTTCCGCGCGACCGCGATACTGATTGGAGCGGTACGCGCGCGTGAGCAAAGTACACAAGCGCAGATAACCGGCATGGGTCTGCACCAGCAGCAGCAGGCGGAACGGCTGGTCGCGATCGGTCTCGTTGGTAAGCCAGACATCGCAACCGATAACGGGCTTAACGCCCGCCGCGCGTGCAGCCGTGTAAAACTTGACCATGCCAAACACGTTCGACAGATCGCTCAGCGCCAGCGCCGGCATGCCATCGGCGGCGGCGGCGGCCACGGCATCGTCGATGCGCACAATGCCATCGACGATGGAGTACTCGCTGTGCAAACGCAGATGAACAAACGTGGGCTGCATGGCGGTATTTTAGTCTATCGACAGCACGCCATCGACACCGCAGGCCCGCAAAATCAATTGCCAAGAATAATCAGGCACTTATCGGGCGGTTTATTTCCGTGAATCGCCGTTCAGTAAGCGAGTACAGATGCAGCACAACTACCGCGGTATAGGTATCGGCTCGCCGCGCGGATAGTAGAGCAACTCCACGTCGCCGACCAAACACATCAGCCCCCGCGCATCCGTGGTGAATAGCGGCAGACTCGTGGACGTTTTGGCGGCGGCTGCGGCGGCGACCGTTGCTGCCAGCACGCCGGGATCCTGGATAGCAATGTTCTGCGGTGTGAACAACTCCGTAAACGCCGACTGATAATTCACAGCCAGACGGGTGAATGCAGGCGCCAGCGTAAGCAGAGAAAACGTCCCGCTATCCGTGCCGGTAGCCGTTACAATCTGGAACCTGTCGGACGTTGCAGGCACAAATCCGCCAAACTGAGCAACCA
>JANMXV010000624.1:0-2107 GCA_031381325.1 Betaproteobacteria bacterium | reverse complement strand
CATGGACAATAGCTGAACGCGGCTCCGCGCGGTGGCGTTGACTGAACCACGCCCTGCCGGAGCAACGCCAGCATAGCGAACGTAGCGGCATCGCGTGTAGCGCATTTACGCACCAACAACACGCCACCCGATGTTGCCATGCACCAATAGCGAGCGAATACTTTACCGGAATTAATTTAAGTACTTGTTTTCAATGAATTTAATATGCATGGCACGGACGTTGCTCTTACTGTGCCATGCAAGAAACTGTGTTCGCGTGTCCGCTCTCCGGTGCATGTTGCAGACGACATGGTTCTAGTGCAAATCTAAGAGGAAGACGAACCATGCTTTTCGGACGCCACACCAAGAACCCAATCAAGATTGCAGACAAGGGCGTTACCGAGTGGAAATACACCACCTGTGGTTACTGCTCAACCGGCTGCTCGATTGAAGTCGGCTTGAACGCCGAAGGCAAAGCGGTGGCCGCGCGCGGCGTGGGCGATGCGCCGGTGAATCAGGGCAAGCTGTGCATCAAAGGCATCTTTGAGCACGAGTTGTTCAACTCCGCCAATCGCGGCAAAACGCCGCTGCTGCGTGACAAGACCATAGACACCTACAGCCCGGTATCGTGGGATGCCGCGCTGGATCGTACTGCCGCTGAATTCAAGCGTATCCAGGAAAAATACGGACGCGATGCCATCGCAATCGTTTCGACCGGGCAGATTCTGACCGAGGAGTTTTACACGCTCGGCAAGTTGACGCGCGGCGTGATCGGCACCAACAACTACGACGGCAACACCACGCTGTGCATGGCTTCAGCCGTGTCCGGTTACAAACGCTCGTTCGGCTCCGATGGTCCGCCCGGCTGTTACGACGATTTCGATAGCACCGAATGCCTGATCGCGTTCGGCTCCAACCTGCCTGAGCAGCACCCGATCATTTACTGGCGGCTCAAGATGGCGCTGGAAAAACGCAAATTCCCGGTGATCGTGGTCGATCCGCGTGTCACCATGTTCGCGCAAATGGCCGACATTCATCTGCCGGTCACGCCCGGCACCGATCTTGTGCTGCTGAACAGTCTGGCGCACGTGATCCTCAAAGAGAACCTGCACGACCGCGCCTATATCGAGGCGCACACCAGCGGCTTTGAGGAATTCGCCGCGCTCGTCGCACAATATGATCCGACCACCGCGGCAGCGATCTGCGGCATCGACGAAGATACCATACGCCACGTCGCACGGCTCTACGCGAAAGCGGGCGCCGCGATGTCGATCTGGACCATGGGCATCAATCAGAGCACGCACGGTTCCGACGGCGTGGCGGCGATCAACAGCCTGAATCTCATCACCGGCAACATCGGCAAGCCGGGCGGCACCAGCCTGTCCATCACCGGCCAATGCAACGCCATGGGTACGCGCGAGTGGTCGTCGTGTTCGGGCCTGCCCGGCTACCGCGCGCTGGAGAAAGAGAAGGACCGCGAAACCATTGGTAAATTCTGGGGCGTCGATCCGGAATTTTTCCCCAAGCAGCGCGGGCTGTTCATGACCGATATTTTCCCTGCCATCGAGACCGGCCAGATCAAGGCGCTGTGGCTGGTTGCCACCAATCCGATGACCTCGATGCCGAACGCCCCGCGCATTAAAAAGACGCTGCAAAACCTGGAGTTCGTGGTAGTGCAGGATGCGTATGCCGATGTCGAAACCACGCAATATGCGCACGTTTATCTGCCGGCTGCGCTGTGGGGCGAAAAGGAAGGCGTGTTCACCAACACCGAGCGCCGCGTCAACCTGGTGCGCAAGGTGATGGAGCCGCACGGCGATTGTAAACCCGATCTGTGGATATTCAACCAGATGGCGAAACGTTTCGAGCAGGGGCGCAAGATGCGCTTTCCCGAAACATCCGCCGAGGTGTTCGACGAAATGCGCGCGCTGTCCACGGGGCGCATGCTCGACTACTCCGGCATGACCCACGACAAAATCGAAGCGCAGCGCGGCATCCAGTGGCCGTGCGCGGAAGGCGCCGAGGCGGGATCAAAGCGCCTCTACACCGACGGCGTTTTTCAGCACCCGGACGGCAAGGCCAGGCTGCTGGCGCTGCCCTTCGTCGATAACAACGAGCGGCCGGACAA
>JANMXV010000582.1:0-15541 GCA_031381325.1 Betaproteobacteria bacterium | reverse complement strand
GCAGAGGTTACGCAAAGAAGTGCTTTTCTTTGCGGGGGTTCTCTGCGCCTTTGCGCCTCCGCGGTGGTTTTTAGTTCAAACTTTGGCCTCGCTCTTGCGCAGCGGTTTCGCGCGCGCCGCGCGCCGCGCCAGCAGGCGCGTGAAGTTCGACATCGACATCAGGTGCGCGTAAATGCGCGGCAACACGCCGTTCTGCACCAGTTCTTTCAGCTTGTCGGCGGGAAGCGCCGTGATTTTTTGTTCAATCACGCGGAACATGCCGGCCAGCGTAAACGGTTCACCGTCGTCCGGCTTGGCCTGCATGGTGAAGGGTTCCAGCAGGCCGAGGTCGACAATGACCTTGCACATCGCTTCAGTGCGCGCAAGGTCGGCTTCGAATTCAAACAACAGCTTGCGCATGCCTTCCCACACCGGCAACGGCTCGCCCTTGGCGTCATACAGCGCGTCGCCCTTGGCGCTGATGGCGCGCTTTTCAATGCAGGCAATGCGCTCCGGCTGCTCTTGCCCGCTGACGTTTACGCGCGTCATGCAAAACGGGTAGCGCCGCACGTAGGCCGGCACGTAAAAATTGCGATCCCAGGTGAGGTCGGGCGTGACGAACAGATTGTGCTGTTGCTCAAGACCCACCACGGCCATCGCCACTGCCGTCTTGCCCTGATCACCGCTGACGAAAACCACCGGGTAGTCGTGGCAGGCGAGGCTGAATTCGGTATACGACAGTGGTATCACCATCATGCCGCGAAACACCGGCGGCAATTTATTTTCGGCCGGCAGCACCACGTGATGATCCTTGGTGAGCGGAACGACTTCCTGATAACCGTAAGGCGGGGTGATGTCCATGGCGGGGTTTCTTATTTTAGGGCGCAGCACGCATTATAGCGTGCCGCATTGAAAAATTTAACCGTTTAAAAACAAATAGTTACAATATATTCTCTACTCACGGCACAGTGTCACGGCGCTGTCATATTCAAGTCATAAACTACCCGCCCATTGCTGAAGAACCACTGCGTCTGCGATGCCCCAATGACTTCTTACAAGGAACTCACGATGTTTAAAACCCTTAAATTTGTTGCTGCCTTTGCGTTGGCGAGCGCTTGCGCCAGCACGGCGTTCAGCCAGGAAATTACCGGCGCCGGCGCCACGTTTCCCGCGCCCGTATACGCCAAGTGGGCGGAAGCCTATCAAAAAGCCACCGGCGTGAAGATGAATTATCAATCCATCGGCTCCAGCGGCGGCATTCGGCAAATCACTGCCAAGACCGTTGATTTTGGCGCATCTGATGCACCGCTTTCCACGGCGCAACTTGAGAAAGACGGCCTGACGCAATTTCCGGCGGTGATCGGCGGCGTGGTGCCGGTGGTCAATGTGGTCGACGTCAAGCCCGGCGAAATGCGCCTCACGGGGCAAGTGCTGGGCGATATCTTCCTCGGCAAGATTACCAAGTGGAATGACAAGGCGATTGGCGACCTGAATCCGCGCTTGAAACTGCCGGCTCAGGATATCGCGGTGGTGCGTCGTGCCGACGGTTCGGGCACGACGTTCATATTTACGAATTATCTGTCGAAGGTTAACGCCGATTGGAAATCAAAAGTCGGTGAAGGGCAAGCTGTGCAATGGCCGTCCGGCATGGGCGGCAAAGGCAACGAAGGCGTCGCTGCGTTCGTGCAGCGCCTGCCGGGCGCCATCGGCTACGTGGAGTACGCTTACGCCAAGCAGAATAAGCTGGCGCATACCTTGTTGAGGAACGCCGACGGGCAATTTGTCGCCCCGGACGACGATACCTTCAAAGCGGCAGCGGCGGGTGCAGACTGGGGCAAAGCCGCATTCGGCGCCATTCTCACCGAACAGCCGGGCAAGGCGAGCTGGCCGATTACCGGCGCCACCTTCATTTTGCTGCACAAGGCGCAGGCCAAGCCGCAACAGGGCATGGAAGTGATGAAGTTTTTTGACTGGTCCTTTGCCCATGGCGCCAAGCTCGCGGCTGATCTGGACTACGTGCCGCTGCCCGATGCGCTGACCAAGCAGATTCGTGGCGCGTGGGCGACGCAGATCAAGGACACCGGCGGCAAAGCGATTTGGATGGCGAAGTAATTCCAGTCACCGCCTTTTTTAAAAGACAAATATCACCCGGGGCCGGTCGATGCGACCGGCCCCCTTGTGTTTTCGGGCAACTCCCATGACACTTCACGACTCGGGCGCTACCCTGACTGCAGAAGCGCCTCCCTCGCAGGCCATGGAACCTCCCGTGCGCAAAAAGCCGTCCCAGTTGGGCGATTTCATCTTTGCCAATTTGACGCGGGCGTTTGCGATTCTTGCGCTCGCCTCGCTGGCCGGCATTATTGTCTCGCTGGTCTACGGCGCGTGGCCGTCCATCCAGAAATTCGGCCTGCCGTTTATCTGGACTTCCGACTGGAATCCGCCGCTGGCGAAATTCGGCGCACTGATTCCGATTTACGGTACGCTGGTTACTTCCGCCATCGCGCTGATTATTGCGGTGCCGGTGTCGTTCGGCATCGCGATATTTTTGACGGAACTGTCGCCGCCATGGTTGCGCCGCCCGCTGGGCACGGCGATTGAGTTACTGGCGGCGATCCCCAGTATCGTGTATGGCATGTGGGGGCTGCTGGTGTTCGCGCCGATTTTTGGCAAATACATCCAGCCCGCGCTGATGGCGACGATTGGGCAGGTGCCGCTCATCGGCAGGCTTTTCGCGGGCCCGACCCTTGGCGTTGGCCTGCTCTCGGCGGGCATTATCCTGGCGATCATGATTATTCCGTTTATTGCGGCGGTGATGCGCGATGTATTTGAAATTACGCCGCAAATGCTCAAGGAATCGGCCTATGGCGTGGGCGCAACAACCTGGGAGGTGGTGTGGAACGTGGTGTTGCCGTATACCAAGGCGGGTGTTATCGGCGGCATTATTCTCGGGCTGGGTCGCGCCCTTGGCGAGACGATGGCGGTGACTTTTGTCATTGGTAATACCAATTTTCTCTCAAACATTTCTCTTTTCTCGCCTGGCAATAGTATTACTTCGGCGCTTGCGAACGAATTTGCCGAGGCGGAGCAGGGGCTGCATACTGCGGCGCTGATCGAGCTGGGGTTGATTCTGTTTGTGATCACCTTTGTGGTACTGGCCTTTTCCAAAGTGCTCCTGATGCGGCTGGCGCGTCAGGAAGGCGGCAAGACCTAAATGACCTAAGCGGCCTACCGTCATGGACCTGCATAAAAAGCGAAACTTAATCAACAAAATAGCGCTTATGCTATCGCTGGCGGCGATGTCGTTCGGTTTGTTCTGGCTGGCCTGGATTCTGCTGACGATACTGCAACTCGGTATCTCCGGGCTGTCGGTCGCGGTGTTTACCCAAATGACGCCGCCGCCCGGTAGCGCGGGCGGACTGGCCAACGCGATCTTCGGCAGCGTGCTCATGGTGGGGCTGGCCACGCTGATCGGCACGCCGATCGGCATTCTGGCGGGCGTTTATCTCGCGGAGTACGGACAACGTACGATCCTCGGTCACCTCACGCGGTTCATTAATGACATTCTGCTGTCCGCACCCTCGATCGTGATCGGCTTGTTCATTTATGCCGCGGTGGTGGCGCCGATGGGCAAATTTTCCGCTATTGCGGGGGTGCTTGCGCTGGCGCTGCTGGTGATACCGGTGGTGATCCGCACCACCGAAAATATTCTGCGCTTGGTGCCTGATTCGCTGCGCGAAGCCGCTTCCGCGCTGGGGGCGCCCAAGTGGATCATGATCATGCAGGTCACCGTGCGCGCCTCGCAGGCGGGCATCCTGACCGGCATCCTCCTCGCCGTCGCGCGCATCGCGGGTGAGACAGCGCCGTTAATGTTCACGGCGCTGTCCAATCAGTTCTGGAGCACGGATCTGACCGCCCCTATGGCCAATCTACCGATGACCATATTCCGCTTCGCCATGAGCCCGTTTCAGGACTGGCAGGAACTTGCCTGGGCGGGCGTATTGCTCATTACCGCGGGCGTGCTGCTGCTGAACATCGTTGCTCGCGCACTGTTTAAAGAAAAAATCACCACTTCCTGATCGCGGAACACGCTATGGCCAACGTCACGTTGCATCAAACATCCGAAAAAAAACCGCTCCCCGTCACGCAGTTGGCGATCCGCAATTTCAATTTTTACTATGGCGGATTTCAGGCGCTGAAGAACATCAACATGGAAGTCTACAAAGGACGGGTGACAGCGTTTATCGGTCCATCCGGTTGTGGCAAGTCAACGCTGTTGCGCACGATAAACCGCATGTATTCGCTGTATCCCGAACAGCGTGCAGAGGGCGAACTGCTGCTCGACGGCAAGAACCTGCTGGATCGCGACCTTGACGTCAATTCGTTGCGAGCGCGCATCGGCATGGTGTTTCAGAAGCCCACGCCGTTTCCGATGTCGATCTACGACAACATCGCGTTCGGCGTGCGTCTGCACGAGCGCATGTCGCGGGGACAGATGGACGAACGTGTGGAATGGGCGTTGCAACGCGCGGCGCTGTGGGATGAAGTCAAGGATAAACTGGGACAAAGCGGCATGAGCCTGTCGGGCGGACAGCAGCAGCGGTTGTGCATCGCACGCGGCATTGCCGTCAAGCCCGAGATATTGTTGCTGGATGAGCCGACATCGGCGCTCGACCCGATCTCCACCTTGCGCATCGAGGAGCTGATACACGATCTGAAGAAGGACTTCACCATCGTGATCGTGACGCACAATATGCAGCAAGCCGCGCGGGTGTCGGACTACACGGCGTACATGTATTTAGGCGAATTGGTCGAATTCGATTTCACCGACTCCATATTCATCAAGCCGAAAAAGAAACAAACCGAAGACTACATCACCGGCCGCTTTGGCTAACCCTTGCCGCGCCCTACAACGGAAATCAACATGCCCATTAACGAACACACTTCAAAACAGTTCGACGCCGACCTCGAAGATATCCGCTCGCGCGTACTGCAAATGGGCGGGCTCGTCGAGTTGCAGCTCATGGCCGCGATAGACGGGTTGTCCACCGGCGGCGAAGAGATCATCAGCCGCGTGATCGATACCGAGCGCCGCGTGAACGACTATGAAAAAGAAATCGACGACGCCTGCGTGCATGTAGTGGCGCGGCGCCAACCCGCAGCCAGCGATTTACGGCTGATCATGGCGGTGTCGAAGATTGTCACGGATCTTGAACGCATCGGTGACGAAGCCGAGAAAGTCGCGCGCATGGCGCGCCAGATTTACGGGCGCGGCGCGCTCACCATTCCACGTTCTATCGATGTGCGCCAGACCGGCAAGAAGGCGGCCATGATGTTGCGCCGCGTGCTCGACGCCATGGCCCGGCTGGATGCCGATGAGGCGCAAAAAGTGATCGCCGAAGGTATGCTGATTGACACCGAATTCCGCGCCATCATGCGCCAGTTGATCACCTACATGATGGAAGACCCGCGTACCATCACCACCGCGCTCGACATCGTGTGGATTGCCAAGTCTATCGAGCGCGTGGGCGATCACGCCGAGAACATCGCCGAGCAGGTGATTTACATCGTTAACGGCACCGACGTGCGTCATACCGCCGGCCCGCCTATCGTGGCGCCGGAGGGGAACGCCTGATGGCCGCACGCATACTGGTGGTCGAGGACGAACCGGCGGTGCAGGAGCTCATTCGCTACACCCTGGAGCAGGCCGGCATGGAAGCGATCACCGCAGCCAGCGCCGAGGATGCGCTGGAGTCACTGCGCGCCGAGTTGCCGGACGCCGTACTTATCGATTGGATGCTGCCCAATAAATCGGGTCTGGCGCTGGCGCGTGAGTTGCGTGAGACGGCACGCACGGCGGACCTGCCCTTGATTATCGTTACCGCGCGCGGCGAAGAAGCTGATCGCGTCAAGGGTCTGGATCAGGGCGCCGATGATTACGTGGTCAAACCCTTCAGCCCGCGCGAGCTGGTCGCGCGCATTCAGGCGGTGTTGCGCCGGCGTGCGCCGCACGCTTCGGATGCCGAGCTTACCGTGGGCGAACTGGTGCTCAATCCGGTGAGCCATGAAGTGAAGTTGCAGGGCACGGCACTCGCGCTGGGGCCGACGGAGTTCCGGCTGCTGCATTTTTTTCTGGCGCATCCGGAGCGCGTGTACAACCGCGCGCAACTGCTCGATCAGGTGTGGGGTGATCACGTGTACATCGAGGAGCGCACGGTGGATGTGCATATACGCCGCCTGCGCATGGCGCTGGGCGACGAGGGTGAAGATCTGATCAAGACCGTGCGCGGCTCGGGCTACAAACTTACCGCTACGAGAGAGCGCACGGCGGCACGCTGAACGCACGCGCTATAATTCGCGTTGGTTGCGAGTGAATTGAGGCGTTTCGCGTGCCATGATGCCCGTGTGGTTTTCCCTGACTCTGAAGTTTGCGGCTATCGCGCTGGCGGCGTTCGCCGCCGGCGCATGGCAAGGCGCGGTGGCGGGCTGGGCGGTGGCCTGCGCGGGACTTGCGCTACTGCATGCAGTACACGTGTACCAGCTCGCACGCATGGAACGCTGGTTGCAAGCCCCCAGCGTGGACGATTTGCCCGACCCCTGGGGCACTTGGGGCGTGGTGTTCGCCGGCGTTTACCGCGCCCTGCGGCAGGAAGCCAAAAAACGTGATGCGATCGTAAAGGAACTCGATCTTTTTACGCAGGCCGCGCAGGCGCTGCCCGACGGCGTTGCGATTCTCGACAGCGGCGATCAGTTGCTGTGGTGTAACGACACGGCGGCGGCGCAGCTCGGTTTGCAGTTGCACAGCGACTACGGGCTGCGCATTACCAACATCGTGCGCGTGGCGCGGCTTGCGGCGTTTCTGCAAAGCGCACAACCGGACGACACGCTCGACTACCGTCCGGCGCACAACCCCGCACAGTTGCTTTCGCTCAAAATCAGACCGTTCAGCGACGGGCGCAAATTGCTGGTGAGTTTTGATGTCACGCAAATCGAACGTGCCGAAACCACGCGCCGCGATTTTATCGCCAATGTGTCGCACGAGCTGCGCACCCCGCTGACGGTGATTCATGGCTTTCTCGAACATATGAGCGAGGCGCCGGTGCAGCCGGCGGAGCAGGCGCGCCGTCATATTGGATTGATGGCACAGCAGTCGGACCGCATGCTGAAATTGGTGGACGATCTGCTGATGCTCTCGCGCCTGGAAGGCGGTGATAACCCGCCGCGTGAGGAGGTTGTGGATATCCGCGCGCTGATAGAGACGTTGGGCGATGATGCGCGGGCGCTGAGCGCGGGCAAGCATCAGATTGAGGTGGACGTGCCTGCAGCCGCCAGCATCACCGGCGGCGCCGAAGAGCTACGTAGCGCGTTCGGCAATCTGGTAAGCAACGCCGTGCGCTATACACCGCAAGGCGGCCGCATCACGCTAACGTGGCGCATCAACGAACAAGGCGGCGGCGTGTTTAGCGTAAGCGACAGCGGCATCGGCATCGCTGCCGAGCATCTTCCCCGGCTCACCGAACGTTTCTATCGCGTCGATCGCGGGCGTTCACGCGAAACCGGCGGCACCGGACTCGGACTAGCCATCGTCAAGCACGTGTTGTTGCGGCATCAGGCGACGCTGGAGATACAGTCCGAGCTGGGCACGGGCAGCGATTTTCGCATTGTTTTTCCGCCGTGGCGGAGCAGGGTTGATGCGCGCGTTGAAGCGGATGCAGCTTGAAAGGTCTGACTGCAATTACTTGTTTTAAATGATTATTTATGTAACGGCGGAACCCCAATTAAGGGGCGCTCAGGCCTGCAACCTGAATTACCCGGTTCCACTTATTGAGTTCCGACTTCAGATAGGACGCGAACTCCTCGATGCTCGTCCCAATGACGTCGAGGCCCTGCGCCGCGAAGCGCTGGTGCGTCTCGCGCTGGCGAATGACGCCGACCACATCGGTCTGGACTTTCGATACGACTGCGTTGGGCGTCCGCGCGGGCAGCAGCATTGCATACCAAGTGGTGTAATCATATCCCGCCAGCCCTGCTTCGATTGCGGTTGGCAACTCCGGCATTGAGGGTACTCGCTGCGTGCCAGTGACCGCGAGCCCCTTCAAACGCCCAGCCTTAACCTGCGGCAGGGCGGTTGCCATGTTGGTGACCATGAACTGGATTTCGCCTGCGAGAAGCGCGGTAGCCGCAAGTCCTGCGCTCTTATAGGGGATGTGGAGGACTTTTACATCGGCCGCGATAGCAAACTGCTCGTTGGCGAGGTGGCTCGCGGTGCCGGTCCCCGAGGAACCGAAGGTGAACTTGCCTGGCTGTGCCCTCATCAGTGAGATCAATTCCTTTAAGGACTTCGCCGTCACCGCGGGATGCACGGCGATGATGCTGGGTTGGCTCGCGATCAGCGTTACCGGCTGAAAATCCCTGATAATGTGGGAGCCGGCATTGCGGTAGAGGGAAGGGCTGATCGCCATGGTCGAACTCGACACCAGTATCGTGTAGCCGTCCGGCGCAGATTTCGCGACGATGGTATTTCCGATATTGCCGCCGGCGCCGGGCCGGTTGTCCACCACCACCGGGTGCGCCCACTTTTCCGTCAGGGCTTGTGCCAGTACCCGTCCAACGATGTCGCTGCCGCCCCCGGGCGCAAGCGGCACTACCATGCGGACGGGTTTGTCCGGAAACGGCGTTTCTGGGACTATAGCGGCACCTGCATGGCCCGCCAGCAGGAAAGCAGCGGCGAAAACAATTCGGTAGGTATTGCGGAACGGACTCGCCATGCGTGGTTCTCCGGTTGGGCCAAATGCCATGACTGTCGGCATTAGCGATGTGACATTTACATTACACGCTTTTGTTTGCAGATTCATTACCGTTGTCTCTAACGCATTCGCCAGTTGGTTGTTACTGAATACCATGGCAATTTTACAAAAGTATGTCAGCCGAAATTGTTACCTGGTGGTTCTTCCTTTGCGCGGTTAGCGGGCTCAATATTCTTGCGTGGCTTCTGTCGGCTGCCGCACTCGAAAGGCGAAAAGGTGTGCTGCCTGCGGATGTCTACACCTTGCGCCGCCTGCAACTTCTCCTGTCCGCCGGTTATGTTTTCGGATGCGCTTTTCGTTCCGTATTGCCGGTCTATGACGTGCCGCGCTTGTGCCTGTTCGATTCCTGGATGTCCAGCGCGATTGTCGGGCGCAGCGTAGCGACCGTTGCCGAGCTTTGCTTTGCCGCGCAGTGGGCATTGTTGCTGCGCGAGATGGCGCGCACCAGCGGGAGCGTGTTCAGCAGGACAGCGTCGCTGATGGTGGTTCCACTTATCACCATTGCGGAATCATGCTCGTGGTACTCGGTGCTGACGACCTCCAATCTGGGCCACGTCGTCGAGGAAACAATTTGGGGCCTGTGTGCTGCGCTGCTGGTCATAAGCCTGATTGCGAGCTGGCCGCGCTGCAATACTGTGCAGCGCCCCCTGCTTGCGGCCTGCTGCGCCGCCGGCATTGCTTATATTGCATACATGTTTATGGTCGACGTACCCATGTACTGGATGCGATGGATTGCGGACGAAGCGGCAGGACGCACATACTTAAGCATCAGTCAGGGCGTGCTTGATGCATCGCAACGCTGGACCGTCTCTCACCGTTGGGAGGACTGGACGAATGAGGTGGTATGGATGTCGATGTACTTTAGCGTGGGGGTTTGGTTCAGCATCGCGCTTGTCCACGCACAGGTGCCGAAGCATCGCGCACCTGACAAGCGTAACCGCATGCCCATCGCGCTCGCGAAAATCGCCAGGAGTCACGCACGATAAGTGCCGGTCAGGTATCAGGGCGCACCATTCGCTGGCGGTTTTTATAGTCGCAAAACCGTAACTTAACCGTCATCGCTTTGATATTTTCGCCCTGTATCTTTGCGGTTGTGAAAAACCCAGACGAGATCAGTGTCGAGTCATTTGCCACAAACCCGTCCAGCCTCCGCATCGCGCTGGTTACGGAGACTTTTCCGCCCGAGGTGAATGGTGTCGCCATGACCTTGGGCAATCTTGTCAAAGGCTTACTGCAGTTGGGCCATGCCGTGCAAATTGTGCGGCCGCGCCAGGCACGTGAAGATGCAGATGTACGGCGCGAAGGCGTTGACGAAGTACTGGCAAAAGGCATTCCCATCCCGAATTATCCCGATCTGCGCTTCGGTCTATTGTCGGAAAACCATCTTCTCAAACTGTGGCGCCAAAAGCGGCCGGATCTAGTACACGTGGCTACCGAGGGGCCTTTGGGATGGTCTGCCGTCGCCGCAGCGCGCAAGCTCCAGTTGCCTGTGACCAGCTCGTTTCACACTAATTTTGACAACTATTCGCAGCACTATGGCATGGGGCTGCTGAAGACACCCATCGAAGCCTATCTGCGTAAGCTGCACAACCGAACCATGGCGACACTGGTGCCGACACAAGCCATGGCGCGCACCCTGCAGAATCGCGGCTATCGGAACGTATCGGTGTTATCGCGCGGGGTGGCGATTGAGCAATTCACGCCAGTGCTTCGCTCATCGGCCTTGCGCGAAACCTGGGGTTCGAACGAATCTGATATCGTGGTGCTTTATGTAGGCCGCCTGGCAAGGGAAAAAAATGTCGGCGTGGTGCTCACAGCGTTCTCGGGCATACAATCGCAATTGCCCGCCGCCAAACTGGTGTTTGTGGGCGATGGGCCTCTGCGCAAGACTTTGCAGGAAACCTGCCCGCAGGCGATATTCGCAGGAATCCGAACGGGCCGGGAGCTGGCAACGTACTACGCCTCGAGCGACCTGTTCTTATTTCCCAGCCTGACCGAGACCTTCGGCAATGTAGTACCGGAAGCGCTTGCCAGCGGGCTGGCGGTGCTGTCCTATGCGAACGCCGCCGCAGCCAATCTGATAACGCAAGACCACAACGGCGTGCTGGTTCCGCCGGGCGAAGAATTGCAGTTTGTCAGTGCGGCCGTGGCACTCGCCAGGGATCGCGAGCGAACGCAGTTCATTCGACAGCATGCAGCGCCCAGCGTTGCTCATATGAGTTGGTCTGCCGTGTACGACAGCTTTGTGAACACACTGTACTCAGTGATTGAACGCCACCATGGCCCCTCCGGGGTTTCACGCATGCGGTTCGACCCACCCACGGTTAGGCAACCCGCCGCATGAGTGGCTGACCCATGCGAACGTTTGATCCTGGGTGCAGTCCATCGCATAAAGCGAAGCCTTTCGGACTGAGGACAATGATAGTGGAGCCATGCTGAAACCAGCCCATTTCCTGCCCCTTGGCAAAAGTGGCGTTACAGGACTGCGTGCGAGGCCCGTAGTATTTCAGATGCAGCAGAACATCGAGAAAATTTAGGCGAATGCTGGCGACCAAAATTGCGGCTACAGGAACCAGCGCGATAGCTTGGCCGCTACAGGGGCCGCTGCCCGTAACGCGGATTCTTATGAATGCGCGCTCGTTCTTGCAAAACAGTTTTTCGATGCGGTGCAATGCAATCGGGTTCACGTTCCAGGTGTCTCCCGAAAAATACGTCACTTGCTCCACCACACAGTCTTGCGGCGCGTGAAACCGGTGATACATGCTTGAGGTAAGCCGCAGCGTCGCAAACTGTCCATTCTCCCATTCGCCGCTGCGCGCATCCTCCCCCAGCAAATCGTCGAGTGTGTACGGAAAGCCCTTGGCCTGGAATACACGCGTGCCCTCGATGGGGCCGCTGGCGCCTACGACCGCATCGCACGGACTGGTGAGGATGGCAGAGTCGTTGTCTATCGGTCGAACCCCTGCTTTGAGCTCGCGCGTAAAACAATCATGCATGCTTGTGAACTGGCCTTTCTTCGCTTCGCTTAAATCGAGATTGGAGAAATATCGCCACGCTGTGATTGACAAATCGCGCACCAGCGGTTGCTCGATCTTGCTGAACCAGCCCATAAATAGCGTAAGCCAGCGCCGCGGTACGCGGTTGGTCAACAAGAAGTTCAGGTTTTCCTGCCCCAGGATTTTATGGACGTGATGACGGACGCTCATGGCATGGCATCGCGCTCACGGTGTTTCATGAAAGGAAACTGCTTGTGAACGAATCATTGGCTTTGGTTGTAGTGGGTGGCGGCGTGTTGCTGTATTGCCTGGTGCGTGCGAAGGCGCGCCTGGAATTATCCTTGGCCAAGCATCGCTCCCTGGCGGGTCATCCACGCATGGCGCGCCGGGTCGCCGCGCTGATGCCCAGCTACAGTTACATTGAGCAAGAGGCCTTGGGTCTTGATGAAGCACCGGCGGAGGTGATTGCCAGGCGAAAAGCCGCCCTTGCCGCGCTCGCGGCGCAATGCTGTACGCGCTACGCGCAGAGCGTGGCGTTGTCGGCTCAAGCCGAGCACGACATCTCGGATATGCAGTTCATTAGCGCCTACCGCGTGCCGTTTCAGTTTTGGAAAATCGCGGGCACGCAACTCAAGATCGGATCGTTCGTTAAAGCCACTGCGGGCGTAACGGTTACCGATCTTGACGACAATTGTTTTTATGACCTTACTGGTTCGTATGGCGTTAACGTGTTTGGCAATGACTTTTATAAGGATTGCATCGCTCAAGGCAGCGCTTTGGTGAGCGAGCTCGGCCCGGTGTTGGGCGCTTATCACCCGGTAGTCGCAGACAACGCCCAGCGATTGAAACAGATTTCCGGAATGGAGGAAGTGTCTTTTCACATGTCGGGTACGGAAGCGGTGATGCAGGCGGTCAGGCTTGCGCGTTACCACAGCAAACGCTCGCATCTGGTACGTTTTTGCGGCGCTTACCACGGCTGGTGGGGCGATGTGCAGCCGGGCATCGGCAACCCCGTCACGGCACGCGACACCTATACCCTTAAGGAAATGGACGAGGCTACGTTGCACGTGCTGCGAAGCCGCCGCGATATCGCCTGTATTCTGGTCAACCCTTTGCAGGCGCTGCACCCCAACGCGAATGCACCGGGAGACTCGTCCCTGATCGACAGTTCGCGCAAAGCTGGTTTTTCGCGCGCAGCCTACGCAGCGTGGCTGCAAGAACTCAGAAACATCTGCGATCAAAGAAACATTGCGCTCATATTTGACGAAGTGTTTGTGGGTTTTCGGCTCGCACCGGGCGGCGCACAGGAATACTTCGGCGTGCGCGCCGATATGGTTACCTACGGCAAGACGCTGGGCGGCGGACTGCCGGTAGGCGCGGTCTGCGGCAAGCGCGCGTGGATGAAACGGTTTCGTGACGATGCACCGGCTGACATCTGTTTTGCGCGGGGCACGTTCAATTCGCATCCCTACGTAATGGGGGCAATGAACGTGTTCCTGAAAAGTCTGGAGCGCACCGAGATTCAGGCGCTTTACCACGGCCTGGATGAAAGCTGGAACCGGCGCGCGCAAACGCTCAATCAACGATTGCGCGACGCCGCGGTGCCGGTGCAGGTGGCGAACCTGTCTTCGATCTGGACTGTGCTTTACACCCAGCCCGCCTGCTATAACTGGTTGTTTCAGCACTACTTGCGGCTGGAGGGGCTGGCATTGAGTTGGGTGGGCACCGGCCGCCTTATTTTCAGCCTGAACTACACCGAGCGTGATTTTGAAGCAGTGGCCGAACGCTTTGTGCGCGCTGCGCAAGCGATGCAGCGCGACGGCTGGTGGTGGCACAATCCGGCATTGACAAACCAGGGGATCAAGCGACGCATACTGCGCGAAATGTTTGCGCATAGCTTCTGACGTACGCCATCACCCCCCCCGGCTAAGGATGCGCCTTGCGCGGCTCGATCAATTCACCACGCAGCAATGCGAGTGGCGCCTTGTAGTAAAGCATGATGTCGTGAAACGGATCAGTGAGGATTTTGCTCATCCATACCAGGCCGGATTGCACATCCTTGATAAAAAACAAGTGAAACGTTCTAAACAGCAGTCCGCCGGCGCCGATGGTCAGCCACATAAGCCCGGTGTTATGAACAAACCCATCGAAGTTGGTATGCGGGTCGAAAACGCCGAACAGGCTGGGATCAGCCACCAGCAGCAAGGGAGACGCCGCCCATATCGCCATCAGCACCACCTTGCGGCGCAGGTTATAGCCGACCTTGATATCTTCTTTGTATTCATGTGTAGCCTGATTCGCTTCATCGTAGCCTTTGGGCTCAAAGAAAAAATGTCCCGCCTGGCGGCTGGTCATGGAGATCAGCCAGGCAATCAATGCCGCCGTTGCCGGGTCTTTAAATAGCAATGCATAAGCGCATACAAAGCTAACCGCGCTGACCAAGTGCAGCGACTGGTTGATACGGCTGTGGTGATAATAGCGATGATCATCCCAGCGCTGGATCGAAAGCTGTTTGAAGAATTCTGACATGGCTACTCCTTAAAGAATCCGCAGGGGCGCACTGGGATCGTAGTATAGATGCAATAAATTACGAAGACGTGACAGACTGCAAGATGAAATTATGGCACGCCGGAAGCATTCGGCATGCGCTGCCTGCGGCCGCTATGCACGACTTAAGAGGGGGGATGTTTGCGAACTACCGAGACATCATGGACTTGCCGTGCAACGGCTTGGCTGATTACCTTGGTACGCGAACGGTTCATTGCCGCGGCGGCCTGCGGTTGCGTATTCATCAGGCTGTCCGCTGGTGTCTGCACCAAGACAAGCTGCAATTCAGGCGTGCTGCGCACCAATTCCATGCGGCCATCGAGGTGTTCTACCAACGCGGTGCAACTGTCAACCCAATCGCCACAGTTGTAGTAGCTCACCCCGTCTACCGATTTCACGGCCGGCGTATGTATATGGCCGCAGACGACCCCATCCATTTGTTTATGCGCTGCGGCACGGGCGGCAACCTGTTCGAAGTCCCCAATATAAGCGACGGCTTTCAGCACATTTCGTTTTGCGTAGTCCGCCAGCGACCAATGCCCGCCAATGCCGAGCTTGCGCCGGCTCAAAGACAGTATTCGATTGATATGCACCAGCACGGTGTAGGACACATCGCCCAAAACTGAAATCCAGCGGTGGCAGGTCGTAACTTGATCGTATTGGTCGCCATGCATGATCCACAGTCGTTTGCCATCGCGAGTGACATGAACATGGTCGGCCACGATATCCACCGCGCCGAAAGACATTCCGATATAGTGGCGTAGCGCTTCGTCGTGATTACCGGGAACAAAAAAGACCTTGGTTCGGTGACGCGCCATACGCAATAGTTTTTGCACGATGGTGTTGTGCGTTGCCGGCCAAAATACCGTACGTTTCATCGCCCACAGATCGATAATGTCCCCGACCAAGTAGAGATACTCGCACTCATATTCCTTCAGAAAGGCGAGCAAGCGGTCAGCCTGGCAGGCCCGCGTGCCAAGATGGATATCCGAAAGAAACAATGCGCGAACCTGTTTCATGGCTGAACCGCGCTTTGTTTCCACAACTGGGTGACCAATTCCGAGCGTGCTCGCGCCGGCTTGGCGCCCACAAACACATAATAGGGCGCTTTAAGCAATGGCAAATACGGCAGCGCGCCCTGGTTTTCGTGCAGATGCTGGCGGTCGGTGAGCGTACACAAGGCCGAAATATGCTGTGGCGACAGGTTCACGTGGT